>NZ_JBHTWG010000005.1:0-306450 GCF_042792555.1 Streptomyces sp. NPDC056628
TACGCGGACGACCCTCCGCCTTGCGATGCACCGCACCAGACGCCGCGGACCCCGCCCTTCGGGCGGACGACGCTACTTTCGAAACACGCCCTAGCGGTACCGGTCCCACCGCGCGCTCAGGGCGATCTTCCGCAGCTGTGCCTGGGTGAGGACCGGTGCCGGGCGGCTGGGGGCGTCGTGCTGACTCGGCGCGTTGAGGGCGCTGACGGCGACCCGGAAGCCGTCGGTGCGCAGGGAGTCCACGGTCCACATCACGGCACCGGGCACGCCCTTGTCACCGCCGTTCTCGCGGAAGTTCACCAGCGTCCCGTCCGGCAGCGTCTGGGACCCCTCCCCGAAGAGGTCCCCGGCCACGTCGCCCATGTTCTGCTGGACGTCGACCTGCACATAGCCGCGGCCCCCGCCGTCGTCCAGGACGAGGAACGAGTAGTCCTCGCCCCGCTCCACGACCTTCGCCCCGCGGGGCAGCAGGGCCGCAAGCGTGTCCAGCACCGAGTCGACGGACGGCTCGGCGGGCGGCTCCGACTCCTCCAGCGGGTCCTCGGGGAGCGAGTCGACGTAGCCGCGCCACACCGGCGCCGTCACCAGCTTCTCCAACCGGGCGGTGGACAGCGGGGGCTCGGGCCGGGTCACCGGCGAGTCCTTCTCGGCCGCGGCGTTGAGCTCCTTGACGAAGACGTGCTGGCCGGCCGGGGTGACCAGGTCGGCCGACCACAGCTTGGTCTTCGCGCGCCCGTCGCCGTACACGTACCCCTGGAACAGCCTCAGCAGCGAGCCGTCGGACAGCGTGGTGGAGACGCACGCGTCGTGCCGCACCAGCGCCCGGTCGGGGCAGTCGACCGTCTGGCGGGCGTGCTGACCGCCGAACCCGATGCGGTCCAGGCCGACGACGACCGCCGCGGCCCCCTTGCCGTCGTCGAACACGAGACGCGCGTACGGCGCCGGTGAGCGGTCCGCGCCGCCCTGGGCCTCCTGCCCGCTCACCTTTCCCTCGGGCAGCATTTCCTTCAGCGACCCGATCAGCTCGTGTCCGGTGACGGGCGCCACCAGCGCCTGCGCGGAGGGCCGTCCGGACGTGCCGGGCCGGGGGGCGGAGCCGTCGTCCCAGGGGGTGGTGAGCAGCGTCCCGCCGACCCCGGCCAGCGCGACCCCGGCGACCCCGCCGAGGACCGCCGTGCGCCGGCGCAGCCGCTGCCGGCGACCTCGGGCGAGTCCCCCGTCGACGAGTGCCGTGCGGTCGGCCGTGAAGTGGTCACCGGCGTCGCGCAGGGCGTGCCCGAGCCGTGTCTCGAAGGGTTCCTGGTCGTGTTCCACGGGCATGGCGGATCCACCGTTCTCAGAAGGAGGGGTCGGGCATCGGGGTCAGGACGTGGCGTACTCGCCGAGTTCCTCGCCGAGCAGCTCGCGCAGCCGGCCCAGCGCCCGGGTGCACCGGGTGCGCACGGCGGCCGAGCTGGCGTTCATGACGTCGGCGGTCTCCTCGACGGAGCGGTCCTCCCAGTAGCGCAGCACGACGACCGCACGGTCCTTGGCGGGCAGCCGGGCCAGCGCCTGGAGCAGGGTCAGCCGCAGCGGCAGGTCGCCGTGGCCGCCGTCGGCGGCGGCCCGGTCGGGGATCGTGTCCGTGGCCCGCTCGGTGCTGCTGCGCCGCCGCTGGTGGGCGAGGAAGACGCGGGTGAGGACGGTCTGCGCGTAGCCGGCCGGGTTGTCCACCCGGGAGATCCGGCCCCAGCGGACGTAGATGCGGCCGAGCGCCTCCTGGACGAGGTCCTCGGCGAGATGGGTGTCCCCGGCCGTCAGCAGACAGGCGGAGCGGTACAGATGCCCGGCCCTGGCCGCCGCGAACTGCGCGTACTCGTCCGCGCGCGGCTGTCTCATACGTCCCCCTGCGGCTGTGCGGTCAGGCCCTCACCTCACTGATGCGGTGGGGCGGGGAGAATGTTTCACCGCAGCACCCGGAAGTCTGCCGGGTTTCCCGTGAGGACGAGGAGCAGGACCCCCCGATGAGCGAGCAGCCACCCGCACCCGGCCCGGGCTTCGGCCCGCCCCCGCCGCAGTACGCGCCGCACCAGGCGCCCGCGCCGCCCTCCTACGCCCCCGCGCAGCCGGGATACGGCCCGGTGCCGCCACAGCCGGCGGCGCCGGCCGGTCCGGAGTTCCTGGCCGTCGACAAGCGCAACGCGGTCGTGGTCGACGCCTCCGGTGTGGTCTTCGAGATGTACGGCCTGACGGTCGAGTTCCGCTGGCCGGAGATCCGCAGCGTCCACTACCAGGCGAGCCCGAACGGCAAGGCGCTGATGGTCGCCGTGATCCACCAGGACGGCCTGTTCTACGAGTGTGTGGTGGACGCCAAGCCCCGGGCCAGGCTGCAGGAGTGGTTCCCGCAGCTGGCCTGGGTGCTCGGCCACTACCGTCCGGCGGGGTGAGACGTCCCTACGGCAGGGCGTGGACGTGCGGTCCCACCGCGTTGGACCAGGCATTGCCCGCGGTCGCGTCCCAGTTGGTCGACCAGGTCATCGCGCCCCGCAGGTCCGGGTAGGTCCGCGACGGCTTGAACGCGCCGCAGCCGGTGCCCTTGGCGAGGCAGTCCAGCGCGTTGTTGATGACCGTCGGCGACACGTACCCGCTGCCCGCGCCCCGGGTGGAGGCCGGCAGGCCGAGGCCCACCTGGGAGGGGGCGAGGCCGCCCTCCAGCTGGATGCAGGCGAGGGCGGTCAGGAAGTCCACCGAGCCCTGGCTGTAGACCTTGCCGTCGCAGCCCAGCATCGAACCGCTGTTGTAGTACTGCATGTTGACGACGGTGAGGATGTCCTTGATGTTCAGCGCCGTCTGGAAGTAGGCGCTGGACGTCGACTGCATGTCGATGGTCTGCGGCGCCATCGTGATGATCAGCGACGAGCCCGCCTTCGCCGACAGGGACCGCAGGGCCTGCGTCATGTAGGTGGCGTTGAGGCCGTTCTCCAGGTCGATGTCGACGCCGTCGAAGCCGTACTCCTGCATCAGCGCGTACACCGAGTTCGCGAAGTTCGCCGCCGAGGCGGAGTCGTTCACGGCCACCGTGCCGCGCTCGCCGCCGACCGAGACGATGACCTTCTTCCCGGCGGCCTGCTTGGCCCGGATGTCGGCCTTGAACTGGTCGACGGTGTAGCCGCCCAGCCCGGCCGAGTCCAGGTTGAAGGCGACCGCGCCCGGCGTCCCCGTCGCGTCGGCGAAGGCGACGGCGATGATGTCGTACTGGGACTGCACGTCGGCCAGCTTCTGCACGGCCGCGCCGTTGTTGAAGTTCTGCCAGTAGCCGGTCACCGCGTGCCTGGGCAGGGCGGGGCCCGTCGGGGTCGCCGTGGTCGTCCCCGTCACGGTCGCCGACTTCGCCGACTCACCGGCCGAGTTGGTGGCGGTGACCTGGAAGGAGTACGACGTGGAGGCCGCGAGGCCGGTGACCGTCGCCGAGGTGCCGCCGACCGCCGTCACCTTGGTGCCGTTGCGGTAGACGTTGTAGCCGGTGGCGCCGGAGACCGTGTTCCAGGCCAGCGAGATGGAGGAGGAGCCGCGGCCCGAGACGCTGAGCCCGCCCGGGACGCCGGGGACCGTCGGAGCGGGGTCGGTGCCCCCGCCGCCGTCCGGCCCGTACACGGAGACGTCGTCGGCGAAGTACGCCGCCTGGCCGTACCAGCCGTGGGTGTACACCGTCACCGAGCTGGTGGAGCCGCCGGTGGTGAACGTCGTCGACAGCTGCTTCCAGGACGCCGAGTCCGGGGTCCAGGTCGACACGTCGGTGGTGCCGGTGCCCGTGACGCCCAGGTAGGTGTAGCCGCCTTGGACCCACGCGCTCAGCGTGTAGGTGGAGTTGGGCTTCACGGTCACGGTCTGCGAGCACCGGGCGTTGTCCTGCCCGGCCGGTGTCGCCTTCAGCGCGGTCGCGCCGCCGTGCACCGGAGAGGAGACCGTCGTGCCGCTGTTCGCGGTACAGGTCCAGTTGCTCAGGCCGGACTCGAAGCCGGCGTTCTTCGCGTTGTTGACGTCCGCCGCGGACGCCTGACCGGCGCCCAGGAAGGTCAGGGAGAGGGCGGAGGCGGCGGCCGCGGCCCAGAGGCGCGCCGGCCGTCCGGGGAGGCGCCGGGATCTGTTTATGAACATGCCAAAACACGTTGGTCCAGACCAATCCAACTGTCAAGAGGTTCCGGTCGTGGAGAGTTTGTGTGCGCGACCTGCCCCGTTTTGACGGGAGTTGGGGGTGGACAGTTATCTCCCGGCTGCGGAAACGCTGTTCTCCGGTCATCGAGCCGCGGATACAGTGCAGGGACAGTCACGCAACGAAGTCGTCCCGGTGCACCGGAGTGACACGGGAGCGCCGGGGCCAGGCGGGGAGACGGGGAGCGACGCGTGCCAACTGCCATTGCCGTGACCAGTGCCGACATGGCACTGCCGGTGCAGGACGAGCGGACCGTGCCCGCCGTGGTGCTCCCGGACCTCGAACGGGAGCCGCTGGAGCGGTCGCTGGCGCACCTGCAGACCCTGACCGACCAGCACGGCCATGTGATCGTGGTCTGCTCCCAGGCCGCCTCCCGGCGCGCCCGGCAGCGGCTGCACACCGTACGGTCCCTGCTGGAGAGCGACCGCATCGCCGTCTTCGAACCCGCGCTGCCCCCGCTCGCGCTCGCCGTCCTCGCCCGCCAGCTGCGGCAGCTCGCCTCCTGCGACCTCAGCCCCGGCATCCTCGCCTCGGCCGGCCGGCTGCTCACCCACTACCTGCACGCGGGCGCGCTCCTCGGCTCCGTCGCCAAGCTCGACCGCGTCCCCGTCGACCTCGGCTCGCACGCCCGGTCCTGGATGCCCGGCAGCCAGTTCGGCGTCCTCGCCCACCCGTCGCCCCGGCTGGTCCGCGCCGCCCCCGGAGTCACCCTGCCCGGACCGGAGTTCGGCACCTCGATGCTGGTCGCCCAGGGCCAGCTCCAGTCCGACTGGGTCGCCGGCACCCTGGCCCCGTCGTGGCGCGCCCAGGGCCTGCGCGAGGTGGTGCTGCCCGCCGAGTCGGCCCCGTGGTGGGGGACGGCCAAACTGATCGAGTTCTGCGCCTTCCTGCCCGACCTGCCGGTGCTCTACCAACTCGTCAGCTCCGTGCGGCAGAGCTCCTGCCACTGGTGCGGCATCGACGTCATCGGCGACCGCTGCGTCTTCTGCTCCGCCACCCCGCCCGCCCACGAGCAGCCCGCCCGCGCAGGCTGACCGGACCAGGACCCGGCCCCCGGCCGGACCCACCGACCGCCCCCGACCGATTCCCCCAATGAGGTTGCACGGTTCATGAACTCCCGTCAGCGCCGCGGCGTGATACTCCTGCTCCTGTCGGTCCTGTGCGCCCTCGGCGCCTTCGCCGGCGTGCTCTCCGTCATCAGCGACGTGAAGTCCGAGGTCGGCCCGGAGGTCACCGCCTACCGGCTCACCCGGGACGTCCCCCCCTACACCCCGCTCGGCGCGGCCCAGTTCGAGAAGATCGAGATGCCCGAGCGGTGGCTGAGCCCGAACGCCGTCACCGACCTGCGCGACATCCGCGGCAAGATCGCCGTCACCACGCTCAAGGAGGGCTCCCTCCTCCAGAGCGACATGATCGTCGACCAGCCCGCCCTGAAGTCGGACGAGCAGGAACTCGCCATCATGATCGACGCGGCGACCGGCGTCGCCGGGAAGATCACCCCCGGCTCCACGGTCAACGTCTACGCCACCTTCAAGGGCGAGCGCGACGGCGCCGCCGACCAGTCCAAGCTCATCGTGGCCAACGCCCGTGTCATCGACGTCGGCGACCTGACCTCGCTGGAGCCCGACCGCGACGCGCGGGACCGCCGCACCGTCGAGGCCGTCCCCATCACCTTCGCGCTCAGGACCGTCGACGCCCAGCGCATCACCTACGCCGAGTCGTTCGCCGACGAGGTGCGGCTCGCGCTGGTGGCGCCCGGTGCCGTCCCCGACGTCGCCCCGTCGGACCGCACCTACGAACTCGCCAAGGACAAGTGAGAGGCCCCCATGCCCACGAGGATCCTCCCGGCCGTCGGCGACGCGGACGCGGTCCGTTCCCTCACCACCCTGCTGAGCCAGCTCCCCGACGCCGAGCCGGTCGCCCCCGTCACCGACTCCACCCAGCTCGTCGACACCCTCGCCCGTCTCGCGGCCGAGTCCGTCGACGAACTGCCCGAGGTCGTCGTCGTCCACGAACGCGTCGGCCCCGTACCGGCCCTGGAGCTGATCCGCGAGGTCGCCCTGCGCTTCCCGGCCGTCGGCGTCATCCTCGTCACCTCCGACGCGAGCCCCGGCCTCTTCCAGGCCGCCATGGACCACGGCGCCCGCGGCCTGGTCGCGCTGCCCCTGCACTACGAGGAACTCGCCAGCCGCGTCAACGCCGTGGCCCAGTGGTCGGTGGGCGTACGACGGCACCTGGGCGCCGGACCCGACGTGTTCGGCGGAGCCGGCGGCACCGTCGTCACGGTCAGCGGCGCCAAGGGCGGCGTCGGCACGACCCTGACCGCCATCCAGCTCGCCCTCGCCGCGCAGGCGTCCGGCCGGAGCACCGCCCTGCTCGACATGGACCTCCAGACCGGCGACATCGCCTCCTACCTGGACATCCAGTTCCGCCGCTCGGTCGCCGACCTCGCCGCCATCACCGACATCTCGCCGCGCGTCCTCGCCGACGCGGTGTTCCGGCACGACACCGGGGTCGCCCTGCTCCTCGCCCCCGGCGACGGGGAGCGCGGCGAGGAGGTCACCGACGCGGCCGCCCGGCACATCGTCGGCGCGCTGCGCTCCCGCTACGAGGTGGTCGTCGTCGACTGCGGCGCCCAGCTCAGCGGCGCGGGCGCGGCCGCCGTGGAGATGGCCGACGCCGCGCTCCTCGTCACCACCCCCGACGTGGTCGCGGTGCGCGGCGCCAAGCGCACCGTCCGGATGTGGGACCGCCTGCAGATCCGCAAGGCGGAGGAGACCACGATCGTCGTCAACCGCCACACCCGGTCCGCTGAGATCCAGCCCGCCCTGATCCAGCGCATCACCGGTACCGCGGTCGCGGCCACCGCCGTCCCGGCCAACTACAAGGAGCTGCAGGGCGCCGTCGACGCCGGCCGGGTGCACGAACTGGACGCCAAGTCGACCGTGAAGCAGGCCCTGTGGGCCCTCGCGGGCGAACTGGGCCTGGTCGCGGGCACCGAGAGCGCCGCTCCGCGGCGCGGCGGACGGGCCCGGGGCGGTGAGCGGGCCCGGGGCGGGGAGCGGCCCGCGGTGACCTTCCGGCGGCGCAAGGAGATAGGGCGGTGAGGCGGCGGCGGGGGGACCGGGGGCAGGTCGCGATCGAGTTCCTCGGGATGACACCGCTGATCCTGCTGACACTGGTGCTGCTGTGGCAGTGCGTCCTGGTGGGATACACGTACACGCTCGCGGGGCACGCCGCCGACGAGGCGGTGCGGGCGGCGACGGCCGCGGACCGGGGGGCCCGGGACGCCGCGTGCCAGGAGGCCGGCTTCGCGGACCTGCCGGGCGCGTGGACCGGCGAGGTGCGGTGCGGCACCGGCGGAGGGATGGTGACGGCCGACGTGAAGCTCGAGGTGCCGGTCCTCTTCCCCGGGTCCATCGGGTTCCCGTTCACGGTCGACGGCCACGCCGGGGCCGTCGAGGAGGAGGGGAGGGACTGAGATGGCGTACGGCGGGAAGCACCGCGACCGCGGGCAGGTCGCCCTGGAGTACCTCGGGTTCCTCCCCCTGCTGATCCTCGTCGCCCTGGCCGGCATCCAGCTCGGCCTCATCGCCTACGCCGCCCAGCAGGCCGGCACCGCGGCACGGGCCGGGGCACGCGCCGCCTCCCTGGACGAGAGCGCGCAGGCGGCCTGCTCCGCCGCGGTCAGCGAATGGGTGCAGGTCAGCTGCCCGCCCCTCGTGGGCGGTGACGAGGTCTCCGTCACCGCGACGGTCGAGATCCCGTCGATCGTCCCCGGCTGGGAGTTCGACCCCGCCGAGAAGACCGCGATCATGCCGCTCGACCACTGAACGAGGAAGCCCATGAGCCTGAGGTCACGCATCACCACCCCCGAGGAGAAGGGCGGCCGGGGCGAGGACGCCCACCTCGTCGCCACCTACCGCGCCAAGCTCCTCCAGGAGATCGACCTCGCGGAGATGAGCTCCCTGGCCGCGGCCGAGCGCCGGGCCCGCCTGGAGCGGGTGCTCGGCCACATCATCAGCCGCGAGGGCCCGGTGCTGTCCACGTCCGAGCGCGCCCAGCTGATCCGCCGGGTCGTCGACGAGGCGCTCGGCCTCGGCATCCTCGAACCGCTCCTGGAGGACGCGTCGATCACCGAGATCATGGTGAACGGCCCCGACGCGATCTTCGTCGAACGCGCGGGCCGCGTCGAGCAGCTGCCGCTGCGCTTCGCCTCCCACGACCAGCTCATGCAGACCATCGAGCGGATCGTCTCCACCGTGAACCGCCGGGTCGACGAGTCCAATCCGATGGTGGACGCCCGGCTGCCGTCCGGCGAGCGCGTCAACGTCATCATCCCGCCGCTGTCCCTCAGCGGGGCCACCCTCACCATCCGCCGCTTCCCGCGCTCCTTCACCCTGCACGAGATGACCGGCCTCGGCTCCCTCGACGAACCCATGGTGTTCCTGCTGGCCGGCCTCGTGCAGGCCAAGTTCAACGTCATCGTCTCCGGCGCCACCGGCACCGGCAAGACGACCCTGCTGAACGCCCTGTCCGGCCTCATCCCCTCCTCCGAGCGCATCATCACCATCGAGGACTCCGCCGAACTCCAGCTCCAGCAGGCGCATGTGATCCGCCTGGAGTCCCGCCCGCCGAACGTCGAGGGCAAGGGACAGGTCACCATCCGCGACCTGGTCCGCAACTCCCTGCGGATGCGCCCCGACCGGATCGTCGTCGGCGAGGTGCGCGGCGGCGAGTCCCTCGACATGCTCCAGGCCATGTCGACCGGCCACGACGGCTCGCTGGCCACCGTGCACGCCAACAGCGCCGAGGACGCCCTGATGCGGCTGAAGACCCTCGCGTCCATGTCCGAGGTCGCCGTCCCCTTCGAGGCGCTGCACGACCAGATCAACAGCGCCGTCGACGTGATCATCCAGCTGACCCGGTTCCCGGACGGCGCCCGCCGCATCACCGAGATCGCGGTCCTGGACAGCCACGGGGCGGAGCCGTACCGGCTGGTGACGGTGGCCCGGTTCAACGCCCAGCCCATGACACCGGACGGCCGCGTCCACGGTGCCTTCGCCTGCTACCCGCTCCCGCGCCGCACCGCCGACCGCCTCTACATGGCGAACCAGCCGATCCCGCAGGCGTTCGGCGTCGCCGCGTCCCCGCTCGAGCTCGCCACCCGAGAGGCCAGGTAGGACCCCGCCCATGGACCTGCAGACCCGCATCACGCTCACCACCGGCATCGCGCTGCTGACCTGCGTCCTGGCCGTCCTGGGCGTCCAGGCGTACGCCGCCGGCCGGGCCCGCCGCCAGGCCCTGGTCGAGCGCCTGTCCGCGACCGGCCAGCTCACCGGCGCGGGAGGACGCCGCCGCCGCTTTTCCGGCCTGGACCGCCGGCTGCGCCGCACCCGCCCGGGCAGGCGCCTGGAGCTGCGGCTGGCCGCCACCGGCCTGGAGATCACCCCCGGCGAGTTCTTCGTGACCCTGCTGGCCGTGGTGGCCGGCCTCTGGCTCGTCGGGCAGGCGGCCCTCGCCCCCTTCTTCGGGCCGATCGCCGGGCTGCTCGGCGTGTGGGCCGCCGTGCAGTTCCTGAACTGGCAGCGGCAGAAACGCATCGAGCGCTTCATCAACCAGCTTCCCGAGCTCGCCCGCATCCTGGCCAACGCCGCCCACGCCGGTCTCGCCCTGCGCACCGCCATCGGCCTCGCCGCGGAGGAGCTGGAGGCCCCCGCCGGGGAGGAGCTCGCCAAGGTCTCGCACCAGCTGGCGCTCGGCGCCTCCATGGACGACGCGCTCGGCGAACTCGCCGACCGCCTCCCCTCCCGCGAACTCGTCGTCCTGGTCACCACGCTGGTCCTGTCCAACCGGGCGGGCGGCCAGGTGGTCAGCGCCCTGCGGAACCTCACCGAGACGCTGGAGGAGCGCAAGGAGACCCGGCGCGAGGTCCGCACCCAGCTCTCCCAGGTCAGCATGACGTCGTACGCGGTCCCCGTGCTGGGCGTCGGATCGCTGTTCCTGATGAACGGCGTGAAGGACGGCGCCCTGGACCGCATGACCGGCAGCCCGCTCGGACAGGCTGCCGTCCTCGTCGCGTTCGGGCTGTACGCGCTGGGCTTCCTGCTGATCCGCCGCCTCTCGCGGATCGACGTCTGAGGGGGCCGCGCCATGGGAATCGGACTTCTCCTCGCCACCGTCATGGCCCTCGCCGTCGCCGGTGCCTTCGCCGGCGTCCGCATGTACCGCGCGGAGACGAAACTGCCCGCCGACCTGGCGCTCGCGCTGGAGGTCGGCTCCACCCGCACCGGCGCCGTGGACTCCCTGATCGACCGCATGGGCATGCGCTACGCCCCGGCCGTACTGCGCCTCATGGGGCCCAAGCTGGTCGCCCGGTACCGGCGCAGGATCGACCTCGCGGGCAACCCCGGCGGTCTGACCATCGACCGCTACGCGGCCCGGCGCGCCGTGTACGGCTTCCTGGGCGCGGTCGGCTTCCTCGTCTTCCTGCTGCGCGGACAGGTGCTGGTCGCGCTGCTCCTGCTCGCGTTCGGCGCCTTCTGGACGGAGGTCGGCATCTGGTCGGCCATCCGGATCAGGAAGGACGAGATCGAACGGACCCTGCCGGACTTCCTGGACGTCCTCGCCGTCGTGGTCAGCGCCGGCCTCGGCTTCCGCCAGGCCCTCGACCGCGTCTCGGGCCGGTACCAGGGCCCCTGGGCCGACGAACTGCGCATCACCCTGCGCCAGATGGACCTCGGCATGAGCCGCCGCCAGGCGTTCGCGGAACTGCGCCGCAGGAACGACTCCGAGCAGGTGGCGATGTTCGTGACGGCGCTCCAGCAGGGCGAGGAGCTGGGCGCGCCGATCGTCGACACCCTGGTCGCCCTCGCCAAGGACATGCGCCGCACCGACGCGCAGAACGCCCGCCGCAAGGCGGCCCGCGCGGTGCCCAGGGCCACGCTGATGATCACCACCTTCATGGTGCCGGCGACGTTGCTCCTGCTGGGCGCGGGCCTGCTGCTCGGGTCGGGCACGGACTTCGGGACGCTGACGGGGGAGTAGGGGGGAGCACATGAGCGGCATTCCGGCGCACCAGGCGCTGCGGATCGTGGTGGCGGACGACGACCCCGTGGTGCGGGCGGGCCTGACCGCCCTGCTGTCCGGCCACGCCGACGTGCGGATCGTGGCGGAGGCGGCCGACGGCCACGAGGCCCAGCAGGCGGCCCGCCGGCACCGCCCCGACGTGATCCTGCTGGGCGTGCGGACGCCGGGTACGGACGGCCTCACGGCCCTCCCCCAACTGGCCCGGCTCGCACCGGTGCTGATGCTGGCCTACCGCCAGGAACCGGAGGCCGTACGGGAGCCGCTGCGCCGGGGCGCCTGCGGCTACCTGGTCCACGGCGAGTTCACGGCGGACGAACTGGTCGCGGCGGTACGGGAGGTGAAGCGGGGCAGGACCCCGCTGACGCCCTCCGTCGCGACTCTGCTCGCGCAAGCAAACGCCGAACGGGCCGCTCGTGCCGGTACTTTGCCGGAACCGCTTTCGCAGGTGCAACCATCTGTGGCACAGTCGTCGTACCGGTCACGGTTCCGATTGAGCAGGAGGGAGGCGGAGATCATGGACCTCATCGCGTCGGGCCTGAGCAACCAGCAGATCGCCGCCACCTGTTTCATCACCGAAAAGACGGTCAAGAACCACATCAACCGCATCTTCGCCAAACTTCACAGCACGAGCCGGGCGGAGGCCTCAGCCAAATGGCGTGGTACGGCGCCGGGTTCACCGTCAGGACGGAGCTGAGGGGCGATGACGCGACGACTGTTTTCGGCCATGGCGCGGAATCGGGCCCAGGGACCCTCTGGCGTTCCGGCCGTTCCCGCCTACGTTTCTCCCCAGAGCGCTCAACGATCGCCGGACACCGGAGGGGACCCCCATGAGCAATTGGATCAACGCGACCGTCGCGTACCTGCGCTCCCGCACCGCACGGGACGACAGGGGACAGACGGCGGTGGAGTACCTGGGCATCATCGCGGTGGTGGTGGCGATCGTGCTGGCGATCACGGGGACGGACATCGGCAACACCATTTACACGGCGATCACCGACAAAATCGCCGAGGTCGTCGGAGGCTGATGCGGCGGTCCCCCCGGCTCGGCGACGCTGGGCAGGCTTTCCCCATCTATCTCACGGTGGTGGCCGGCCTGCTCTTTCTTGCGTTCGCCTACCTGGCGGTCGGTCAGGCGGCAGCGAACCGGAACGGTGCGCAGACCGCGGCCGACGCGGCGGCCCTCGCTGCGGCTCTGGACACCCGGGACAAGCTCACGGACGACTGGCTGGAGAACGTCCTCGACCCCGAGCAGTGGCAGGACATCTTCGACGGTGAGGGTTTCCCCCTCGACGGGTGCGGACGAGCGCGGGAGCTGGCGGCGCAGAACAACGCCACCGCGTTCTGCACCTCGGAACCCGGACTGCCTCCGGGCTATCAGGTCGAGGTCGCGACCACCGAGCCCGTCGGCGACTCCATCGTGCCCGGGACAGAGGACATCCACTCCACGGCGACCGCTACTTCCGTGATCGAGCCGCGGTGCGAGTTCGACCTCCCGGCAGAGGACGCCGGGGACGAGGCCCTGCCGGAGCTCAGGTGCGACGACACCGACTGGCAACTCGACCCGGAGAACCTGGACGACCTCCCCGGCCCCGAGGACCTCTTCGACGTCCATCTGACCGACGGGCAAGGCAATGACGAGTGACGAAGGAAGCGGAGTGATGGGCATTCGGTTCTCGGCGAAGGGCCGCAGGGCGCTGGTCGCGCTGGCGCTCACGACCGGCCTGGCCCTTGGCGCGTCGGGCTGTGGAGGCGGAGGAGGAGACAGCGGCGACAAGAAGCCGCGGAAGTCCGCTTCGGCGTCGAAGGACGGAGTTCCCGGCCCCAGCACGCAGGAAGGTCAGTCCGACACCCCCTTGGCCGAGCTGAAGGGGTCGAACGGGCTCATCCTCCAGATCACCTCCGCGCAACGTGATTCCGGTGGCTTCGTCACCGTCAACGGCACGCTCAAGAACGATGGCGCGCAGCGTGTCACCGTTCCCCCGGCCGTGCGCGGAGACGAGACGGAGATACTGCGACACGGCATGTCGCTCGGTGGGGCGACCCTGGTGGACAGCAAGGACAAGAAGCGGTACTACGTGCTGCGCGACACCGACGGCCGGCCCCTCACCACCACGGGCTTCACCTCACTCAAGGCAGGGGAGTCCCTGGCGGTCTTCATCCAGTTCCCCGCGCCGCCGGCGGGCTCCTCGGAAGTGACGCTGCAGCTGCCGACGTTCGCCGGCGCCCCGATCACGATCTCCGGATGAGCCGCCCATGACCCGCCACCCCCTCACCCTGACCGCGGTCGGCGTCATGATCGCCGCCCAACTCCTGACCGCCACCACGGCCGACGCCGATGACGACCCCGTGGTGCCGCCCGGCACCGAGGCGTCCGCCGCCGCGCCCGTCGAGGTCGACGCCAACGACCCGGATCTCAAGCTGCCCGAGGGCGCCACCCTCGCCGCCGCCAAGGTGCTGGACATCAAGCAGGTCGTCGAGGACCAGGCCGGTGAGGAGCGCCGCGAGGACACCAACGCCGACGTGAAGTTCGCGCTCCAGGCGGAGGTGCTGTTCCCCAAGGACAGCGCGAAGCTCACCGGCGAGGCCAAGGCCCGTATCGCGTCGATCGCCGAGGAGATCGGCAAGCAGAACGCCACCCGCATCCGTGTCTTCGGTTTCACCGACAACCTGGGCTCCTCGGCCCACGGCGACGTCCTCTCCCGCAAGCGGGCCAACGCCGTGCAGGGGGTCCTGGAGTCGGAGTTGGACGACTCCACGATCACCTACGAGGTCCGCGGCTACGGCGAGCAGTACCCCATCTCCTCCAACGCCACCGAGGCCGGCCGCAAGAAGAACCGCAGGGTCGAGGTCTCCTTCCCGCGCTCGTGAGGCCGGCGACGGGAGACCTCAGCCCGCCTCGACGGCGACTCGGACCCCCGTCCGCAAACCCCACCCCGCCATCGCCCCGGCCTCCGCCTCCAGCACGTGCCGGGACCGCGGGCGGGGCAGGCCCAGCCGGCCCGGGGGCATGGTGCGGACGGCGATGACGCGCAGGCGCCGGTCGAGGTAGGCGACGTCGATCGGCATGCGCATGCGCACGGTGTGCACGCTGCCGGCCGGCGTGAGCAGCATCGCCCCGTCGACGGAGTCCCGCCCCAGCAGCCCCTTCGTACGGGCCCGGTAGGACGCGGCGATCTCCAGCGGCACCGTCACCTCGCCGTGCTCCCCGTGGACCGTCAGCGTGCCCCGTCCGTCCTGCCACCGCCGAGCCATCGCGGTCCCTCCCGCCTCTCGCGGATACTGCGTTGTCCTGCCCCCGGGTAGGAAAGATGCCATGACCGGACTCGGCGCGGTGTTCCGCCCCCAACTCGCCCCCGAACGACTGCGATCCGTCGCCCGGATCGCCGATGAGACGGGCCTCGAGGAACTCTGGCTCTGGGAGGACTGCTTCCGCGAGGGAGGTGTCTCCACCGCCGCGGCCGCCCTCGCGTGGACCGAGCGGGTGAAGGTCGGCATCGGCCTGCTGCCCGTGCCGCTGCGCAACGTCGCGCTCACCGCGATGGAGGCCGCCTCCCTGGACCGGATGTTCCCGGGGCGGCCCATCCTCGCCCTCGGACACGGTGTGCAGGACTGGATGGGGCAGGTCGGCGCCCGGGCCGAGTCGCCGGTGACCCTGCTGCGGGAGTACCTCGACGCGCTGCGCGCCCTGTTGCGCGGGGAACGCGTCACCACCGCGGGACGGTACGTCCGGCTCGACGGCGTGGCCCTGGACTGGCCGCCGAACGGGCCGGTGCCGGTCGTCGCCGGGGTGACCGGGCCGCGCTCGCTCCGGCTGTCCGGCGAGGCCGCCGACGGGACGCTGCTGACCGCCTGGACCCCGCCCGAGGGTGTGCGCCGGGCCCGCGGGCTCATCGACGAGGGGCGGCGCTCGGCGGGACGCTCCGAGGCCGAGCCGCACCGGATCGTCGTCTACCTGCTCGCCGCCACCGGCCCGGACGGCCCCGAGCGTGTCCGGGCCGAACTGGCCGCGGAGGGGGTCGCGTCCGTGCCCGGCCTCGGGGTCGCGGGAGACGCGGCCGCCGTCGCCGCGGCCGTGCGGCGGTTCGCGGAGGCCGGGGCGGACACCGTGGTCCTGCAGCCGACGGGCGACGAACCGGACCCGGAGGGGTTCGTGCGGTTCGTGGCCGAGGAGGTCCGGCCGCTGGTCCCGTGACCCGGCGGCCGTCCCCGCTCTCTCCCGGCCCCGCCCGTCACGCGGGCCGGCGGCTGCCCGTCGCCCCGTCGATCAGCTCGCGCACGATGTCCATGTGACCCGCGTGCCGTGCCGTCTCCTCGATCATGTGGACGAGCACCCAGCGCAGGGACACCTCGGTGTCCCGCCAGTCCGGTCTGCCCAGCGCGTCCAGCGGCCGGCCCGCGATCACGCGGTCGGCGGCGGCTCGCGCCCGGCCGTAGAAGTCGATGATCTGCTGGGTCGTCTCGCCCTGGTCGGCCCGCATGTCCTCGTCGTTGTAGGGGTCGAACCACAGCGGTTCGGCCTCACCGCCGAAGCTCTCGACGAACCAGCCGTACTCGACGGAGCCGAGGTGCTTGACCAGCCCCAGCAGGGACGTCCCCGTCGGTGTCATCGGGCGGCGCAGCGCCTCGTCGTCCAGGCCCTCCAGCTTCCACAGGACCGCGTCCCGGTGCCGGTCCAGGCTCTCGCGGAGCACCGCCTTCTCGTCCGCTGTGTACGTCGGGTGCGTCGGGTTCGTCATGCGGCGGAAATTATCAGCGGCCACTGACACCGTCCTGCGACCATGACCGCATGGAGCAGCGCAGCAGGTCGTTCGAGGAACTCGTCGCGGAGGGCGCCGCGGTGCCCACCGAGGGCTGGGACTTCTCCTGGTTCGAGGGGCGGGCCACCGAGGAGCGGCCCAGCTGGGGGTACGCCGTGTCGCTGGCCGGCCGTCTGGCCGCCGTCACCGCCGCGCTGGATCTGCAGACCGGGGGAGGGGAGGTCCTCGCCTTCGCCCTCGGACGGGCGCCCGAGACCCCGGTGCTCACCGTCGCCACGGAGGGCTGGCCGCCCAACGTCGCCCAGGCCACCGCGCTGCTCGCCCCGCGCGGGGTCGCGGTCGTCGCCGTACCGGAGGACGCGCCGCTGCCGTTCGCCGACGCGGCGTTCGACCTGGTGTCGAGCCGGCACCCGGTCCGGGCGCCGTGGGCGGAGATCTCCCGGGTGCTGCGGCCCGGCGGCACCTACTTCGCCCAGCACGTCGGCCCGCGCAGCGTCTTCGAACTGGTCGAGTACTTCCTGGGACCCCTGCCCGACGAGGTGCGCGACGCCCGGCACCCGGACCGGGAACGCGCCGAGGCGGAGGCCGCGGGTCTGGAGGTCGCCGAACTGCGCGCCGAGACCCTGCGGGTGGAGTTCCACGACATCGCCGCCGTCGTCCACTTCCTGCGCAAGGTGGTGTGGATGGTGCCGGGCTTCACCGTCGAGGCGTACCGCCCCCGGCTGCGCGCCCTGCACGAGCGGATCGAGGCCGAGGGCCCCTTCGTGGCGCACAGCACCCGCCATCTGGTCGTGGCCCGCAGGCCGGGGTCCTGAGCCGCCGTCTTGCCGTCAAACGGTGCAAATCGCACATTGAGGGGTCGAGGGCCGCTTCCGCCCTCCACATCCAAGGAACCCTCACCTTTCCCACATTGTTATGAGGGCCGGCTCGCTTTCCGTTCAGCCCTCGCGTAAGTTCAGACCAAGGCAATTCGCGTAAGCAAAGCTGCGCGGTGGCACCGCGCGGTGGAGGGGGCTGCGCGGTGCCCTGCCCTGCTGTGACCCGCCGATGGCCCGATCCCGGCGCGTCAAGCGGACGTTCGCGGCCGGGTTCACCCTTGGGAGGGATGACCCCCGGACGGCCGAGCGGTGCGCACAATCGGCCAAACCCACCACTACCGGCCATGGGGTCCGCGTTTCCCCTGGTCACCGGCCTGCTTCTCGCTGGAGCGCCATCCTGAGGGATCGTTTTCCCTCTCATCCGGCCGTCGCCGGACGACTCCGGAGCGTAGTTGTCTCGCGCCGATGCACCCAGCATCACTTACGAAGGGTTATGGTGGAAACCCCCCCTCGGGCCGGTCCGTCTCCCCCCCACGGACCGGCCCGTTTTCTGTTCCGGGACCGCACCCCCAGGACGCGCCCGCCCCGAACCCCGGTACGCTCCATGCGCGGGGACCGCATCCGTACGGAGGGGCTGACAATCACGTGAACCTGCGCGACAGGCTGCGCGGCCTGCTGGTCAGGCTGTACGCACGCCGGGTGGAAGGCCACCTGGACCACGCTCAGGTGCCCAAGCACATCGGCGTGATCATGGACGGCAACCGGCGCTGGGCCAAGGCGGCGGGCTCCTCCACCGTGCACGGGCACCGGGTCGGCGCGGAGAAGATCGAGGAGTTCCTCGGCTGGTGCACCGAGACGGACGTCGAGGTCGTCACCCTCTGGCTGCTGTCGACGGACAACTTCGACCGCCCCCGGGAAGAGCTCGTCCCCCTGCTCGGCATCATCGAGGACGTCGTCCGCACCCTCGCCGCCGACGGACGCTGGCGCGTGCATCACGTCGGCACGCCGGACCTGCTGCCCGGCCCGATGCAGACCACGCTGAAGGAGGCCGAGGAGGCCACCGCCCACGTCGACGGGATACTGGTCAACGTGGCCATCGGATACGGCGGTCGCCAGGAGATCGCCGACGCCGTGCGCTCGATGATCGCCGAGGCGCACGACAAGGGCACCTCCATGGAGGAGCTCGCCGAGTCCGTCAGCGTCGACCTCATCGGCCGCCACCTCTACACCGGCGACCAGCCCGACCCCGACCTCGTGATCCGCACCAGCGGTGAACAGAGGCTGTCCGGTTTCATGCTGTGGCAGACGGCCCATTCGGAGTACTACTTCTGTGAGGTCTTCTGGCCGGCCTTCCGCAAGGTCGACTTTCTGCGTGCCCTGCGTGACTACGCCGCACGGCACCGCCGTTACGGCGGCTGACACCGCACTCCCGTGCGAGCGGGCGGGAGCGGACGTCATGAGGAGTTCACCGGCGCGCCGTCATACCCGTGGGCATGGCGGCGGGTGTTCGAGGGCATAGTCCAAGCAGGTCGACGCCCGAACCACGGGTGTCGGATCTCAGTGGACGGCGCCGGAGCCGTCCGCCCGGGAGGCCCTTTGCACCAGCTCGACCGTGCGGTGGCGGCACGGAAGAAGCAGTGGAGGGCCGGTCCCCGGCCCGTGCGGTGCGTGCACCGAGGCCGACGACCGGTCCAGCTCCACTCCGTCGCTCCCCGACCTCATCCGAGGGGGTACGTCCTTCCGTGGTGACCAGCACAAAGCGCCGCAAGCCCGACCGGCGCACCTATGTTCTCGACACCAGCGTCCTGCTGGCCGACCCGAACGCCCTGAGCCGCTTCGACGAGCACGAGGTCGTGCTTCCCATCGTCGTGGTGACGGAACTGGAGGCCAAGCGGCACCATCCCGAACTCGGCTACTTCGCCCGGCAGGCCCTGCGCCTGCTCGACGACCTCCGGGTCCGGTACGGCCGTCTCGACGCCCCCCTCCCCACGGGGGACCTCGGCGGGACCGTCCGTGTCGAGCTCAACCACTCGGACCCCAGTGTGCTGCCCAGCGGCTACCGCCTGGGGGACAACGACTCCCGTATCCTCGCGGTCGCCCGCAATCTGCAGGCCGAGGGGTTCGACGTCACCGTCGTGTCCAAGGACCTGCCGCTGAGGATCAAGGCCTCGTCCGTCGGACTCCTCGCCGAGGAGTACCGCGCCGAACTGGCCATCACGGACTCCTCGGGCTGGACCGGTATGTCCGAACTGACCCTCCCGGGTGAGCAGGTGGACATCCTCTTCGAGGAGGGGCGCGTCCATGTGCCCGAAGCAGCCGCCCTCCCCGTGCACACGGGCCTGACCATCCACTCCGAGCGCGGCAAGGCGCTCGGCAGGGTCACCCCCGACGGCAACGTCCGTCTGGTGCGCGGCGATCGCGAGGCGTTCGGGATCAAGGGGCGCAGCGCCGAGCAGCGGATCGCGCTGGACCTGCTCCTCGACCCGGACGTCGGCATCGTCTCCATGGGCGGCCGGGCCGGCACCGGGAAGTCGGCGCTGGCGCTGTGCGCGGGGCTGGAGGCTGTGCTGGAGCGCCGGCAGCACCAGAAGGTGATGGTCTTCCGGCCGCTGTACGCGGTGGGCGGGCAGGAGCTCGGCTATCTGCCCGGCACCGAGGCCGAGAAGATGAGCCCCTGGGCACAGGCGGTCTTCGACACGCTGTCCGCGGTCACCAGCCGCGAGGTCATCGAGGAGGTCACCGCACGAGGGATGCTGGAGGTGCTTCCCCTCACCCATATCCGCGGACGCTCGCTGCACGACGCGTTCGTCATCGTGGACGAGGCGCAGTCCCTGGAGCGGAACGTTCTGCTGACCGTCCTGTCCCGGATCGGCGCCGACTCGCGGGTCGTTCTCACCCATGACGTGGCGCAGCGGGACAACCTGCGTGTCGGCCGGTACGACGGGGTGGTCGCCGTCGTGGAGAAGCTGAAGGGACACCCTCTGTTCGCCCACGTCACGCTGAACCGGTCCGAGAGGTCCCAGATCGCCGCCCTTGTGACCGAAATGCTCGAGGACGGACAGATCTGACGGGTCTGCGCGGACCTGTGGAGGGCTGCCCAACTTCATAGCGGTTACGCGTCAGTTGGCGCCGTCCGGAAAGGCGAAGAGCCTAGCCGGGCGGCGCCTTGGCGTGTGCCGCTTTCCGGAAAAGCCCAGGGGCAAACGGCGTGTGAGCTTTCACACGCAAGACAGAATTGCCTTGCGGCGTCCGGGTGCGGCAGAGTCTCACTCCTGTCAGGCCCCGCATACGACACAGCCGTGCCCCCAGCGGTACGGCGCCACAGCAGCACCACACCAACTGCATAGCGACGTCGTATGCCGCCCGAGCCAACACGCGCTGCTCCCCGCAAGGGAGTTGCCCGGCGGGTCCGCGCCTCCCGTGACCCCGCAGTTGGGAGGCCAGCGTCAGGGGCACGATTGCGTCCGCCAGGGTCACCGAAGCGGGCGATGCTGGAAGGAAACCGTGTGAGTCCGATTTCGGTCAGGGGATTCGCAGTGGCCTCGGCCACCGCGGTCACCGCTGTCGGAAGCGTCGTCGGCGTTGCCTCGGGCAGCACCGCGCAGACCAACGACGCCGAGGCGACGGCAGCCGAGACGACGCTCCTCGCGGACATACCCGCGGGCCAGCAGGCCCAGGTGCAGACGGAGTCCCTGTCGGCGCAGGCGGATGTCCAGGCCATCGCCGCGGACGCGAGCGCCAAGAAGGACGCCGAGGAGGCGGCCCGCAAGGCTGCCGCCCAGAGCGCGATCGAGAAGAAGGTAGCCGCCGAGAAGGCAGAGAAGGCGGCTAAGGAAGCCAAGGAGCGCGAGGCCGCCGAGGCCAAGGCGTCCCGGTCGTCCGCCGACTTCCCGGTCCAGGGCTCCTACACGGTCGCGCAGATCCAGGCGATGGCGCGTCAGATGGTGCCGGCCGACCAGTTCCAGTGCTTCAGCAACATCGTGGACCACGAGTCCAGCTGGAACTACCAGGCCGTGAACCCGTCCTCGGGTGCCTACGGTCTCTTCCAGGCGCTGCCCGGTTCGAAGATGTCGTCCGTCGGCGCGGACTGGCAGACGAACCCGGCCACCCAGATCAAGTGGGGCCTGAACTACATGAACTCGCGCTACGACAGCCCCTGTGGCGCGTGGAGCTTCTGGCAGGCCAACCACTGGTACTAGGCGCTGCCCCGCTCAACCCCGCAACGCCCCTCACCGTCTTCAGGTGAGGGGCTTTCGCGTTGCCGCGCGCCGCCCCTGTAGCGTCGAACCGACGGCTCCGGGGAGGAGTGGTGCACACGGACGGGGGAAGAGGACGGATCATGTCACAAGTGCCAGGGTGGCTCGGCCGGCTCGGTGCCGGACTGACCGAAATGAGCGAGCGGTTGAACGAACGCCGTGCCGCGGCGGAGCGGGAGAGCGACGACCTCCCGTCCGGACGGCCGTCCGCCCGGCCCGCGGTCGGTGACGCCCCGGCGTCCCCGGGCACGGCACCGCGGCGCTCCGAGCAGCCGCCCGGGGCCCTCCCCCCGCGGCCCGACCCCGCCCACGCCGTGCCGTGGGGCATGCGGGTCGCCGCGGAGGCGGGCTGGCGGCTGCTGGTCCTCGCCGGGACCGTCTGGGTGCTGATGCGTGTCATCAGCGCCGTCCAGCTCGTCGTGCTGGCCTTCGTCATCGCCCTGCTCCTGACGGCGCTGATGCAGCCCTCGGTGGCCTGGCTGACCCGGCGCGGGGTCCCGCGCGGACTGGCCACCGCCCTCACCGCGATCCTCGGGTTCGTCGTCATCGGGCTGATGGGCTGGTTCGTGACCTGGCAGGTCATGGAGAACATCGACGACCTGTCCGACCAGATCCAGGACGGCATCGACGAACTGCGCAACTGGCTGCTGAACAGCCCGTTCCACGTCACCGACAAGCAGATCAACGAGATCGCGGAGAACCTGCGGGACGCCGTCGGCGCCAACACCGACGAGATCACCTCGGCCGGCCTCGAAGGCGTGACGGTCATCGTCGAGGCCCTCACCGGCATCCTGCTGTCGGTCTTCTCGACGCTGTTCCTGCTCTACGACGGCAAGCGGATCTGGCAGTGGACCCTCAAGCTGGTCCCGGCCGCCGCCCGGCCCGGTGTCGCGGGCGCCGGACCGCGGGCCTGGGCGACGCTCACGGCGTATGTGCGCGGCACGGTCGTGGTCGCCCTCATCGACGCCGTGTTCATCGGCATCGGCATCTACTTCCTGGACGTGCCGATGGCCGTCCCGCTCGCCGTGTTCATCTTCCTGTTCTCCTTCATCCCGCTGGTCGGCGCGGTGGCGTCGGGCGCGCTCGCGGTGGTCGTGGCCCTGGTCACCCAGGGCGTGTTCACCGCCGTGATGACCCTCGTCGTGGTGCTCGCGGTCCAGCAGATCGAGGGCCACATCCTCCAGCCGTTCATCCTCGGCCGCGCGGTCCGCGTGCATCCGCTGGCGGTCGTGCTGGCGGTGGCGGCCGGCGGCATGGTGGCCGGGATCGGCGGCGCCGTGGTGGCCGTACCGCTGGTGGCGGTGACGAACACGATCGTGGGCTATCTGCGGCGGTACTCGGAGGAGATGGACCTGGCGGGCGGTCACGCCCCGCCGGCACCGGCCGTCCCCGGGCCCGCGGGCGAGCCCGTCGAGGCCGTGGACGATCCCGCCGGGGGTCCGGCAGCCGAAGGGGAGCCGGCGCCTCAGGGGTGAGCGGACGGCCGGCGTCTACTCGATGCCGGCCAGCACGTCCTCGGCGTCCAGCGTGACGCCGACGGCCTGGACCACCGACGCGATCCTGAAGGCGTCCTGGACCGTCTCCCGGTCCACGCCCGCCTTGCGCAGCACCCGCTCGTGCGCGTCGAGGCACAGACCGCAGGCGTTGATCGCGGACACGGCGAGCGACCACAGCTCGAAGTCGACCTTGGCCACCCCCGGGTCACCGAGGACGTTCATCCGCAGGCCCGTGCGCAGGGTGCCGTACCCGGGGTCGGACAGCAGGTGCCGGGTGCGGTGGAAGACGTTGTTCACCGCCATCACGGCGGCCGCGGACTTCGCCGCCGTATACGCCTCGGGCGACAGCTTCGCCTTCGCCTCCGGCGCCAGCTCGCGCAGTACGACGGGGGAGCGGGAGGCGATCGCGGTGGCCAGCACCGTGCCCCACAGCTGCTGCGTGGTGAGGCCGGAACGGCCGAGGACGGCGTCGAGGTTGCGCCTCAGGTCGTCGGCGTAGCCCGGCAGACGGGACTTCAGGGAGTCCAGGGACATGGCTCTCACTCCTGAGGGGACGGCGTACCCCACCGATCCTGGCACGGGTTGGCGACCGTACGGGTCACCGCGCGCGTACGGCCGCACCGCGCGAGGCGGTGCGGCCGCGGGCCGGGACGGGTGGGGCGTCATTCCGTGCGCAGGCCGTCCGGGCGCATCAACCGCATCAGCGGCGGCAGGCTGAGCAGGGTCACCACGATGATCACGGCCGCGCCGACGCCCGTCATCGACAGCATGCTCGCCCAGTCCACCGTGACCGGCGTGTCCGTCATCTTCAGCAGGACCGCGCCCAGCGTCACGCCCACCACCGCGGACAGCAGCAGCCCGAGGGCGATCGGGATGGCCGTCTGCCACAGCACCGACAGGCTCAGCGTCCGCCGCCGGGTGCCGAAGGCGACCAGCGACGACAGCAGCTTCCTGCGGTCCCGCAGCTGCTCCAGCTGGGAGACCAGCAGGCTGGCCCCGATCAGCGTCAGGACACAGACGGCGCCGACGAACAGACCGGTGCGGATGGTGGCGTAGCGCTTGGACGTCTCGGTGGCGTACCAGTTCATCGGGTACGACAGCGGGTCGGCGGCCACCGCCGCGTTCCGCACGAGGTCGTGCACGTTCGCCACGGTGTCGTCGAGCTGGAGGTACACCTGGCCGCGCAGTGCCGGCGCGGCCGACGGGTCCAGCGCCTTGGGCGTGAGGAGGAAGCCGCCGCGCTCGCCGCCCGTCAGGTCCTCGCGCGAGTGGGCCGGCCGCATCCCCTCCGGGATCTTCCAGGCGATCTCCTGGTGCCGCGGACTGCCCTCGTACGACGGGTCGAGGTACATCGTCCGGCCCGGCTGCCTCGCCAGCTTCGGGGTGGTCTGGTCCCACTCGGAGTCGGCGACGTAGAAGGCGTCACCGTCCCGGCAGGAGGGCAGGACGGCCACCTGGCGCAGCGAGGCGCAGTCGCCGACGCTGAGCTCGACACCGATGTCCGGTTCGCTGCGCTTGTCGCCCATGTAGCCCTGGGCGTAGGCGAAGACCCCCTTGACGCCCCGGGTGTCACGGAACCGCTCCACGGCCGGACCGAGTTCGCCCTGCCGGGACAGCGACACCTGCATCTGCGCCCGGGTGACGTCTTTGTCGCT
The DNA here is from genome assembly GCF_042792555.1 of Streptomyces sp. NPDC056628. Classification (NCBI taxonomy): domain Bacteria; kingdom Bacillati; phylum Actinomycetota; class Actinomycetes; order Kitasatosporales; family Streptomycetaceae; genus Streptomyces; species Streptomyces sp. NPDC056628. The sequence continues at coordinate 24,264 of NZ_JBHTWG010000005.1, forward strand.
GGCCTTCGTGTAGTCGCTCTCGACGCCGGCGAACAGCATCTGCAGCGCGATGGCACCGGCCACCGCCACCGCGACGCCGTTGACCATGCGGGCCGCCGTGCCGCTGCTCAGCTGGAGCCTGCGGACGGCGAGCTGCCAGGCCACCCCGCCCGAGCCGAGCCGGGAGACGACCGCCTCGACGACCCAGGGCAGCAGGGTGGTGACGCCGATGAGCAGCAGCAGCACACCGCCGATCACCAGGTACGCGTTGAAGGTGCCGTTCCTGCGGCCCTGGCCGATCATCGGCCACAGCATCGCCAGACCGCCGAGCGGCATCAGCAGCCGCCACCACAGCCGGCGCCGCGAGGGCTTCGCCGTGCGCACCACACCGAGCGGCTCGATCACCACGCCGCGCATCGCGAACAGGGTGACGACCACGGCCGCCGCGGGCACCGCGATGCCGACGAGCAGGGCCAGCGCGGGGGAGGGGTCCAGATAGCTCGGGAAGACGCTGATGCCGAACACCTCGACGGAGCCCGCGACCTGGCGGCCGACGAGGAAGAACACGGTGCCGAAGACCAGGCCCAGCACGGCGCCCGCGAGTGCCTCGCCGGCCGCGACCCGGCGGACCATGCGCCCGTCGGAGCCGACCAGACGCAGCGCGGCCAGCCGCCGGTCGCGCCGCTCGCCGCCGAAGCGGACGGCCGCGGCGATGAACACGGCCACCGGCATCAGCAGCACCACGAAGACGACGATGACCAGCAGCAGCAGGACGGGGTCGGTCTCCACCTTGGCGGGGCTGGTGTCCCCGAACCGGTCGATCCGGGCGACCCGGGCACCGTCGATCGCCTTCACGAGACCGTCGGCGCCCCGGAAGAAGGCGAGTTCCTGCGAGCCGATCAGCCCGCTCTCCCCGATGGTGCCGACGATCTTCTCGGGCAGCCGCTCACGCAGCTGCGCGGCGTCGTCCGATTTCAGGAGCCGTTCGAGGGCAGGGGAGACCACCATCTCACCCACCGCGGGGAAGCTGTCCACGCCCGGCGGCAGGGGGGCCTTCGCGTCCTCGCGCTCCAGGGCGCGGCCGCGGATGTCCTTGTCCCGCCAGTTCGTGTCCACGTCCGCGATCAGCAGACTGTGGTCGTTCGCCTTCGTGTCCTGTCGGCTGTAGTCGACGTCGGCGCGGGCGGTCTCCCGCTCGTGCCGGACCGACTGCATGCTGGGGACCGCGGTGGTGAGCAGCAGCAGCGCCACACCGAGGCCGACGCCGACGGCCGTCAGCAGGGCACGGACCCAGCCCTCGCGGCCGCCGACGAAGGCGAACCGGACCCCCATGCCGAGATCCCTGGCCCACTGACGCAGGTTCATACGACGCGCTCCATGTCCCGGGACTTGCCGTCGCGCACGACGATCTCGCGGTCGGAGTAGGCGGCGACCCGCGCCTCGTGCGTGACCAGCACGACGGCGGCGTTGGTGGACCGCGCGGCGTCCGTCAGCAGCTCCATCACACGCTCGCCGTTGAGGGAGTCGAGCGCTCCGGTCGGCTCGTCGGCGAAGAGCACCCGCGGGCTGGTGACCAGCGCGCGGGCGACGGCGACGCGCTGCCCCTGACCGCCGGAGACCTCGCCGGGCCGCTTCTTGCGCAGGTCGTCGACCTCCAGGCGCTCCATCCAGGTGAGCGCGGTCCGCTCGGCCTCCTTGCGGGGAGCGCCGTTGAGCCGCAGCGGCAGGGCGACGTTCTCGACGCAGGTCAGCTCGGGGACGAGCTGGCCGAACTGGAACACGAACCCGAACTCCGAGCGCCGCAGGGCGCTGCGCTGGGCGTCGTTCATGGTGGCCAGCTCGCGCCCGTTGTAGACGATGGACCCCGAGTCGGGCGGGACGATGCCGGCCAGGCAGTGCAGCAGCGTGGACTTGCCGGAGCCGGAGGGGCCCATGACGGCGACGACCTCGCCGGGGTGGATGGAGAAGTCCGCGCCGTCGAGGGCGAGGGTCGGGCCGTAGGCCTTGCGCAGCTCGGAGGCCGCGAGCAGGGAGCCGGGGGGCGGAGTCACTTGACCACCACCTCCGCCAGCTTGTCGAGACGGGCGGCGGTCAGCTCCAGCCAGCGCAGGTCGGCCTCCAGGTGGAAGAGCGCGTGGTCGCAGATCAGCTGGTCGGCCAGGTCGCCGTTGCGCTTGCGGTCGGTGAGGATGCGCATCATCCGCAGGTGCTCGGCGCGCTGGGTGTCGAGGATGTCGGCCGCGTCGCGCCGGGTCAGCAGGGCGAGGACGATCTTGGTGTAGAGGGTCGACTGGAGGTACGGCTCCGGCTTCTCCGGGGTCGCGAGCCACCGCTGGACGTCGGTGACCCCGGCGTCGGTGATCGCGTACCGCTTGCGCTCGGGCCCGCCTCCGGGCTCGATGCCGTCGACCTCGACGAGGCCGTTCTTCAGCAGACGGGACATCGTCGAATAGACCTGGCCGTAGTGCAGCGGCCGGTCGTGACCGAACTTCTCGTCGAAGGCCCGCTTCAGGTCGTAGCCGTGACGGGGGCCTGACTCCAGGAGCCCTAGAAGGGTGTGACCGATGGACATGCCGAGGACACTACACGGGGTGTATACCCGGCATGTATACGCACGGTGTGCAGTTGTTGGCGGGGGGTGTGAAAGCCCAGGTGAGGGCCCATTGTCACGGTTCTGCTACGGCGCCTCGGGCGGCCGAGCGGGGGGCCGGCCCCGGCGCGGGATCGGCCGGGTCTCACCGGGCAGCCGGCCCGCCTCGGCCAGCGCGCGCCGCAGCAGGAACTCGATCTGCGCGTTGGCGGAACGCAGTTCGTCGCCCGCCCAGCGGGCGAGCGCCTCGTACACGGCCGGGTCGAGCCGCAGCAGCACCTGCTTGCGCTGCGGCCGACCCTGCGGGGCGGAGCCCCCGGCGGAAGCCGTCACTGGTAGAGCGTCCCGGTGTTGAGGACCGGCTGCGGAGCCCGGTCGCCGCACAGCACCACCATCAGGTTCGACACCATCGCCGCCTTGCGCTCCTCGTCCAGCTCCACGATGTCCCGCTCGGAGATCCGCGCGAGTGCCGCCTCGACCATGCCCACCGCGCCGTCGACGATCTGCCGGCGGGCCGCGACGACCGCGCCGGCCTGCTGGCGCTGCAGCATCGCGGAGGCGATCTCGGGAGCGTACGCGAGATGCGTGAAGCGCGACTCGATGATCTGCACACCGGCGGCCTCCACGCGCGCGTGCAGCTCCGCGGCCAGCTTCTCGGTGATCTCCTCGGCGTTGCCGCGCAGCGAGAGGCCGGTCTCGTCGTGGGCGTCGTACGGGTACTCGATGGCGATGTGCCGCACGGCCGCCTCGGTCTGCGTCGAGACGAACTCCAGGAAGTCGTCCACCTCGAACGTGGCCTGCGCGGTGTCCTCGACCCGCCACACCACGACCGCGGCCAGCTCGATCGGGTTGCCGTAGGCGTCGTTGACCTTCAGGACGGCCGTCTCGTGGTTGCGCACCCGCGTCGAGATCTTCGTGCGCGAGGTGAACGGGTTCACCCAGCGCAGGCCGTCCTGCCGGATCGTCCCCCGGTAGCGGCCGAAGAGCTGGACCACCCGGGCCTCGCCCGGCGCGACCATGTTCAGCCCGGACATCGCGAGCAGTGCGGCGACCGCGACCAGGACGCCGGCGACGATCAGGGCCGCCCTGCCCCCGTCCCCGGTGACCGCCGTGGCGCCGGCGATCAGCCCCGCGCCCACCAGCAGCCCGACCAGGCCCAGCAGCAGGGCGAGCCCGCCGCCGATGCTGTGGGCGGCGACCTCGCGCACCCGCGGCGCGGGCATCTCCGGCACGTCGGCCGTGGCGGCCGTCGCCGTGTCGTTCCTGTCGTTCGGCATGGTGGTGCCCCCGTTCGTGTAAATGATGTCATACGACTAGCTAACTGATAGCAGATTACCCTCCGCGGGCAACCTTGAAGCCCCCTGAGCCGTCGGTTCCGTTGGGTGGGTGCTGATTGTCACGTCCGCAAAAGCCCGGATCAGCCGCCCTTTGTCACAACTTCCGGTGTTAGCTTTCGGAGCTGACCGGAAGCGGCGAACCCGGGTGTCAGGAGCACGCGCGCCCAAGCGACGCGGAGCGGAACGGAGCGGAACGGAGCCATGGGACGAGCGGAAGAGAGACGAGCGCGGCAGCGTGGTGGCCGTCGCGCGGCGCCCCGGCGCTCCCCCGGAGTGCCCCCGCACGCCGGGGACGACCCCTCGGTGACCGTCGTCGGCGCCCCGTCCGACGCCGGCGGGGGCCGCGCCGCCGCCCGCCGCGCCGCCAAGGGCGCGGGCGGCAGGAACACGGGTGGCAAGGGCCGCATACGCCGGCTGTTCACCTGGAAGAAGGTCCTCGGCACCTTCCTGGGCACCTGCCTGCTGGTCATCGGCGCCTTCTTCGCCCTCTACCTGTACGTCGACGTCCCCGGCGACAACGCCGCCGCCCAGGCCGCGCAGCGCCAGAGCAACGTCTACAAGTACAGCGACGGCAGCGTCCTCGCCCGCGCCGGCGACGTCAACCGCGAGATCGTGGACCTGTCCAAGGTCCCGAAGAGGGTCCAGTACACCTTCGTCGCCGCCGAGAACAAGAGCTTCTACAGCGACCACGGCATCGACCTGAAGGGCACCGCCCGCGGTCTGCTCAACACCGTGATGGGCAGGGGAGCGCAGGGCGGCTCGACCATCACCCAGCAGTACGTCAAGAACTACTACCTCAGCCAGGAGCAGACGGTCAGCCGCAAGCTCAGGGAGATGGTCATCTCCCTGAAGGTCGACCGCCAGATGTCCAAGGACGACATCCTCGCCGGGTACATCAACACCAGCTACTACGGCCGCGGCGCGTACGGCATCCAGGCCGCCGCCCAGGCGTACTACCGCGTCGACGCCGACAAGCTGACCGTCCAGCAGGGCGCCTATCTCGCCGCCCTGCTCCAGGCGCCGAGCCAGTACGACTGGGCGACCGCGTCCGGGACCGGCAAGAGGCTCGTCACCGACCGCTGGAACTACGTGCTGGACAACATGGTCGAGGAAGGCTGGCTGGACCGCTCCGAGCGCCAGAGCATGACCAAGCTGCCGGAGCCCAGGGAGCCCAAGCCCGCCGCCGGGCGCGAGGGCCAGAAGGGCTACCTGATCGAGCTCGCCAACCGCCAGCTGGAGGACCAGCTGATGCGGCAGCAGGGCCTCACCCGCTCCCAGGCCGAGGCAGCCGTCGTCGACCAGGGCTGGACCATCACCCTCAACGTCGACAAGAAGCGGCAGGCCGCCCTGGAGAGGGCCGTCAAGGCCGAACTCACCCGCAAGCTCGACCCGAAGAAGCGCAAGGTCGACGCCAACGTCCAGGCAGGCGCCGTCTCCGTCGACCCGAAGACGGGGAAGATCGTCGCCCTCTACGGCGGCGTGGACTACTTCAAGCACTACACGAGCAACGCCACCCGCACCGACTACCAGCCCGCCTCCACGTTCAAGCCGGTGATCCTGGCGGCCGCCCTGGAGAAGGCGGCCCAGACCCAGGACGGCGACCCCATCACCGCCGACACCGTCTACGACGGCACCAGCAAGCGCCCCGTCGTGGACGGCGGGACCAAGGTCGGGTTCGCCCCGCAGAACGAGGACGACCGGGACTACGGCGACATCACCGTGCAGACGGCGATGAACAAGTCCGTCAACTCCGTCTTCGCGCAGCTGGGTGTCGACGTCGGCATGAAGGACGTCATGGACGTGGCCGACGCGCTCGGCATGGACACCGCCGACGCCCAGGCCGTGCCCGCCCAGACCCTGGGCACCATGGGCGCCAGCCCGCTCCAGATGGCCGGCGTGTACGCCACCCTCGACAACCACGGCAAGAAGGTCACCCCCGGCATCCTCAAGAAGGCCGAGCACAACACCCGCCAGGTCGACATCGCCGACCCCATCGGCGAACGCGTCCTCTCCCGCCGCGCCGCGGACACCGTCACCTCCGTCCTGACCGGGGTGGTCGACGACGGCACGGCCCGCGACGCCGTGGCGAACAACCCCAAGCGCAGCGGGCAGAAGGTCGCCGGCAAGACCGGCACCTCCGACGACAACAAGTCCGCCTGGTTCACCGGCTACACGCCCGACCTGGTCACCTCGGTCGGCCTGTTCGGCGAGGACGCCAAGACCCACAGCCAGACCAAGATGTACGGCGCCGGCGGCCTCCCGCGTGTCAACGGCGGCGGCTTCCCCGCGCGGATCTGGGCCTCGTACATGTTCGGCGTGACGCAGCCTGACGCCCGGTTCAGCCTCGATACCGACCAGGGCGCCGGCGTCCGGCCGACCTGGACGCCGACCCCGTCGCAGACGCCGACCACCGAGGAGCCCTCCGACGAGCCCACCACGGAGGAACCGTCGGACGAGCCCACCACCCAGGAGCCGACCGACGAGCCCACCACCCAGGAGCCGACGGACGAGCCGACCACCCAGAAGCCCACGACCGACCCCACGGGCCGGCCCACGGGCGACGTCACCCTGGACCCCGTCAAGCCCGACGCCGCGGAGTAGATCCCGGCGGTGCCGCGTCCTTGCGGGGACGCGGCGCTCAGCCGCGGTTCAGCTCGAACCAGACCACCTTGCCGGTGCTCAGCCGGGTCGCGCCCCAGCGTCGCGCCAGCCGGTTCACCAGGTACAGCCCGCGCCCGTCCTCGTCCGTGGCCCGCGCCTGCCGCAGCCTCGGCAGTTGCGGCACGTCGTCGCCGACCTCGCAGCGCAGCACATCCGTGCGCAGCAGCCGCAGCGTCACCGGACGGGAGGCGTAACGGACCGCGTTGGTCACGATCTCGCTGACCAGCAGCTCCACGGAGTCGCTCAGCTCCTCCAGCCCCCAGCCCGCCAGCGCCCCCCGGACCAGCCGGCGGGCCTGTCCCGGCGCCGCGTCCTCCGGGTCCAGATGCCAGTACGCCACATCGCTCGGCGCGATCCCGTCGAACCGGGCGGCGAGCAGCGCGATGTCGTCGTCACGGTCACCGGGACCGAGCATGTCCAGCACGTCGTCGCACAGCGCCTCCAGCGGCGGCGGATGGTCCGCGCCGGTGAGCTGCGCCGTCGCGGCGAGCTTCTCCCGCAGCTGCTCTATCCCGGTCCACACGTCGCGCAGCCGCGACTCCACCAGACCGTCGGTGTACAGCAGCAGCGTCGCCCCCGCGGGCGCGTCCAGCTCCACCGCCTCGAAGTCGACACCGCCGACGCCGATCGGCGCGCCCGCCGGCACCCGCAGCACTTCCGCGTGTCCGCCCAGATGCAGCAGGACCGGCGGCGGATGGCCCGCGTTGGCGATCGTGATGCGGTGCGACACCGGGTCGTACACCGCGTACAGGCAGGTCGCCATACGGTCGGTGCCCAGCCGCTGCGCCTGCTCGTCCAGATGGTGCAGCACCTCCTGCGGCGGCAGATCGAGACCCGCGAGGGTCTGCGCCGTCGTCCGCAGCTGGCCCATGATCGCGGCCGACGTCATGGAGTGCCCCATGACGTCACCCACGACCAGCGCCACCCGGCTGCCCGGCAGCGGGATGGCGTCGTACCAGTCACCGCCCACCCGCGCGGTCTCCGCGGCCGGGAGATAGCGCGAGGCGAGCCGCACCCCCGTCGGCCGCGGCAGCGTCTCCGGCAGCATCGTGCGCTGCAACTCGTCCGCGATGTACGCCTCACGGCCGTACAGCACCGCCTTGTCGATGCCCAGCGCGCTGTGCGTGGCCAGCTGGGCCGCGACCAGCAGGTCGTCCGGTTCGAACGCGAGCCGCTCCGGCCGGCGCAGGAACACCGCCGCGCCGATCACCCGGCGCCGGCCCCGCAGCGGGGCCAGGATCGCGCGCTGCCCGTCGGGGATGATCGACTCGCTCTCCTCGCCGAGGAGTTCCGGCAGCGCGGCCCGCGCGGCGGGCGCGTCCGCGAACACCGGGCGCACCCCGCGCAGCACCTCGGCGAGCGCGCCCCCCGGGCGCACCTCGCACAGCTCCGCCGTCACCGACGACAGCCCGGCCAGCTCGGCCGGCTCCACCGGCGGCGCCGGCGGCAGGAAGCCCTCGGTGTCCCGCTCCTCCGGGATGCGGTCCGTGCGGCGCAGCCGCAGCACCACCGGCCCCGTCGGCCGCTCGTCACCGACCGGCAGCGGGTCCCGCAGATACACGAGGATCGCGTCGGAGAACGTCGGCACGGTCGCCCGGCACAGCCCCATCACGATCTCGTCCAGGTCCAGGCCGCGGGCGATCCGCCGCGTGGCGGCGCCCACGAAACGCAGCCGGTCCCCGTCCCGCCGCATCGGCGTGGGACGGCCCGGCTGCACCGGTTGGCCCGTGCGCCGCTCGGCGGACGCCGGGGGCTGCTCGGCGCCCGGCTGCGGAGGAATCGCTTCCGGTGCGGGCCGTGGCCGGTGCGCGTCGGGCTCGGCGACGGAGGGCTGCGCATGCTCGGGACCGTTGCCGACGATGACTGGGGGCTCCTTGCTCGGGCCGGACGGTGCGGTGGTGCCCGGCGTGGAAGGGGTCTCTCCGGTGCGCGCCTGCGCGGGTAACGCGGCACCGCCACCGGAGGGGCGCGCCGACGCGGCGCGGGGCCCCGAGGCACGCGTGAGCGCCCCGCGGGGCTCCGCGGGGTCGACGCCCGCCTCGGGGCGCTCGTAGGAGGTCGGCTGCTCCGTCACGCCTTTCGAATCCATCCGTCCGGGGCCGCGCGCCACGCGTGCAGTTCGTCCCGCCGAGACTCCGATACCCGGAATACATGTCCCAGGAACGGAAATCCCACGTGACCACAGGCAGTTCCTGTGCCACCGGTGCGGTGCCGGCGCCGGTCCGTGCCGGCGTCGCCCTGGTAACCCTCGCTCACATCCTGCCGCCCCTCGGTGACGATCGGTCAAGCCCGGCGCTTCGTCCGTCAGTTGTCTCCGCGCGCCCTTGCGGAGGACGATCCTACGTTTCTTGCAGGGGGGCGCATCAAGAGTCTCATGTAGACAGCCGCGCGGGCGTACGGTCCCAGTCCTCAGGCAAAGAAGGTACAGCCCAGGACGGATCGGGGCGCCAGTTCTGCCAGCCGTCGCAGAACGGCGGCCCCCACGCGCGGATCACCTCCACCGCCGCCTCCCCGGCCCGGCGCACCCGCCCGGCCAGCCGCTCGCCCACCAGTCCGTCCCGCCGGGCCTGCGCGAACTCGTCCTCGTCCCGCCAGTGCCAACTGCGGTCCGGGTGGACCGAGATGTCGAGGAAATGGTCCTCGGAGTCCACCCCGCCGGCCCAACGGGTCAGCGGCTCCTCCAGGTTCACGTACCAGTTCTTGAACCGCCAGCCCGGCTCCCAGAACAGCCACACCGACCACGGCTCACCGGGCCGGGCCAGCTTCAGCACCCCGGTCCCGAGCCAGCGGCCGTGCTGGACGGCGCGCGGCTTGGTGTACCGGGTCCGCAGCGGCTCCAGATGCACGGCCGTCCCGTCGGCCAGCACCGGCTTGACGCACTCCGTGCCCGGCGCGAGCCACACCGCCAGCAACCGCTCGTCGTCGCGTACGACGGTGACGGGACGCGCGATGTGGAAGCGCCGGCCCGCGTTCTCCCGGTACCGCCACAGGATGTGCGATCCGGGGGCCCAGGAGCCCGTCGACCCGCCCGCTTCCACTTCCGTCGTCACCGACCCGCCGTCTGCCATGCACAGATATTAGGTGCCCCAGGCATACGACGCTGCGAGACGGGTCACGGTTCACGCCTTCGTGACCGGCGTTACGGCCGTGTCATCCGCAACACGTCCAGGGCCTCGTCCAGCTGTTCCAGGGTCAGGTCGCCGCGCTCCACGTACCCGCCGTCCAGGACGACCTGGCGGATGGTGCGGCGCGTGGCGAGGGCCTTCTTGGCCACCTTGGCCGCCTCCTCGTACCCGATGTACTTGTTGAGCGGCGTGACGACCGACGGCGACGACTCCGCGTACTCCCGGGCCCGCTCGCGGTGCGCGACGATCCCGTCGACCGTGCGGTCGGCCAGCAGCCGGGAGACGTTCGCGAGGAGCCGCACCGACTCCAGGACGTTCTTCGCGATGACCGGCAGCATCACGTTCAGCTCGAAGTTGCCGGCCGCGCCCGCCGTCGCCACCGTCGCGTCGTTGCCGACGACCTGCGCGGCGACCATGAGCACGGCCTCCGGGATGACCGGGTTCACCTTGCCCGGCATGATCGACGACCCCGGCTGCAGATCGGGCAGGGAGATCTCGGCGAGCCCGGTGCGCGGCCCGGACGCCATCCAGCGCAGATCGTTGGCGATCTTCGTCAGCCCGACCGCGATGGTCCGCAGCTGCCCGCTGGTCTCCACGACGCCGTCCCGGGCGCCCTGCGCCTCGAAGTGGTCGCGCGCCTCGGTCAGCGGCAGCGAGGTCGCCCGGGCCACCTCCTCGATGACGGCGGCGGAGAAACCGGGCGGGGTGTTGATGCCGGTACCGACGGCCGTGCCGCCCAGCGGCAGCTCGGCGAGCCGGGGCAGCGAGGCCCGCAGCCGCTCGACGCCGTACCGCACCTGGGCCGCGTACCCGCCGAACTCCTGACCGAGCGTCACCGGCGTGGCGTCCATCAGATGGGTCCGCCCCGACTTCACGACGTCGCTGAACTCCCCGGCCTTGCGCTCCAGGGCCGCGGCGAGGTGCTCCAGCGCCGGGATCAGGTCCCGGGTGACGGCGGCGGTGGCCGCGATGTGGATGGAGGAGGGGAAGACGTCGTTGGACGACTGGGAGGCGTTGACGTGGTCGTTCGGGTGCACGTCCCGGCCGAGCCGCTCGGTCGCCAGGGTGGCGATGACCTCGTTGGTGTTCATGTTGGACGAGGTGCCTGACCCGGTCTGGAACACGTCGACGGGGAAGTGCTCGTCCCAACGGCCCTCGGCGACCTCCGCGGCCGCCTCCTGGATCGCCTCGGCGACGTCCTTGTCGAGCACCCCGAGCCGGGCGTTCACCTTCGCGGCGGCGCCCTTGATCCGGGCGAGCGCCTCGATGTGGGCGCGCTCGATGCGCTGCCCGGAGACGGGGAAGTTCTCCACGGCCCGCTGGGTCTGGGCCCGCCACTTGGCGTGCGCGGGCACCCGCACCTCGCCCATCGAGTCGTGCTCGGTGCGGTACTCGGTCCTGTCCTGCTCGTCGGTCATCGACGATCACCTCCACGTGTCACAGCGCCGGCACCCCGACCACTGTTCCCCGTGGAGGCGATTCGTCACGGACGGCTCAGGCGAGTCCGGGGCCGCGTACCGGAATGGAGGTGAAGGTGGGCGCGGGCGCGGGATCCTGGAAGAAGTCGTTGCCCTTGTCGTCGACGACGACGAACGCCGGGAAGTCCTCGACCTCGATCTTCCAGACCGCCTCCATGCCGAGCTCCTCGTACTCGACGACCTCGACCTTCTTGATGCAGTCCTGGGCGAGACGGGCGGCGGGGCCGCCGATGGAGCCGAGGTAGAAGCCGCCGTGGGAGGCGCACGCGTCGGTGACCTGCTTGCTGCGGTTGCCCTTGGCGAGCATCACCTTGGAGCCGCCCGCGGCCTGGAACTGCTCGACGTAGGAGTCCATGCGGCCGGCCGTCGTCGGGCCGAAGGAGCCGGACGCGTAGCCCTCGGGGGTCTTCGCGGGACCGGCGTAGTACACCGGGTGGTCCTTGAGGTACTGCGGCATCTCCTCGCCCGCGTCCAGCCGCTCCTTGATCTTGGCGTGCGCGATGTCGCGGGCCACGACCAGCGGGCCGGAGAGGGACAGGCGGGTCTTGACCGGGTACTTCGTCAGCTCGGCCAGGATGGTGTCCATCGGCTGGTTCAGGTCGATCCTGACGACGTCCCCGGACTCGTCCAGGTGGTCGTCGGTGGTGTCCGGCAGGAAGCGCGCCGGGTCGGTCTCCAGCTGCTCGAGGAAGACGCCCTCGGCGGTGATCTTCGCGACGGCCTGGCGGTCGGCGGAGCAGGACACGGCGATGGCGACCGGGCAGGAGGCGCCGTGCCGGGGGAGGCGCACCACGCGCACGTCGTGGCAGAAGTACTTGCCGCCGAACTGCGCGCCGATGCCGATCTTCTGCGTCAGCTCGAAGACCTTCTCCTCCAGCTCCTTGTCGCGGAAGCCGTGACCCAGCTCGGAGCCCTCGGCGGGGATCTCGTCCAGGTAGTGCGCGGAGGCGTACTTGGCGGTCTTCAGCGCGTACTCGGCGGAGGTGCCGCCGACGACGATGGCCAGGTGGTACGGCGGGCAGGCGGCCGTACCGAGGGAGCGGATCTTCTCCTCCAGGAACTTCATCATGGAGGCCTCGTTCAGGACGGCCTTGGTCTCCTGGTAGAGGAACGACTTGTTGGCCGAGCCGCCGCCCTTGGCCATGAAGAGGAACTTGTAGGCGCCGCCGTCGGTCGCGTACAGCTCGATCTGCGCCGGGAGGTTGGAGCCGGTGTTCTTCTCCTCCCACATGGTGAGCGGAGCCATCTGCGAGTAGCGCAGGTTGAGGTTCTTGTACGCGTCGTAGATGCCGTGCGAGAGGGCCGCCTCGTCGCCGCCCTCGGTCAGCACGTTCTGGCCGCGCTTGCCCATGACGATCGCGGTGCCGGTGTCCTGGCACATCGGGAGCACGCCCGCGGCCGCGATGTTCGCGTTCTTCAGCAGGTCCAGGGCGACGAACTTGTCGTTGCCCGACGCCTCGGGGTCGTCGACGATGCGGCGGAGCTGGGCGAGGTGGGCGGGGCGCAGGTAGTGCTGGATGTCGTGGATGGCCTCCTCGGCGAGCTTGCGCAGCGCCTCGGGCTCCACCTTGAGGAAGGTCCGCCCGTCGGCCTCGAAGGTGGAGACACCTTCGGAGGTCACCAGCCGGTACGGGGTGGTGTCCTCTCCCATGGGGAGCAGATCGGTGTACGCGAACCCGGGGCTGGGTGGGGGGGTACTACTCGGCATCTCGCCCATTCCTCACTCGACAGACGGCGGCTGGCCTCCGTTGGCAGCGTCCACCAGCCTAGAACCTGCCTCTGACGGCGAGCCTGTGAGGTAAGGCTCAGTTCGGTGACCGCCGGACGACCCGACCGAGGGGTATCGCGATCTATCGTGTTTCGGTACGCTGCTGCCGTGGACCTTCAGAAGCGCACCGCGCCCGCTCCCGCCGCCGAGCTCCGCGCCTCCGACGCCGACCGTGACCGCATCGCCGACATCCTGCGCGACGCCCTGGCCGAGGGGCGCCTGACCGCCGACGAGCACGCCGAGCGGGTCGAGGGCGTCCTCGCGGCCAGGACCGTCGGCGAGCTCGAGGTGTTCGTCCGGGACCTTCCGGCCGGGCATCCGCGCCGCGCCGACCCGGCCGCCGCGCGCCCGGTACCGGCCCCGGTCCCGGCCGAGGCCGACGACCACATGGTCGCCGTGTTCAGCAGCGCCGTGCGCAAGGGGCGCTGGCGCGCCGGCCGCCGTATCCACGCGTACGCCGTGTTCGGCAGCGTGGAGATCGACCTCAGCGAGGCCCTCTTCCCGTACCAGCACATCGTGATCCGGGCGTTCTCGGTCTTCGGCAGCGTCGAGGTCCGCGTCCCGGAGAACGTGTCGCTGCGCGGCACCGGCGGCGGGGTCCTCGGCTCCTTCGAGGTGGACCACCTCGACGCGGAGGACCCGGACGCGCCGGTCGTCCACGTCGACGGCTGGGCCGTGCTCGGCAGCATCGAGGGCCGGCCGCGGCGCGGGAAGCTGGTCGCGGACATCCTGGACCGTGTGCACCGCAAGGTCGACCGGAGTGTGCGCCGGCACCTGGAGCATGGACGGCCGTGAAGCGGACGGGCCGGTTCCCGCGGCCCGTCCGGCACGCCGGGGCGTCCGGGGCGGCCCGGGCTCCAGCGGTTCGGAACTCCTCGCATAGGCGCGCGTACAGCGGGTAGACCTTGTCGCATCGTCGCTCGCTCCCGAAGCCGTCGTCAGGAGTAGACCGTGCTGCAACCGCCGCATTCGTCCCTGCAGGTAGCTGCCGTTCCGGCCCAGCGGGTGCCAGCGCGAGACAGGGATCAGGACGCCCCGTGGCACACCGAAGCGGTGTGCCGGCGCGACGAGGCGGGCCTGTTCTTCGCCCCCTCCAAGGAGCCCACCGCGGCCCGCCTGTCCCGCGAGGAGGCGGCCAAGCGCGTCTGCGCCCGCTGTCCGGTCATGGTCGAGTGCCGCGAGCACGCGCTGCTCCAGCCCGAGCCGTACGGCGTGTGGGGCGGACTCACCGCGGCCGAGCGCCGTGTGGTCCTCGCCCGGCGCCGCCGCCGCGAGATGGAGCTGAAGAAGACGGTGGGCGCCGCGAACCGCATAGCCCAGGCCGGCTGAGACACGACGCGAAAGGGCGCCCCCTCCGCACCGGGGGCGCCCCTCGCCGCTCAGCGGGACCGCTGTGCCGTCACTTCGCCCTGTCGAAGTCGATGGCGCTGTAGGCCCGCAGCTTGCTGAGCCGGTGCTCGGACTCGATCCGGCGCACCGTCCCCGACTTCGACCGCATCACGATCGAGTCGGTCGTCGCCGTCTCCGACCGGTAGCGCACCCCGCGCAGGAGCTCTCCGTCGGTGATGCCGGTCGCGACGAAGAAGACGTTGTCCCCGGCGACCAGGTCGTCCGTCATCAGGACGCGGTCCAGGTCGTGCCCGGCGTCGATGGCCCGCTGCCGCTCCTCGTCGTCCTTGGGCCACAGCTTGCCCTGGATGGTGCCGCCGAGGCACTTCACGGCACAGGCCGAGATGATGCCCTCGGGGGTGCCGCCGATGCCGAGCAGCATGTCGACGCCGGTGCCCTCGCGCAGCGCGTAGATGGAGCCGGCGACGTCGCCGTCGGAGATCAGCTTGATGCGCGCGCCGGCGTCCCGGATCTCCTTGATGATCCCTTCGTGGCGGGGCCGGTCGAGGATGACGACGGTGACGTCCTCCGGGGTGGACCGCTTGGCCTTGGCGACCCGGCGGATGTTGACCTCGACGGGGGCGTTGATGTCGACGAAGTCGGCGGCCTCGGGGCCGGTGACGAGCTTGTCCATGTAGAAGACGGCCGACGGGTCGAACATCGAGCCCCGGTCGGCCGCGGCCAGCACCGAGATCGCGTTGGGCATGCCCTTGGCGGTGAGCGTGGTGCCGTCGATCGGGTCGACGGCGATGTCGCACTCCGGCCCGGTCCCGTCGCCGACCCGCTCCCCGTTGAAGAGCATGGGCGCCTCGTCCTTCTCGCCCTCACCGATGACGACGACGCCGTTCATCGAGACGGTGTGGACGAGGGTCCGCATGGCGCGCACCGCGGCGCCGTCGGCGCCGTTCTTCTCGCCGCGGCCGACCCAGCGACCCGCCGCCATCGCGGCCGCCTCGGTCACACGGACCAGTTCCAGGGCCAGGTTGCGGTCGGGGGCCTCGCTCGGTACTTCGAGTTCGGACGGCAGATGATGATGATTCTCGGTCATCGGAGCGCACCTTTCTGATACGACGACGGCCGGATGAGGGTGACGGACCTGACTCTATCCCCGGGCGGACAGAATGAGCAGGGGGCCCCACGGATGAGCAGAGCGGGCACCTGCGACGATAGGGGCGTGGCTGGTTCGAAGGTTAAGCAGAAGTCGGTCCGCAACATGGTCCTCTCCCTCGGGGTGACGGTGCTCGCGGCGGGAGTCGTCTATCTCTTCGTGCCGCATGACGACGGCACGCCCGACCTTCCGCGGGTCGACTACCGCGTCGAGCTGCTCACGGCCCGCCGGGCCGCGTCCTACCCGGTGGCGGCGCCGCAGGGGCTGCCCGACAGCTGGAAGCCGACCTCCGTGCGGTTCCAGGCCGACGAGTTCGACGCCTGGCACCTCGGCTATCACACCCCGAACGGCGGCTATGTGCAGCTCCAGCAGTCGACGGAGAAGCCGGCCGACTTCATCGAGCAGGCCAGTCAGGGCGCCCGCAGGACGGACGTCACCGAGCGGATCGGCGACCGCACCTGGACCCGCTACACCGGCGGCCGCTACGACGCCCTGGTGTCCCGGGAGGACGGCGCGACGACCGTGGTCGCGGGGACCGGCTCGTTCGGCCAGCTGACGGAGATGGCGAAGGCCCTGCGCGCCGAGTGACCCCCTGAGCGCGGCGAAGGCCCCCGGCGAGGTGATGCCGGGGGCCTTCGTCATGGGCGGGCGGCCCGCGGTGGCCGCGCGCGGGGTCAGATCGTGGTGACGACCTCGTCGTACGCCAGGCGCGGGGAGCGCGGGTGCCAGGCGTCCGGGCCGGGGCGGCCGATGTTGACGATCATCAGCGGGGTGTGGTCGTCGTCCAGGAACTCCTTGCGGACGCCCTCGAAGTCGATGCCGGTCATCGGGCCGGCGGCCAGACCGGCGGCGCGGACGCCGACGATGAAGTAGGCGGCCTGGAGGGTGGCGTTCAGCGCGGCGCTGTTCTCGCGGACCACGCGGTCGCCGAAGACGGCGTCCTTGGCCTGCGGGAAGTGGGGGAAGAGGGCCGGCAGCTCCTCGTGGAACTCGTTGTCGGCGGAGAGGATCGCGACCAGCGGGGCGGTGGCGGTCTTCTGCCGGTTGCCCTCGGCCATGTGCTCGACCAGGCGCTCGCGGGCCTTGGCGGAGCGGACCAGCGTGACGCGCAGCGGGGACTGGTTCATGGAGGTCGGGCCGTACTTGACCAGGTCGTAGATCGCCTGGACCTGTGCGTCGGTCACCGGCTCGTCGGTGAAGGAGTTCGCGGTGCGGGCCTCGCGGAACAGCAGGTCCTGAGCGGTGGGGTCGAGGACGAGAGACATGCGGAACCTTCTCGGTGGTGCGTCGTGGGGGTACCGCACGGGGGCCGCGCGGCACGCGTAAGCGGACCGGGGACCGTTTACGCGAGCGACAGTACGCGAGACAAGTTCAACGTTCAACAAAGGGGCGGGCCCCGGTGATCCGCTTCACAGGGCCCGCCCCTTCGTACCGGACGTCAGGGTGGCGTCACCCGCCGCCGCTCTTCTCCTGCCCGTCCTCGGCCTCCTCCTCGGCGAGCGCCGCGTCCAGGCGCGCCCGCGCCCCGTCCAGCCAGCGCCGGCACACCTTCGCCAGCTCCTCGCCCCGCTCCCAGAGCGCGAGCGACTCCTCCAGCGTCGTGCCGCCCGCCTCCAGCCGCCCTACGACCTCGATCAGCTCGTCCCGGGCCTGCTCGTACCCGAGGGCCTCTTCCACCTTGCCGGTCATGCGCCCACCCTATGCATCGCTTCCTGCGTCGACTCGTACGGAGAACTCGCCCTCGGCGACCCGGGCCCGCAGCACCTCGTCCGCGGCCACCTCGCCGGGGTCGCGCACCACATGCCCGTCGTCCCGCTGCAGCACGGCGTACCCGCGCTTCAGCGTCGCCGCCGGGGACAGGGCCACCACGCGCGCGTGCGTGTGCGTCAGCTCGGACGCCGCCCGGTCCAGCAGATGGCCCAGACACCGCCGGCCGCGGTCCAGGAGCGAGGCCACCTGGTCGGCCCGCTCGTCGATCATCCGGTGTGGATCCTCTATCGACGGACGCGCGAGGGCGTGCGCGAGCCCCCGCTCCTCCCGCTCGACGTACGCCTCCACGCACCGTCGCGCCCGGTCGCGCAGCATCCGCACCCGCTCGTACTCCTCGCCGACGTCCGGGACGACCTTCTTGGCGGCGTCGGTCGGCGTGGAGGCGCGCAGATCCGCGACCAGGTCCAGCAGCGGGTTGTCCGGCTCGTGCCCGATCGCGGACACGACGGGCGTCCGGCAGGCCGCCACGGCCCGCACCAGCTGCTCGTCGGAGAACGGCAGCAGGTCCTCCACGCTGCCGCCGCCCCGGGCCACGATGATCACGTCCACGGCGTCGAGCGTGTCGAGCTCCTTGACCGCCTGCACGACCTGCGGCACCGCGTGCACGCCCTGCACCGCGACATTGCGCACCTCGAAGCGGACGGCGGGCCAGCGGTGCCGCGCGTTCTCCAGGACGTCCCGCTCGGCGGCGGAGGCCCGCCCGCACACCAGGCCGACGAGCTGCGGCAGGAACGGCAGCGCCCGCTTGCGCTCCGGCGCGAACAGCCCCTCCGCGGCCAGGGACTTCTTCAGCATCTCCAGCCGGGCCAGCAGCTCCCCGACGCCGACCGGCTTGATCTCGGCGGCCCGCAGGGACAACTGCCCGCGCGGCGCGTACCACTCGGGCTTGGCGAGCACCACGACCCGCGCGCCCTCGCTCACCACGTCGGCCACCGCGTCGAACACCTGCCGGTAGCAGGTCACGCTCACCGAGATGTCGTACGAGGGGTCGCGCAGCGTCAGGAACACCACCCCCGCGCCGGGCCGCCGCGACAGCTGGGTGATCTGCCCCTCCACCCACACCGCGCCGAGCCGGTCGATCCACCCCCCGATGAGCCGGGACACCTCACCGACGGGCAGCGGGGACTCGGGCGACGTGTTCACAGCCATGCGGCGAGCGTAACGGCCGCCACCGACAACACCCCCCGTTCCGCTGAACGGCGCGGACACCGGCCCCGCGCGCCGCCTCCCGCCCCGCACACCCCACCAGGAGGCGGGCGATCTTCGGGGCGGCGCACGCACCCTTACGATGGGACGCATGACTGCTTCGCCTGGCCGCCGTGTCCTGCTCGCCGCCCCCCGTGGCTACTGCGCGGGTGTGGACCGCGCCGTGATCGCCGTCGAGAAAGCCCTGGAGCAGTACGGCGCTCCGGTCTACGTCCGGCACGAGATCGTCCACAACAAGTACGTCGTGCAGACCCTGGAGAAGAAGGGCGCGATCTTCGTCGAGCGCACGGAGGAGGTGCCGCCGGGCAACATCGTGATGTTCTCCGCCCACGGCGTCGCCCCCGTGGTCCACGAGGAGGCCGCCCGCGGCAGGCTCGCCACCATCGACGCGACCTGCCCGCTGGTCACCAAGGTCCACAAGGAAGCGGTCCGGTTCGCCGACGAGGACTACGACATCCTCCTCATCGGTCACGAGGGCCACGAGGAGGTCATCGGCACCTCCGGCGAGGCCCCCGAGCACATCCAGCTCGTGGACGGCCCCGGCGACGTCGCCAAGGTCGAGGTCCGCGACGAGTCCAAGGTCGTCTGGCTCTCCCAGACCACGCTCTCCGTCGACGAGACCATGGAGACCGTCGACGCCCTCAAGGAGAAGTTCCCGCAGCTGATCTCGCCGCCCAGCGACGACATCTGCTACGCCACGCAGAACCGTCAGCTCGCCGTGAAGCAGATGGGCGCCGAGGCCGACCTCGTCATCGTCGTCGGCTCCCGCAACTCCTCCAACTCCAAGCGGCTGGTGGAGGTCGCCAAGCTGGCGGGCGCCCGCGCGGCGTACCTGGTGGACTTCGCCGACGAGATCGACGAGGCCTGGCTGGAGGGCGTCGGCACGGTCGGCGTCACCTCGGGCGCCTCGGTGCCGGAGGTGCTGGTCGAGCAGGTCCTGGAGTGGCTGTCGCAGCGCGGCTTCGAGGACGTCGAGATCGTCAAGGCGGCCGAGGAGTCCATCACGTTCTCCCTGCCGAAGGAGCTGCGCCGCGACCTGCGCGAGGAGGCGGCCGCGCTCATCGCCGAGCGCACCGGTTCCCCGACCGGTGAGTGACCGTCAGACGTCCGTCGTAACGTAGGGCTATGCAGATCTTCGGTTTGGACATCGGCGGATCCGGGATCAAGGGCGCCCCGGTGGACCTCGACAAGGGCGACCTGGCCCAGGAGCGCCACAAGGTGCTCACCCCGCACCCCGCGACCCCCGACGGGGTCGCCGACGCTGCGCGCCAGGTCGTCGAGCACTTCGGCTGGACCGGCCCGGTCGGGCTCACCTTCCCCGGTGTGGTGACCGACGGGTCCACGATCCGCACCGCGGCGAACGTCGACAAGAGCTGGATCGACACCGACGCGCGCGCGTTGTTCAGCGAGCGCCTCGGCGGCCTGCCGGTGACGGTGGTCAACGACGCGGACGCCGCCGGAGTCGCCGAGATGCACTTCGGCGCGGGCCGCGGCCGCAAGGGCACGGTGTTGCTGCTCACCTTCGGCACGGGCATCGGCAGCGCCCTGTTCCTCGACGGCCGCCTGGTCCCCAACACCGAACTCGGTCACCTCGAACTGCACGGCCACGACGCGGAGAAGCGCGCCTCCAGCAAGGCCAAGGAGGACGAGGACCTGACCTGGGAGCACTGGGCCCACCGCGTGCAGAAGTACCTCGCGCACGTGGAGATGCTCTTCTCGCCCGAGCTGTTCATCATCGGCGGGGGCGTGAGCCGCAAGGCCCACAAGTTCCTGCCCCACATCGAGGGCATCCGCGCGGAGATCGTCCCGGCGCAGCTGCAGAACAACGCGGGGATCGTGGGGGCGGCGATGCACGCGGCGGAGACGGCGGTCGCCGAGTAGCGGCCGTCAGTCCGCCGGGCCCCGGGCCGCGGCGCGCCGCGCCACGAGGCGGACCCGGCGCACCAGGACGACCACTCCGGCGAGCAGCGTCCCGCCGTACAGCCACCCGGCCTCGGTCGCGAGGGCGGTCACCAGGCCCATCAGATGACCGCCGAAGCCGCCGCCGTGGTCGGCCGCCGGCAGCAGCCCCAGGGCGAACGCGTTCGGCACGACCACGGGGGCGGTCAGCAGGTCGCCCTCGCGCACCCACAGCGCGGTCAGCACGCACACCGGCAGGAACAGCACGCTGTACAGGCCGAGCGAGCCGGACAGCGCGGAGTCGAGGAAACCGAGCAGCAGCATCGCCGCCCCGCAGAACAGCCCGCTGCCCAGCCCGGTCAGTCGCGGACCGGGCAGCCGCCCGGCGGACGACGGCACCGGGGCAGGTCCCGGCCGCCGTACCGCCCCGGCGGGGCGTGAGGGGACGGGCCGGCGCTGGGCGACAGGCCGCGTGGCCGGGGCCGGCCGGGTGGCGCCCCGCCGCGGCGGCCGCGGATCCCGTGCCGCCGAGGCCGCCCGCGCCGACCGGGGCAGGCCCTGCGGCGACCGTGCGGACGGGGAGACCGCGCTTCCGGCCCCTCCGGAACGGGACCGCGCGGGCCAGGCGGACCGCCGTCCGGCCCCGCCGCTGCCACCCCCCGCGTCACGCTCGCCCACGCCGGGCACGATCCCGCCCTCGCCGCGCCTCGTCCGGCCCTCGCCCCGCTCCACCGTGTCCCCGTCCACCTCGACATCCGCATCCCGCTCGCGTGGCGCCTACCCGCCCTCACCCCCCGTGGAACCGCGTACCTCGTGGCGGTCCGTGCCCGGCGGGTCGCGCGCTGTGCCGCTCCACCGCACCAACCTAGGCCGCGGCACGGGGTGCGGCGGGCGACGGACACGCCCGGGGGCGCACCTTGGCCAGGTGTTCGACGGCACGCCCGGGGCGGGCCCGGCACGCCGTAGACTGGTGGATCGGCCACAAACCCCAGTCCTCTCCTCTCACGTACGGGAAGTCGCAACGTGTCGCTCACGATCGGAATCGTCGGTCTGCCGAATGTCGGCAAGTCGACCCTGTTCAACGCCCTGACCAAGAACGACGTGCTGGCGGCCAACTACCCGTTCGCCACCATCGAGCCCAACGTCGGTGTCGTGGGCGTCCCGGACGCGCGCCTGACGAAGTTGGCCGAGATCTTCGCTTCCCAGCGCGTCCTCCCGGCGACCGTCGACTTCGTCGACATCGCCGGCATCGTGCGCGGCGCCTCCGAGGGCGAGGGCCTGGGCAACAAGTTCCTGGCGAACATCCGTGAGTCCGACGCGATCTGCCAGGTCATCCGGGCCTTCAAGGACGAGAACGTCGTCCACGTCGACGGCAAGGTCTCGCCCAAGGACGACATCGAGACGATCAACACCGAGCTGATCCTCGCCGACCTCCAGACGATCGAGAAGGTCCTGCCGCGCCTCCAGAAGGAGTCGCGGATCAAGAAGGACGTCGCGCCCAAGGTGAAGGCCGTCGAGGAGGCCAAGGAGATCCTGGAGAAGGGCGACACCCTGTTCTCCGCGGGCATCGTCCAGGGCTCCGGCAACGAGGAGCTCCTGCACGACCTGCACCTGCTGACCACCAAGCCCTTCCTCTACGTCTTCAACGTCGACGAGGACGAACTGGTCGACGACGACTTCAAGGCCGAGCAGCGCGCCCTGGTCGCCCCCGCCGAGGCGATCTTCCTCAACGCCAAGCTGGAGGCCGACCTGGCCGAGCTCGACGAGGAGGACGCCATGGAGCTCCTGGAGTCGGTCGGCGCCGAGGAGCCCGGCCTCGCCACCCTGGCCCGCGTGGGCTTCAACACCCTCGGCCTGCAGACCTATCTGACGGCCGGCCCCAAGGAGTCCCGCGCCTGGACGATCAAGAAGGGCGCCACCGCCCCCGAGGCCGCCGGCGTCATCCACACCGACTTCCAGAAGGGCTTCATCAAGGCGGAGGTCATCTCCTTCGAGGACCTGGTGGAGACCGGCTCGGTCGCGGAGGCCCGCGCGAAGGGCAAGGCCCGCATGGAGGGCAAGGACTACGTCATGCAGGACGGGGACGTGGTGGAGTTCAGGTTCAACGTGTAGCGGGTGCTCCCGAACCCCGGCTCCGGGGCCAGGCGTTCGCGCCTGGCCCCTTTCTCCGTCCCGGCTGGGCTTCGCGGTACGGGTGATGTCACGAGGTGCGCGGGGTCACCAGGCCGGAGGCGTACCTCCGCGGCGACGTCGAGAGGGCAAGCCGTGACGCGGCGGGGCCGCGCCACGAGAGCGCGGTGGCCGCACCGGGTGGGAAGGCGCTCCGCTCCCAGTGGCAGGATGCGGGGACGCGTCGGGAGGGGCCAGGAGGGCGGGGCGGGATGGGGCGCAGTGAGCGGGAGTCGGTCGCCGGGGGCAGACGGCTGTACGAGGCCGCGCGGGCGGTGGCCGACGACCACGCGCGGGCCGTGGCCGCGGTGCACGCGGCGCTGAAGCCGATCCACGACGACCTCGTACGGCGTGAGCTGGACGGCATCCCGGTCGCCCGGCTGAAGGATCTCACCGAGGGCCGGCTGCGGCTGGGCGAGGTGGAGAAGGGCGGCTTCCGTACGGTCGGGCAGGTCCTCGACGCGGGCTCCTACCGGCTGCAGCAGTTGCCCGGTGTCGGCCGGCAGACCGCCGACCAGACGGTGGCCGCCGCACGCCGGATCGCCGACGCCGTACGGGACACCGTGGCCGTGCACATCGACGTGGACCGGCCGGAGCCACGGACCACCGCCCTGGTCGCGGCCCTGAACGTGCTGGTGGAGGCGGGTCCCGAGGCGCGACGGGCCGTGGAGACGGCGGCCGGGCTGGTGAAGCGGCTCGGCCCGCTGCTGACCGAGGCGGCCCCCGCGGCCGGGCGGGTGCGCATGCTGCTCGCCGGGCGGGCCGGCCGGGAGCGGGCGGTCGCGGCCGTGGCGGAGATCCGCGCGGCGACGGAGCGGGCGCGCGAGGACGGCGTGCCCGGGCTGCTGGCCCAGGCGTCGGTGGATCTGCTGCGCGGCCCGGAGTCCGACGTGGCCGCGCTCGTCGACTTCGAGCTGCGCTCCGCCGAGTACTACAGCCTGCTCGCCGAGGTCTCGGGCCGCGCGCCCGACCCGGCCGCCGCCGAGGGCTTCCTGCCGGACGAGGTGGCCGACCGGGTGCGGGCGCAGTCGCTGGACGACACCCACCGCCGGGTGTCCCTGCGCGGCTACCAGGCGTTCGGCACACGGTTCGCGCTCGCGCAGCGCCGGGTGATCCTCGGTGACGAGATGGGGCTCGGCAAGACGATCCAGGCCATCGCGGCGCTGGCACACCTGGCGGCGAGCGGTGAGACCCACTTCCTGGTGGTCTGCCCGGCCAGTGTGCTCATCAACTGGACCCGGGAGATCGAGAGGCGCAGCACGCTGCGGGTGACTCCGGTGCACGGCCCGGACCGCCAGGACGCGTTCGTCGACTGGAGGGAGCGGGGCGGCGTCGCCGTCACCACCTTCGACGCCCTGCGCGGCTTCCCGGCGCCCGGCACCGGCGAGCTCGGCATGCTCGTCGTCGACGAGGCGCACTACGTCAAGAACCCGAGCACGCGCCGCGCCGGCGCCGTCTCCACCTGGGCCGGGACCTGTGACCGCGTGCTGTTCCTGACCGGCACGCCCATGGAGAACCGGGTCGAGGAGTTCCGCAGCCTGGTGCGCATCCTGCAGCCGGACCTCGCCGAGCGCGTCGACGAGCACGACGGCGTCGCGGGCTCGAAGGCGTTCCGCAAGGCGGTCGCGCCCGTCTATCTGCGCCGCAACCAGCAGGACGTGCTCACCGAACTCCCCGCGCTCCAGCACACCGACGAGTGGGAGGAGCCCAGCGCGCAGGACGAGGAGGCGTACCGGGAAGCCGTGCGGGCGGGCAACTTCATGGCCATGCGCAGGGCGGCGTACGCGCGGCCCGAGGGGTCGGCGAAGCTGGGGCGGTTGCGGGAGATCGTCGGGGAGGCCGCCGAGAACGGGCACAAGGCCGTGGTGTTCTCGGCGTTCCGCGACGTCCTGGGCACGGTCCACGAGGCGCTCGGCAAGAGCGGCGAGGCTCACGTCTTCGGCCCTCTCACCGGCAGTGTGCCGCCCGCCCGCCGGCAGCGGCTCGTGGACGACTTCGCCGCCGCGCCCGGTCACGCGGTGCTGCTCGCGCAGATCGAGGCCGGGGGAGTGGGTCTGAACATGCAGGCCGCGTCCGTGGTGATCCTGTGCGAGCCGCAGCTGAAGCCGACCGTCGAGCATCAGGCGGTCGCCCGCGCCCACCGCATGGGCCAGGTCCGCTCGGTCACGGTGCACCGCCTGCTGTGCACGCAGGGCGTGGACGAGCGCCTGGTCCGGCTCCTGGAGAACAAGTCCCGCCTCTTCGACGCCTACGCCCGCCGCAGCGCGGTCGCCGAGTCGACCCCGGACGCGGTGGACGTCTCCGACCTCGGCCTGGCCCGGCGCATCGTCGAGGAGGAACAGGCCCGCCTGGGCACGACGACCCGGGAACCGGCCACCGAGGACGCGTGACGGCTGCGCGGGGCTCCCCCGGTCAGGTCCGCCGCGTCGGCCCACGCCGACGACGAGCGCGCGTCGTTGCGCCCATCCTCATCCCGCGCTCACCTCCGCCCCGTCGCCTCCCCGCAGGCCCGCGCATACGCCCGTGCCAGTGGGCGGGCCTCGTCCGGGCGGCGCCAGGCCAGTGCGTAGCGGGCCGGGGACAGGCCCCGTACCGGGCGGGTCACCACGCCGCCGAGGGTGATCAGAGGGGCGTTGCCCGAGGCCAGGAGGCAGACGCCGGGGCCGGCGACCAGCGCCTCGTAGGTCTCCTCGGTGCTCGCGATCTCGGCTCCGATGCGCGGGGGCCGTCCGCCGCGCTCGTCCAGCGCCAGCCAGTGGTCGCAGCGGAACGAAGTTCGCCCCGGAGGGCATGTCCGAGGTGGCGGACGAGGTCGCGGACTTCGGCATCCGGGTGCTGATCGTCGAGCCGGGCGCCTTCCGCACCTCGCTGTTCGAGACGGGCCGGGCCGGGGCCGGCGCGGACTGCGGGCTGTATCCGAAGGTGAGCGAGACGCGCGGCTTCGTCGAGGGCGGCGACGGCTCGCAGCCCGGTGACCCGGCGAAGGCGGCGGCCCTCATCGTGGCCGCCCTGGAGGCGGAGCGCACCCCGCTGCGGCTGCCGCTCGGGGACGACGGTGTGAGCGCCGTCCTCAACCACCTCGACCAGGTCCGCGAGGACATCGCGCCCTGGGAGAAGAGCGCGCGGGCGACGGCGTTCGACGCCTGACCGCGTCCTGCGAAAGCTCGTCCCTCCGCCCTGCGTGGGCGGGTCGCCCAACGACTCGCTCGCGCAGGGCTCTTGTGCAATTCCTGTGGAGGCCTCAATCTTTCGGCTGGCGCACGGACGTCGTTGAACTTGACATGATCATGCCTTTCTTCGTCGTTCCCGTGCCACCCCACGCCGGCGCACCACCGATTGAGGAGGAACCCTCAGATGGCAGTGATGCGTACCCCCCAGCGCACGACCCGCCGAAGACTGGCCCTGCTCAGCACGGCGGCCACCGCGGTCCTCGCCGCGGGCCTCGTCACCGCGCTCCCCGCCGCGGCCGCCCCCGAGGGCCGCGTCCAGTACGCGGGCGCGGCGAACGCCGTGGCCGACAGCTACATCGTCACCCTCAAGGCCGGCCAGGCCCGTTCGGGCTCGAAGACGGCCCGCGCCCTCGTCGAGCGCTACGGCGCCGGCATCGAGCGCACCTACCGTACGGCTCTCAACGGCTACGCGATCGAGGCGTCCGAGACCGAGGCCGAGCGGCTCGCCGCCGACCCGGCCGTCGCCTCCGTCGTCCAGAACCGCACGTTCCACGTCGAGGGGACCCAGCCCAACCCGCCCTCCTGGGGCCTGGACCGCATCGACCAGAAGAACCTGCCGCTCAACAGTTCCTACACCTACCCGGACTCGGCCGGGCAGGGCGTGACGGCGTACATCATCGACACCGGCGTCCGCATCACCCACCAGGACTTCGGCGGCCGCGCCTCCTACGGCTACGACGCCATCGACAACGACAACACCGCCCAGGACGGCAACGGCCACGGCACGCACGTCGCGGGCACGGTCGCCGGGTCCTCGTACGGCGTCGCCAAGAAGGCGAAGATCGTCGGCGTCCGCGTGCTGAACAACTCCGGCTCGGGCACGACCGCCCAGGTCGTCGCCGGCATCGACTGGGTCGCCCGGAACGCGGTCAAGCCGGCCGTCGCCAACATGTCCCTCGGCGGCGGCGCCGACACCGCCCTCGACACGGCCGTAC
This sequence comes from Streptomyces sp. NPDC056628, assembly GCF_042792555.1. Lineage (NCBI taxonomy): Bacteria > Bacillati > Actinomycetota > Actinomycetes > Kitasatosporales > Streptomycetaceae > Streptomyces > Streptomyces sp. NPDC056628. The sequence goes on from NZ_JBHTWG010000005.1 coordinate 50,908, forward strand.
GCAACGCCATCGCCTCCGGCGTCACCTTCGCCGTGGCCGCCGGCAACGAGTCGGCCAACGCCTCCACCCGGTCGCCCGCCCGCGTCGCCGAGGCGATCACGGTCGGCGCGACGACCTCCACCGACGCCAGGGCGAGCTACTCCAACTACGGCACCGCGTTGGACCTGTTCGCGCCCGGCTCGTCCATCACCTCGTCCTGGAACAGCGGCGACTCGGCGACCAACACCATCTCGGGCACGTCGATGGCCACCCCGCACGTCGCGGGCGCCGTCGCCCTCTACCTCGCCGACAATCCCGCGGCCACCCCGGCGCAGGTCGCCTCGGCCCTGACGGCGGCCGCCACGACCGGCGTCGTCACCAGCCCCGGCACGGGCTCGCCCGACCGGCTGCTGTACGTCGGCGGCGGCACGACCACCCCGCCCGGACCGCGCTTTGAGAACACCGCCGACCACGCCATCGCCGACAACGCCACCGTCGAGTCCCCGGTGACGGTCTCCGGCGTCTCCGGCAACGCGCCCTCGGCCCTCGCCGTCGAGGTGCACATCGTCCACACGTACATCGGTGACCTCCAGGTCCAGCTGGTCGCCCCCGACGGTACGGCCTACACGCTGAAGTCGTACGGCACCGGCGGCAGCGCCGACAACATCGACACCACGTACACCGTGGACGCCTCGTCCGAGACGGCCAACGGCACGTGGAAGCTGAGAGTCAGCGACAACGCCCGCCAGGACACCGGCCGCATCGACGCCTGGGCGCTGCAGTTCTAGCCCGGTCAGTCGTCCCACCCCGCACGTCCTCGTCCTCGCGGCGGAGCCAGGGTCCCGTGACCCGGCCGGCCGCGAGGACGAGGCGCTTCAAAGACCCCGATGACAGATTCACAAACGGATGTACGCCGGGCGGACCGCGTCGGACGACTGTCTCGTGGGGGTGGTGTTCGCTCACGACGGCATGCCGTTCGCCGCCGACTTGGGCATCGGCGACGGCTGGTGAACCCGGCCGCCCCCCATGCCGTCCCGGTTCGCGGCGCGCTTACGATGCGCGCAGTCGTACGCCCCGCCCCACCGCCCGAACCAGGAGCACGGTAGCCGTGTCGATACCCCCGCCGTCCGGACCACAGCAGCCGTACGGGCCACCGGCACCGCCCCACGGGCCGTACGCCGCCGGCCCCAGCTCGCCCTACGGGGCGTCGTACGGGGGCGCCTACGGCCCGTACGGCCCCTACGGCGGGCAGGCGCCGGTCAACGGTCTCGCGATCGGCTCCCTCGTGCTCGGCATCCTGTGTTTCGTGCCGGCCGTCGGCCTGGTGCTCGGACTGATCGCGCTGGCGCAGATCCGGAGGAAGGGCGAGCGCGGCAAGGGCATGGCGATCGCCGGATCGGTGCTGTCGACCGTGGGTCTGGCGCTGTGGGCGCTGACGCTGTCCACCGGTGCCGCCGCCGACTTCTGGGACGGCTTCAAGAGCGCCGCGAACGGTGACGGCAGCGCCTTCGCGCTCGACAAGGGCGACTGCTTCGACACCCCGTCGGGCACCCTGGAGGGGGAGACCTTCGATGCGGAGAAGGTGCCCTGCTCCGGTACGCACGACGGCGAGGTCTTCGCGGTGGTGACGCTGCCGGGCGGCGGTTACCCCGGCGAGGACGAGCTGTCCCGCACCGCCGACGACAAGTGCTACGCGCTGAGCGACGGTTACGCCATGGACACCTGGGGCGTGCCGGAGGACGTGGACGTCTTCTACTTCATCCCCACCCCGCAGAGCTGGCGGTTCGGCGACCGCGAGCTGACCTGCCTGTTCGGCAGCACCGAGAAGGACGGCCGGCTGACCGGCTCGCTGCGCGGCGACGCCACGACGCTCGACGCCGACCAGGTCGCCTTCCTGAACGCGGTCAACGCCGTCGACGCGGTGCTCTACGAGGAGCCGGAGGACCACCCCGACGACGACCTGGCCGCGAGCCGGGCCTGGGCCGGCGACGTGCAGCGGGTGCTTGGCGAGCAGATCACGGCGCTGCGCGGCCACCGCTGGCCGGACGGGGCGGGGAAGCCGGTCGCCGACCTGGTCGAGGAGATGGCGGACGCCCGCAAGGAGTGGGCGCGGGCCGCCGCGGCGAAGGACTCGGACACGTACTTCACGCACTACGAGAGGGGCTACGCGTACGTGGACGGCCCCACGACGGTCACCGCGCGCGAAGCTCTGGGTCTGGACACCACCGTCCCGTTCTACGAGGACGACTCCGGCAGCGGGGGCGGGAGCGAGGACGCGGGCGATCTTCAGGTGTGAGCGCGGCTATAACGGGGAGAAACTGCCTGCGTAAAGCCCTCCGACGCCACAAGTCATCACATCGAGTGATTCTCTGGCCTTTGCTTGCACAGGGCAACGCTTGGTTGCCAGGCTGTTGCTGTCTGTACAACCTGATGGGAGCGGCCAGTGACTTTCGGTGAGCAGCCGGCGTATCTGCGTGTCGCGGGTGATCTCCGTAAGAAGATCGTCGACGGTTCACTCCCTCCGCACACCCGCCTCCCGTCGCAGGCCAGAATCCGCGAGGAGTACGGCGTCTCGGACACCGTCGCCCTGGAGGCGCGCAAGGTCCTGATGGCCGAAGGGCTGGTCGAGGGCCGCTCCGGCTCCGGGACCTACGTGCGCGAGCGGCCCGTGCCCCGCCGGATCGCCCGCTCCGGCTTCCGCCCGCCGAGCGGGGCCACCCCGTTCCGGCAGGAGCAGGCCGACGGCGATGTGCGCGGCACCTGGGAGTCCAGCAGCGAGCAGTCGATGGCCGGCCGTGCTGTCGCCGAGCGGCTGGCCATCCGGCCGGGCGAGCGCGTGATGTGCACGCGGTACCTGTTCCGGGAGGCGGGCGAGCCCATGATGCTCTCCACGTCCTGGGAGCCCCTCGCCGTCACCGGCCGGACGCCCGTGATGCTCCCCGAGGAGGGTCCCCTCGGCGGCATGGGCGTCGTCGAGCGGATGGCGGCCATCGACGTCGTCGTGGACAACGTCACCGAGGAGGTCGGGGCCCGCCCCGGCCTCGCGGAGGAACTGCACGCGCTGGGCGGCGTCCCCGGCCATGTGGTCCTCGTCCTCCAGCGCACGTACTACGCCTCGGGCCGCCCGGTGGAGACGGCGGACGTGGTGATCCCTGCCGACCGCTACCGCGTCGCGTACCACCTGCCGGTCAAGTAGCGCGCGGGCGCGAGTGAAGTAGCGCACATACCCCGTCTGTTGCCCTGTACGGGCTGACAACACCCGCCCCGGTGCGCCCTGTTGCCTGCGTATCTTTTCCGCAGGTCGCGCCGGGTGTCTCCGGTATGCCTGCGCACGGACGCACGGCCTTGGGCGCACGGCGCGTTCCGCGTCGTGCGCCCCTCCCGGCTTGGCTGGTTGCGTACCTCTTTGTGAAAAGCCGTATTCGCTCCGTGAAGGTTAGGCGTAGGCTCGGGCATATGCGGATTGCGGTTTCCTCAGCGGGTGGGGCACGGCACAGGCCGCGAGCGTTACGCGGGCGGCCGTGGGCGGGAAGGAGCAGTGGGGCGCGATGACCGACAGCACGATCACTCTTCCCTGGCTCGTCGTCCGGCAGGACGACAACGGCAATCGCTATCGCGTCGGCCGGTACGCGACACGGGCCGAGGCCCAGAAGATCGCGGACAGCCTCGACGGCCGGGGACACAAGCAGCTGTACTGGGTCGAGCGCATCACGCAGAACGGCGGCGGCGCCGACCGCTGACCGTGCACGCTCCCGTAGGCTCCGGCGCATGACGGAACGGATCGTGGTCGGCGCCGCGCTGCTGGACGCGGGCCGCCTGCTCGCCGCACGCCGGAGCGCGCCGGCGGACCTGGCCGGGCGCTGGGAGCTGCCCGGCGGCAAGGTCGAACCGGGCGAGAAGCCCGATGCGGCGCTCGCCCGCGAACTGCGCGAGGAACTCGGCGTGGACGCCGAGGTGATGGAGCGCGTCCCGGGCGCCTGGCCCCTGCGGGCCCCCTTCGTCCTCCATGTGTGGACGGCCCGCCTGCGGCCCGGCAGCCCGGCGCCGCGGCCCCTGGAGGACCACGACGCGCTGCGCTGGCTCGACGCCGGCGAGCTGTGGGACGTCGACTGGCTGGAGCAGGACGTGCCCGCCGTCCGCGAGGTGGCCCGGCGGCTGACGCCCTGACGGCCCTCCGCCCTTGCCCCGCCCGGCGCGATACTGTCGCCCGAATATCGGGTATGTGCCCATTAACACCATGAAACCGGACATGGAGTGGCCCCCGCTGGCTGGGAAGTGATCGGCGTGCTCGACACCGACGGCGACTGCGCCGAATGGACCTTCCCCGCGGAGGCCGACGCCGTCCGGGCGGCCCGCGCCGCCGTGCGCGGCCGGCTGCTCGCCTGGGGGCTGGGCAGTCTCGCCGATGTCGCGGCCCTGCTGGTCAGCGAACTGGTGACCAACTCCCTTCGGCACGCCACCGGTCCCATCGGGGTGCGCCTGGTGCGTCCTTCCGGGGACGGCGGGGTCCTGCTCGTCGAGGTCTCCGACCCGCTGCCCGATCCGCCGCGCGCCCGCAGCGCCGACGCCGAGGACGAGAGCGGCCGCGGACTCCAGCTCGTGGCGCGCGCCTCCCGCCGCTGGGGGACCCGGCCGGGACGCGGCAGCGGCAAGACGGTCTGGTTCGAACTCGCGGTCCCCCGCTGACGCCCGCGTCCCACGGTCCGTCAGCGGCGTACCGGACGCCCTCCGTCCGCCCCCGGAACGCCGGCGGCCGGTTCCGGCCGGTGACGGGTGACGCCGGTCGTGATTCGACGGCGTGTCCGCTGGTTAGAAGACTGGAAGTGTTTCCGCGGCGGGGACCGAAAAGCATCGGGACCGTGCTGTGATCGTGAACACCGTGTTGTGCGGGGCCGTAGTGCTGGATACTGCGGGCAGCCGCCGCCGGTGACCGGTGCCGGACGCGGTGAGCTGGAGGGGACGGTTCGCGTGAGCGAGATACCAGCGAAGGCGACGGAGTCCGAGGACCCGTCGAAGAGTGGTGGGACGAGGGCCGCGGGAGATCTCCCCGACGCTCGCGCCTCCCACGGCACACCCGCCTCCCACGGCACATCCGTCTCAGCCGCGGCCGGCGCACCGGACGCCCGCGCACCCCACGGCCCCCAGGCCCCGGACACGACCGGCTTCGGCTCCGAGGAGCCGCGTCCGGGCGAGCCGCTGTGGCAGAGCAAGCCGCCCGGTTCGATCTACGACTACATCAAGGTCGCGTCCTTCTCCATCGGCCCCGACGGCCTGGTCGACCAGTGGAGCCTGCGCGCCGAGCAGGTCTTCGGCATCCCCGCCGAGCGCGCGGTCGGCATGGACCCCATCGAGGCGTTCATCGACCCCGACCTGCGCGCGCAGGGCCAGCGGAAGATGACCGAGATCCTGGACGGGCGGGAGTGGACCGGCGTGGTCCCCTTCCGGGTGCCGGACGACGCCGACGGCGGCGGCCGGGGCAAGGACGGCCTCGCCGAGGTGTACGTCATGCCGACGCGGACCGAGGAGGGGGAGAAGGCCGCCGTCTGTATCGTCGTCGACGTCCGGACCCTGCGCCGGATGGAGACCGACCTGGCCGCCTCGCAGGCCATTTTCGGTCAATCTCCCTTCGGGTTCCTGCTGATCGACACCGATCTTCGGGTGCGCCGCGCCAATCAGCGGTTCGCCTCCCTGTTCGGCGGCACCCCCGACGACCACCGCGGCCGGGGCGTCCACGACTACCTCGCCCGGCCCGAGTCCGAGCGGGTCGCGGCCACCCTGCGCCGTGTCCTGGAGAGCGGCGACTCCATCACCGACATGCACGTCACCGGCTTCCTGCCGGGCTCCGACGAGCGCCGCCACTGGTCCGTCAACCTCTACCGGGTGCACAGCGGCAGCGGCCGTCCCATCGGCATCGCCTGGCTGGGCATCGACATCACCGCCCGGCGCGCCGCCGCCCGCGAGGCGGCCGCCGCCCGGCGCAACCTCGCCCTGCTGAACGACGCCGGCGCCCGCATCGGCAACTCCCTCGACCTGGAGACCACGGCCCGCGAACTCCTCGACGTGGTGGTGCCCGGCTTCTGCGACCTCGCCACCGTCGACCTGTACCAGGGGCTGCTGGCCGGTGACGAGACGCCGCCCGGCCTCGCCGACGGCAGCGCGGAGCTGCGCCGGGTCGCCTTCTCCAGCGCCGTCTCCGACGCGCCGTTCGTCGGCGGCGGCGCCGAGGTCGCCGTCGGCGGCGTGCACCACTACCCGTTCAACTCGCCCTGCGCGGACGCCCTGCGCACCGCCCGGGTGCAGCACGTGCCCGGCGAGGAGGGCGGCCTCGTGCAGTCCACGCTCGCCGTGCCGATGGTCGCCCACGACACCGTCGTCGGGCTCGCCCAGTTCGCCCGGACGAAGGGCAGCGAGCCGTTCGGGGACCGCGACCGCGAACTCGCCGTGGAACTCGCGGCCCGCGCGGCGGTCTGCATCGACAACGCCCGCCTCTACCGGCGCGAGCACGAACGCGCCCTGATACTGCAGCGGTCGCTGCTGCCCCCGGGGGACCCGGTCGCCGCCGGACTCGACATCGCCTGCCGCTATCTGCCCGGCAACGCCTCCGCGGACCGGCACAGCGAGGTGGGCGGTGACTGGTTCGACGTCATCGAACTGCCCGGCCACCGCACCGCGTTGGTCGTCGGCGACGTGATGGGACGCGGACTGCGCGCCGCGGTCGCGATGGGCGAACTGCGGTCCGCCGTACGGACGCTGGCCTTGCTGGACCTCGAACCGGCCGAGGTGCTGTCCGCGCTCGACGAGATCGCGCGCGGGCTCGGTGCCCCCGGCGGCGTCCAGCAGGCCACCCGCGCGGCCCGCCGGCCCCGGGAGGCGGACCTGTCCGAGGTGTACCTCGCCACCTGCGTGTACGCCGTGTACGACTCCGTGACCCGGCGCTGCACCTTCGCGAACGCCGGCCATCTCCCGCCGGTCCTCGTCGAGCCCGGCGAGGACGCGATGATGCTGGACGTGCCGCCGGGGATGCCGCTCGGCGTGGGCGGCGAGCCGTTCGAGGAGGTGGAGGTCGAACTCCCCGAGGGCGCCCTGCTGGCGCTCTACACGGATGGACTGGTCGAATCGCGCGACCATCCCCTGGACGAGGGGCTCCAGGCGTTCGTGGGCGCGCTCACCGACCCGTCGAGGCCGCTGGAGGACGTGTGCGACCACGTCCTCAACACCCTCGACACCCATCACGGCGAGGACGACATCGCGCTGCTGATGGCCCGCGTGCAGGGGCTGCCCGCCGACTCGGTCGGCGACTGGACGCTGCCGCGCGAGCCGCGCAGCGTGGGCCGCGCCCGTGAGTACGCCCGCGCCCGGCTGCTGTCCTGGGACCTGGAGGCGCTGGTCGACACCACCGAACTCCTCGTCAGCGAACTGGTCACCAACGCCTTGCGCTACGGCGAGGGCGAGATCCGGCTCCGCCTGCTGCTGGACCGCACGCTGGTGTGCGAGGTCTGGGACGCCGGACTCGTCCAGCCACGCCGCCGCCGCGCCCGCGACACGGACGAGGGCGGCCGCGGCCTCCAGCTGGTCGGCCTGCTCAGCGCGGCCTGGGGCTCCCGCCGCACCCCCCGCGGCAAGACGGTGTGGTTCGAACTCCCGCTCCCCGACGGCGAAACCACCCTGACGGACCCGGCGGAGGCACTCCTGAGCCTCTTCTGAACCCGGCCGCGGTCACCTGGGCCCACCTCTCTCGCCGGTGTCCGGGTGGTCGCCCGGGTGGTCACGAGCGGGGTCCTCCCTGACGGCCGTGCGGTCACCTCGATCCGGCCGGTCGGTCGGTCGCACGGCGGAGGCGGGGCCGCCCGGGGCGCTCCGGCCGAGGTCACCGTGGCTCGTTCGGCTTGCCACGTCGGGCGCCGGTGCGTGGGCCGCCATAGCTTCCCGGTACGGGGTGGAGGGCGCCGGTGGCCGCGGCGGTCAGGTCGGAGGTGGGCTCGGGCGTGTGGCCGTGGAGGCGGATGTCCTGGTCGGCCAGGGCGCGGGCCTCTTCCGCCAGCGTGTCGGCCGTCACGAGGTCGGCCAGGTCCTCCGCGCTCTCGCAGCGAAACGCCTCCGCCAGGCGGGTGCGGGCCGCGCATCCCACCACCGCCCCGTGCGTCGTGACGACGTCGTCCGCCCCGGCGACGGCCGCCCGCGCGCAGACCGCGGCGGCGGCCGGGAGCACCCCGGCGTGCCCGGCGGCCAAGGGCGCCACGGCCCGTACGATCCGCCGCAGCAGGCCGAGCGGGTCGTACGGCCGCCCCGAGGCCAGCTCCTGCCGTACGCCGGCCAGGACGACGTCGGCGTGGCCCGTGCGGGCGCGCAGTTCGCCCGGCGTGACGTCCGGGTGGGCGGCGGTCTCCCCGGCGAGGGCCCGGCGGGCGCCGGCGATCTCCGCCTCCGCGCCGGTCAGCGCGGTCGGTACCAGTTCCGCGGCCGTCGCCAGCTCCCTGCGGAGCCGTTCGACGCCGTCGATGAGCGCCCCGGCCTGGGCGATGGCGCCCTCGGCGGCCCGCAGCCGGCTCGCCGCCCGCCCGACGTCCCCGTCGTCGGCGGCCTGCCGGGCCAGGTTCAGCCGGGTGGTCGCGAACACCAGCCGGTCCTTGGCCTGTTCGACGTTCCCCACCACCGCGGCGGACGCCGGGGCGGCGTAGCGCTCGCCGAGGTCGCGGAGGATCGCCTCGGCCTCCCCGGTCCGTGCGGTCAGGCCCCTGAACCGGCCCTCCGCGACGGCCAGCGCGGCCCCCAGCCCGCCGTCCGGCCCCTCCTCCAGCCCCCGCAGCGTGTCGAAGGCGGCGGCCCGCACGTCCAGCAGCCGCCCCGCCTCCTCGCAGCGCCCCACGACGCCCGCCAGCGCGTGCCGGCGGGCCGCACCCTCCCCGGGCACCCCGTGCTCGTACCGCCAGCGGATGCGGAAGGCCGCCGCCAGCTCGGTCCCGGCCTCCCGCAGCGCCCGCCGGACGTCCTCGATCTCCTCCGGCGCCCCGTTCTCGAACCGGGCCTCGGCGAACCCCAGTTCCTCACGGCTGACCCGCACCCACCCGTCCGCGCGGACCAGCGCGTCCCGGGCCCGCTCGTCCAGCTCCTCGTCGGGCGGCTCCCCAGCCGGAACCGGCGCACCGCCGGGTGCCGTACGCCTGGTGGTCCGCCGTCTGCGCCGCCAGAACCCGAAGCTCGCCAGCGCCCCCGCCGCGACCACGGCGATCACGGGGAGCACGAGGTCGGCTGTGTGCGTCCCCCGGTCGTCCCGCTGTCCGAGCGCGCCCGACACGGGCCGCTGCGGCCCGCTGTCCACCGCTATGCCGGGCAGCACCAGCCACGTCACCCCGACCAGCGCGCCGAGCAGGGTGTGCACCACGAGCGCGGATATGTGCGCGCGGGCGCGCCGCGGCCGGCCCCGGATCAAGGATGACGTCACATTCCGGAGCGTATGAGCAGGTATGCGCCCGCGCGACCGGGGTGCGTCAGGGGAGGTGCGAGCGCGCCCCCGCTACGAGGACCGTCTCCTGATCTTCGACCCCAGCCACACCAGCGGGTCGTACTTGCGGTCCACGGCCCGTTCCTTCAGCGGGATGAGCGCGTTGTCCGTGATCTTGATGCCCTCGGGGCACACCTCGGTGCAGCATTTGGTGATGTTGCAGTAGCCGAGGCCGTGCTCCTCCTGCGCGGACTTCTTGCGGTCGAGCCCGCGCTCGGCGGCGGCGTCCAGCGGGTGCATGTCCAGCTCGGCGATGCGCATCAGGAAGCGGGGCCCGGCGAAGGCCGTCTTGTTCTCCTCGTGGTCGCGCACCACGTGGCAGGTGTCCTGGCACAGGAAGCACTCGATGCACTTGCGGAACTCCTGCGAGCGGTCCACGTCCTCCTGCATCATCCGGTACTCGCCCGGCCCCAGGCCCTCCGGCGGCACGAACGAGGGCACCTGCCGGGCCTTCTCGTAGTTGAAGCCGACGTCCGTCACCAGGTCCCGTACGACGGGGAAGGCCCGCAGCGGGGTGACGGTGATCGTCTCCTCGCGGGTGAACACCGACATCCGCGTCATGCACATCAGCCGCGGCCGCCCGTTGATCTCGGCCGAGCACGAGCCGCACTTGCCCGCCTTGCAGTTCCAGCGGACGGCCAGGTCGGGCGCCTGGGTGGCCTGGAGGCGGTGGATGATGTCGAGGACGACCTCGCCGTCGTTCACCTCGACCGCGAAGTCCTCCAGGCCGCCGCCCCCCACGTCCCCCCGCCATACCTTGAAGCGGGCCTCGTAGCTGCTCACTCGTAGAGCTCCTCTTCGGCGAGGTACTTGACCAGCTCCTCCTTCTCGAAGAGGGCGAGCAGGTCCTGGCGGACGGGTTCGGTGGTCTCCCGGACGAGGTCGATCTGGCCGCGCTCGGGGTCGGTGGCCGCGAGGCCGCCCGTCGGGTCGGCCGGCCGGCACAGCAGGTTGATGTTGCGCCACCGGCGGTCCATCTCCGGATGGTCCTCACGGGTGTGGCCGCCGCGCGACTCGGTGCGCTCCAGCGCCGCCCGCGCCACGCACTCGCTGACCAGCAGCATGTTCCGCAGGTCCAGTGCGAGGTGCCAGCCCGGGTTGAACTGCCGGTGCCCCTCGACCCCGGCCCGCCGCGCCCGCACCCGCAGCTCGGCCAGCTTCTCCAGAGCCTGCTCCATCTCGGCCTCGCGGCGGATGATGCCGACCAGGTCGTTCATGGCCTGCTGGAGTTCCTGGTGCAGGGTGTACGGGTTCTCCGGCGGCCGCCCGGCGTCCGCGGACCCGGCCGGACCCTCCGCCGAGAAGGGCCGCAGCGCCTCCGCCGCCGCGCTGTCGATCTGGAGCTCGCTGACCTCGGGGCGCTCGAACGCGTGGGCGGCCGCGTGCTCGGCGGCGTGCCAGCCCGCCCGGCGCCCGAAGACCAGCAGGTCGGACAGCGAGTTGCCGCCGAGCCGGTTGGATCCGTGCATCCCGCCGGCCACCTCACCGGCCGCGAACAGCCCCGGCACCCCGCGGGCCGCCGCCGTGTCCGAGTCGACCGCGATGCCGCCCATGACGTAGTGGCAGGTCGGGCCCACCTCCATCGGCTCGGCGGTGATGTCGACGTCCGCCAGCTCCTTGAACTGGTGGTACATGGACGGCAGCCGGCGCCGGATCACCTCGGCCGGCATCCGGGTGGACACGTCCAGGAAGACCCCGCCGTGCGGGGAGCCCCGGCCCGCCTTCACCTCGGCGTTGATCGCGCGGGCGACCTCGTCGCGGGGGAGCAGTTCGGGAGGCCGCCGGTTGTTCTCCGGGTCCTCGTACCAGCGGTCCGCCTCCTCCTCCGACTCGGCGTACTTGTCCTTGAAGACGTCGGGGATGTAGTCGAACATGAAGCGCTTGCCCTCGGAGTTGCGCAGCACCCCGCCGTCGCCGCGCACCGACTCGGTGACCAGGATGCCCTTCACCGACGGCGGCCAGACCATGCCGGTCGGGTGGAACTGCACGAACTCCATGTTCAGCAGCGGCGCCCCGGCGAGCAGCGCGAGCGCGTGCCCGTCGCCCGTGTACTCCCACGAGTTCGACGTCACCTTGAAGGACTTGCCGATGCCGCCGGTCGCGATGACCACGGACGGCGCCTCGAGGACGAAGAAGCGCCCGGTCTCCCGCTCGTAGGCGAAGACACCGGAGACCCGGCTGCCCGCGGCGGAGCCGCTGTCGGACTCGGTCTTCAGGATCCGGGTGACCGTGCACTCCTGGTAGACCTTCAGCCGCGACTCGTAGTCCCCGGTCTCCTCCTTGTCCTCCTGCTGGAGCGAGACGATCTTCTGCTGGAGGGTGCGGATCAGCTCCAGGCCGGTGCGGTCGCCGACGTGCGCCAGGCGCGGGTACTCGTGCCCGCCGAAGTTGCGCTGCGAGATCCGGCCGTCCTTCGTACGGTCGAAGAGCGCGCCCCAGGTCTCCAGCTCCCACACCCGCTGCGGGGCCTCCTGGGCGTGCAGCTCGGCCATCCGCCACTGGTTGAGGAACTTGCCGCCGCGCATGGTGTCGCGGAAGTGCACCTGCCAGGTGTCGTGCTCGTTGGCGTTGGCCATGGCCGCCGCGATACCGCCCTCGGCCATCACGGTGTGCGCCTTGCCGAACAGCGACTTGCAGATCACGGCCGTGCGGGCGCCCCGCTCCCGCGCCTCGATCGCCGCGCGGAGGCCGGCGCCCCCGGCACCGACCACGACGACGTCCCACTCCTGCCGGTCGACCACGGACATGTGTTCAGTCCCCACCAAATCTAGAAGAAGCGCGGATCGTCGAAGACCCCGGACGTGACGAGATAGACGTAGAAGTCGGCGAGCGCGACGCTCACCAGCGACGCCCAGGCGAGCTGCATGTGGCGGGCGTTGAGCTTCCCGATCCACTGCCACATGCGGTAGCGCACGGGGTGCTTGGAGAAGTGCTTGAGCTTGCCGCCGACGATGTGCCGGCAGGAGTGGCAGGAGAGGGTGTACGCCCAGATCAGCACGATGTTGACGAGGAAGACGAGGGTGCCGAGGCCCATGTGGCCCCAGGCGTACGTCTCGTCGCGGAAGGCGAGCACCGTGTCGTACGTCAGGATGCCGGCGACCAGCAGCGCCGCGTAGAAGAAGTACCGGTGGACGTTCTGCAGGATCAGCGGGAAGCGGGTCTCACCGGAGTACTTCCGGTGCGGTTCGGCGACCGCGCAGGCGGGGGGCGACATCCAGAAGCCGCGGTAGTACGCCTTGCGGTAGTAGTAGCAGGTCAGGCGGAAGCCGAGCGGGAAGATCAGGATGATGATCGCCGGCGAGATCCCCCACCAGCTCCCGAAGAGGTCCCAGTTGGGCCCGCCGCGCATGGGCGCGCAGTTCTCCGCGAGGCAGGGGGAGTAGAACGGGGACACGTACGGCGCCGCGTAGTAGTCCGCGTTCGCGAAGGCCCGCCAGGTCGAGTACACGATGAACGCCAGCAGACCGGCCGCGGTGGCGGCGGGGGCCAGCCACCAGCGGTCGGTCCGCAGGTGCGGGGCGTCGATCGCGGCGCGGGTACCGGTGCGTACGCCTCCGCTGTTCGGATGGGGTTCCGTACCAGTGGCCAATGCATGACTCCGGTCGGGTCAGGGGGGTGGATCGGGGGGCGCGGCGGTCCCGGGGGCGGATCAGGGGGCGCGGCGGTCCCGGGCGCCGAGACCCTCGTCGTCCGTGTCGACCCACAGGGAGTCGTCGTACGGCGTGTCGGGGATGGTGACGAGCTCCGGCTTGCGCGGGGCCGCCGGGCTCGCCGCGGCCTCCCGCAGCAGCGCGACGCTCTCGCGCAGATGGTTGGCGTCGGTGCGCACGCGGCGCACCTCCAGCCCGGCCGTGCCGAGCTGCTTCTCCAGGCGGCCCACGGACCGCGCCAGATCGTCCAGGCAGCGCTGGACGGCGATCAAGTCGTCGTGCACGGACATGACGTGACCTCACTTCCGTAGGCCCTGTGGCCCTGGGTGGCAACGTTCATGCGCCTGCGAGTGTTGCGCGTCACACCTGCCTCTGTGAAGGCATGTGCAGCGATTGGCGGATAGCGCGCCATGGGCGCGCGCTCGCACGCGCTCTGTGCGCGCCGGGGGAGCGAAGGAGTATGCGGGGCGCTGTGCTCCGCATGGGTGGCCTTGTGCGCCCCCGGCGCCGTGTCGTCTGCGCCTGGCGAACCCTTTCCTCTTCAGTGGGGGCCGTAGATCTGATCAGCACCAAAATACCGCCAAACGTGATCAGAACGCACTAATTGTCACCGGCGGGAGCCGCTCCCCGGAGGTAGCAGATGTCCCACGACGGCGTCGGAACCAGGCCCGGCCGCGGCTCGGCCATGCGCGCGGCCGCCTTCCTCACCGCGGGGGTGCTGGCGATGCCGGTGCTCGCCGGCTGCAGCGATCCGGACCCGGCCGGCAAGCCGCTGGCCGGCCAGGACATCGCCCCGGCCGCCCGCGCCCGGATCGCCGACGGCGGCACCCTGCGCTGGGCCGTCGACACCGTGCCGGAGACGCTGAACACCTTCCAGTCGGACGCCGACGCCACCACCTCCCGGATCGCCCAGGCCACGCTGCCCTCGATGTACCGGCTCGACGAGAGCGGGCGCCCCGAGCGCAACGAGGCGTACCTGGAGTCCGCCGAGGTCGTGGAGACCGAGCCCAAGCAGGTCGTGCTGTACAAGCTGAACCAGCAGGCCGTCTGGAGCGACGGCCGGGAGATCGGCGCCGCCGACTTCGCCGCCCAGTGGCGGGCCCTGTCCGGCAAGGACAGCGCCTACTGGACCGCCCGCAACGCCGGTTACGACCGCATCCAGAAGATCGAGCGCGGCGACAACGACCTGCAGGTGCGGGTCACCTTCGCCCGCACCTACGCGGACTGGCGGTCGCTGTTCTCGCCGCTGTACCCGAAGGAGGTCATGGGCACGCCGGACTCCTTCAACGACGGGGCGCGGCAAAAGCTCAAGGTCAGCGCCGGCCCGTTCACCGTGCGGAAGATCGACCGCAAGGGCGACGAGGTCCGCCTCGCCCGCAACCCCCGCTGGTGGGGGAAGCCGGCCAAGCTCTCCGAGATCGTGCTGCGCGCCGTCCCCCGCGACGGGCGGGCCGCCGAACTCGCCGCCGGACGTCTCGACCTGGCCGACGTCGACCCCGCCGCCGCACGCCGCATCGCGATCGCCGCGCCCCGCCCGCAGGGCCCGTCGGCCAGTGCCTCCGGCACCCCGCTGATGGGCCCGGACCTGAGGAAGCTGACCCCCGGGCAGCGCAAGGACAAGGAGCGGTTCCACGGCTTCGAGGTCCGCAAGTCGTTCGAGCCCTCCTACACCCAGCTCGCCCTCAACGGCGGCGGCGACGGCCCGCTCGCCGACGAGCGGGTGCGCCGGGCCGTGGCCCGCGCCCTGGACCGGGAGAAGCTGGCCGAGACGGTCCTGCGGCCGCTCGGACTGCCCGCAGAGCCGGTCGGCAGCCACCTGGCGCTGGCCGGGCAGGCCGCCTACGCCGACAACAGCGGGGCGATCGGCGGTCAGGACACCGCGGAGGCGCAGGCGCTCCTCACGGACGCCGGCTGGGTGCCGGGCGGACCCGTGAAGGAGAAGAAGAAGGGCGAGAAGGCCGCCGGCGGCGAGGCCGACAAGAGCGGCAGGAAGGAGAAGGACTCGGAGGACAGGAAGGAGAAGGACTCGGGGGAGAAGAAGGACGGCGAGTCCAAGGCGGGCAAGAAGTCCGACGGCGATGACGACGGCACCTACATCGTCGGCGAGGACGACAAGGGCGCCGACGGCCAGGACGCCCGCCACCTCGCCCGGGACGGCATGCAGTACGGCGGCAAGCAGCTGTCCGGCGGCGCGCCCGGGGCCTACGCCCCGCAGGGCACGGCCGCTCCCGCGGGCGCCGCGAGCCGCCGGCTCGCCAAGGACGGCAAGGCGCTGACGCTGCGCTTCGTCGTGCCGGACGGCGAGGGGTCGCAGACCCTGCGCACCGTGGCGGACCGGATCGGCCTCATGCTGAAGCGGGTCGGCATCCGCACCGAGGTGACCAAGGTCTCGGACGAGAGCTACTTCAAGGACCACATCGCGTCCGGCCAGTACGACCTCGCCCTCTACTCCTGGCCCGGCTCCGCCTTCCCCGCGACCGACGCCCGGCCGATCTACGCCAAGCCGGTCCCGGCCGCCGACGGCTCGCTGAACGTCGAGCAGAACTACACGCGCGTCGGCACCGACCAGGTCGACCAGCTCTTCGAGCAGGCCGTCAGCACGCTCGACGAGTCCGAGTCACGGTCCCTGATCCGCAAGGCCGACTCCCGCATCTGGGCCGCGGCCGGCTCGATCCCCCTCTACCAGCGCCCCCAGCTGACGGCCGCGCGCACGGACCTCGCCAACGCGGGCGCCTTCGGGTTCGGCGCCCCGGTCTTCGAGGACATGGGCTTCCTGGAGAAGGGCGCGAAGGGCCAGCCGGCCCCCTCGGCGTCGTAGCCGGAGGCCGCTCACGGGCGCCGCGGAGGCCGATCAGGCCCGTGCGGCGCCCGCCGCGTGCTCGAAAAGGGGGCTGACCTGCGGCGTCACATCCCGCCAAGCCCCCGCCCCGCAAGCCCCGTACCATGGGGTGAGGCCGTGGCATGTTCCGCCCGGCAGGGCCCGCGTAACACAGACGTACGCAGCAGGGCCGTCCTCACACTCCGGGAGTACGCCGCAATATGGCCACGCGCCACGACATCCGCAACGTCGCCATCGTCGCCCACGTCGACCACGGTAAGACCACCATCGTCGACGGCATGCTGAAGCAGGCCGGTGCCTTCGCCGCCCACCAGCTCGACTCGGTCGACGACCGCATGATGGACTCGAACGACCTGGAGCGTGAGAAGGGCATCACGATCCTCGCCAAGAACACGGCGGTGAAGTACCACCCCAAGGACGGCGGGGACCCGATCACGATCAACATCATCGACACCCCCGGCCACGCCGACTTCGGTGGCGAGGTCGAGCGCGGTCTGTCGATGGTCGACGGCGTGGTGCTGCTCGTCGACGCCTCCGAGGGCCCGCTCCCGCAGACCCGCTTCGTGCTGCGCAAGGCCCTCCAGGCCCGCCTGCCGATCATCCTCTGCATCAACAAGACGGACCGTCCGGACGCCCGGATCGACGAGGTCGTCAACGAGACCTACGACCTCTTCCTCGACCTGGACGCGGACGAGGAGCAGATCGAGTTCCCGATCGTCTACGCCTGCGGCCGCGACGGCATCGCCTCGCTGACCAAGCCGGCCGACGGCACCGTCCCGGAGGACTCCACCAGCCTGGAGCCGTTCTTCTCGACGATCCTCCAGCACATCCCGGCGCCGACCTACGACGAGGACGCCACGCTCCAGGCGCACGTCACCAACCTGGACGCCGACAACTTCCTCGGCCGTATCGCGCTGCTGCGCGTCCACCAGGGCGAGCTGAAGAAGGGGCAGACCGTCGCGTGGATGAAGCGCGACGGCTCCGTCGCCAACGTGCGCATCTCCGAGCTGATGATGACCGAGGCGCTCACCCGCAAGCCGGCCGAGAAGGCGGGCCCCGGTGACATCTGCGCGGTCGCCGGCATCCCGGAGATCATGATCGGCGAGACGCTGGCCGACCCGGAGAACCCGGTGCCGCTGCCGCTCATCACGGTCGACGAGCCCGCGATCTCCATGGTCATCGGCACCAACACCTCGCCGCTGGTCGGCCGTGGCGGCACCGGCAAGGGCGCCGACGCGAAGGCGGCCGTCAAGGACCGCAAGGTCACCGCCCGCCAGGTCAAGGACCGCCTCGACCGCGAGCTGATCGGCAACGTCAGCCTCCGCGTCCTGGACACCGAGCGCCCCGACGCCTGGGAGGTGCAGGGCCGCGGCGAGCTGGCGCTGGCCATCCTGGTCGAGCAGATGCGCCGTGAGGGCTTCGAGCTGACCATCGGCAAGCCGCAGGTGGTCACCAAGGAGGTCGAGGGCAAGACCTACGAGCCGGTCGAGCGCATGACCATCGACGTGCCCGAGGAGCACATGGGTGCCGTCACCCAGCTCATGGGCGTCCGCAAGGGCCGTATGGACAACATGTCCAACCACGGCTCCGGCTGGGTGCGCCTGGAGTTCGTCGTGCCCTCCCGCGGTCTGATCGGCTTCCGCACCGAGTTCCTGACCCAGACCCGCGGCACCGGCATCGCCCACTCGATCCACGAGGGCCACGAGCCCTGGTTCGGGACGCTGACCACCCGCAACAACGGCTCCCTGGTCGCCGACCGCTCCGGTGCCGTCACCGCGTTCGCGATGACGAACCTCCAGGAGCGCGGCGTGCTGTTCATCGAGCCCGGCACCGAGGTGTACGAGGGCATGATCGT
Source organism: Streptomyces sp. NPDC056628 (assembly GCF_042792555.1). Classification (NCBI taxonomy): domain Bacteria; kingdom Bacillati; phylum Actinomycetota; class Actinomycetes; order Kitasatosporales; family Streptomycetaceae; genus Streptomyces; species Streptomyces sp. NPDC056628. Next base: position 68,733 of record NZ_JBHTWG010000005.1, read on the forward strand.
CGGCGAGAACTCCCGCGCCGACGACATGGACGTCAACATCACCAAGGAGAAGAAGCTCACCAACATGCGGTCGTCCACGGCCGACGTGGCCGAGTCGATCGTCCCGCCGCGCAAGCTGTCGCTGGAGCAGTCCCTGGAGTTCTGCCGCGACGACGAGTGCGTCGAGGTGACCCCTGAGGCCGTCCGCATCCGCAAGGTGAACCTGGACGCCCGCGAACGCGCCCGCGCCGCGAGCCGCGCCAAGCACGGCTGACAAACGCGCTGACGGCACCGGACAGTCCCACCCCGGGGGTGTCCGGTGCCGTCGTGCGTCCGGGCCCGGTGAGGGGCCGCATAGGGAAAACCCTTGAATCCGTGGTGAGAAGTCGGAGAACGGGACAGGTCGCACTATCCTCCCCGCAAGCAGAGGCGGTGCGACTGCCGGTAACCGCGGGTCCGGTGGCACGCGGTGCGGGCCGTCCCGGCCGGCGTGTGGCGGGTGACACAGCGCCCCGCGAGCACCCTCCCTTTTCGGCGGGTGAGCGGCAACCCATTTTCGAGACGGCCGTCCGCTATACGGACGGCTGACCCCGATAGATGTGTAACAAGTCCGTTTCGTAGTGATCTCTCGCCAAACCCTTTGTCCGGATTTTGGAAGGCCTGGCCCCTATCTGTGATCGAACCGAGACCTCGAGACTGTGGTTCGTCGCGTGGCCGATGGCAGATAGTTAGGCGCGTAGAGCTCGTCTGAACGGGTCACGCGCTGACTGCGCCGACTCGCGAGCGCGGGGGGCACCTGACGACTTTCGGCACCGGAATGGGACCGGAAGGTGTCATGTGCCTCTCTTTGCGGTGAACCAGCGGATTCATGAGGAGGAACCCATGCGAGGTGCCACAAGCGCCATATGGGTCGTGTCGTCCCCGATGGCAGGTGTAGGCCCCGCGGGTGCGCTCAGTGCCGTCACGGTGGTTGCGTTCGCGACGCGGCGTCGCGAGCTTCCTTGACGACTCGTTCCGTCGGCCGGCCCCCAGCCGGTCGCGAGCCAGGGTTCCCCCAGGGGCGGCCGACGCCCCTCCGTCGTTGTTCTCCCTCGCGCGCTGCGGATACGTACGCCGTGCGAAGGCCGCCGGGTCAGTGTTCCTCCCCGGTGACCTCCAACCTGTGAAATGGACGAATCATGACGAGTCCAATCGAGCTTGAGGGTGTCGAAGCCTCCTCCGCCTTGGACAAAGAGAGCGCGTCACCGGGCACGGCCGAGGAGCCGAAGAAGCTCGTGGGGCGCAGCCCCAGCCAGTTGATGTGGGCGCGGTTCAAGCGCGACCGGACCGGCGTGGTGTCCGCTTTCGTCGTCCTGTTCTTCTTCTTGATCGCCGCCGCAGCGCCGCTGATCGCGAAGGTCTACGGCAAGAACCCGTACACCCTGTACGGCCAGGAGAACCCCGACCTCCTGGACATGTTCACCATGCCCGCGAAGCCCGTCGGCGGCATCGACGGCGAGTTCTGGTTCGGCGTCGAGCCGGGCCTGGGCCGTGACGTCTTCACGCAGCTGATCTACGGCATCCGCACCTCACTGGCCACGGCCGTGGCCGCGACGCTCATCATGACGGTCCTGGGTGTGCTGATCGGACTCGCCGGCGGATACTTCGGCGGCCGTATCGACTACTGGCTCGGCCGGATGACCGACTTCTTCATGGCGCTGCCCAGCCAGCTGTTCTTCGTCGCGGCGATGCCGGTCATCACCACGGTGTTCGTCGCCCCCGACGAGGAGACGCCCACCTATGTGCGGTCGGCCGCGATCATCATCGTCCTGTCCTTCCTGGGCTGGATGAGCCTGGCGCGTATCGTCCGCGGTGCCACGCTGTCGCTGCGCGACCGGGAGTTCATCGAGGCCGCCCGGATCTCCGGTGCCTCGCCCTGGCGGATCATCCGCAAGGAGCTTCTGCCCAACATCGTGACCCCCACACTGGTGCAGGCGACCCTGACGCTGCCCAGCACCATCCTCAGCATCGCGTTCCTGTCCTTCGTGGGCGTCGGATACGTCGAACCCACCCCTGACTGGGGCCGGATGTTCGCCATCGGCGCCAACATCATCGAGCAGGACCCGTACTACATGCTCTTCCCCGGCATCGCCATGGTCATCTTCGTCGTGGCGTTCAACCTCCTGGGCGACTCGGTACGGGACGCCTTCGACCCCAAGACGGGACGCTGACCCTCCCCGGGCCATCTCCCACCCTCCCCCCACACTCCCGCTCGGCCGGCCCCGGTGCCGCACGGCACCGTCCGGCCCAGTACCAGCAGTGATCACTACTCACAGGCAGGTGGATCGTCTCCATGAGCATCTTCCGTAACCGCGCCGCTTCGGCCGCTATAGTCGCGGTCGCCGCGGGCGCCCTGACCCTCACCGCCTGCGGCGGGGGCAGCGGTAGCTCCAGCAAGGACAACAGCAAGACCAAGGACGATGCCAAGGCGCAGTCCAAGCCGGTGCAGATCGGTGACGCGAAGGCGTCGACCGGTCCGGCTCCCGCGGTCCCCGGTGCCAAGCCCGGCGGCGTCGCGACCGTGTACCAGGAGGCCGACTTCTCCCACCTGGACCCGGGCCAGATCTACGTCTCCGACGGCAAGCTGCTCAGCCGCCTGATCTTCCGCGGCCTGACCCAGTACGACGAGGACGACCAGGGCAACCTGACCGTCGTGGGCGACCTCGCCACCGACGCGGGCAAGGTCTCGGACGGCGGCAAGACCTGGACCTACACCCTCAAGGACAACCTGAAGGACGAGAACGGCAACCCGATCAACTCGGCGGACATCCGCCACACGGTCGAGCGCCTGTACGCGTCCTACATCACGGACGGTCCGACCTACCTGCAGCAGGCGCTCTCGGGTGCCGGCACCACCTACCGCAAGGCGTACGCGGGTCCGGACAAGGGCAAGCACCTGCCCAAGGCCGTCCTGGACACCCCGGACGACAAGACGATCGTCTTCCACTTCAAGGACGCTCAGGTCGACCTCCCGCAGATGCTGACCATGCCCGGTTACAGCGTCGTGCCCGAGGAGACGGACACCAAGGAGAAGTACGACAACGACCCGGTCGCCCTGGGTCCGTACAAGATCGCCGACTTCAAGCCCGGCAAGTCCATGAAGCTGGTCAAGAACGACAAGTGGGACGCCAAGTCCGACTCGGTGCGTCACCAGTACGTCGACGGCTTCGACATCGAGATGAACCACGATGACGAGGACCAGACCAAGACGCTCCTCGCCGACCAGGGCTCGGCCAAGAACGCCATGATGTTCACCGGCCAGGTCGCCACCACGCAGCTGCAGCAGGTCGTGGGCAACAAGGCCGCGATGAAGCGCACCATCCAGGGCTACGCGCCGTACGTGTGGCAGCTCAACTTCAACCTTGACCGCGTCAAGGACAAGAAGCTGCGCGACGCCATCACCCTCGCGATGCCCTCCGCCTCGGTCTTCAAGGCCGACGGTGGCGCCTACGGCGGTGAGGTCGCCAACTCGCTGATGTCGCCCACCACCCCGGGCTACAACGACGCGTTCGACCCGTTCAACCGCAAGGGCAAGCCGAACGGTGACATCGAGGCCGCGAAGAAGCTCATCAAGGAGGGCGGCTTCGAGGGCAAGAAGCTCGTCTACGCCTACGGCAACACCCCGGTCCGCCAGCAGCAGGCCGTGCTGATCGCCGACGCCCTGGGCAAGATCGGTCTCGACATCCAGAAGAAGGAGATCGACTCCGCCACCTGGTACGAGCAGGTCGGCAAGGTCAAGAACGGCTACGACCTGTACATGACCGGTTGGGGCCAGGACTGGCCGTCCGCGTCCACGGTCTTCCCGCCGCTGTACGACGGCAACCAGATCCAGGACGGTGCGTCGAACTACTCGCACATCAACGACCCGAAGGTCAACTCGGAGATCCAGCGCATCGCGAAGATCACCGACACGGCCGAGGCCACCAAGGCGTGGGCCGAGCTGAACGAGTACATCTCCAAGGAAGTCAACCCCGCGGCGCCGATCTACTACACCAAGGTCTTCCAGATCTTCGGTTCGAACATCGGCGGCATCCGCTACAGCTCGGACTCGAGCTACGTGGACGTCACCCGCGTCTTCCTGAAGAAGTAACCCGCACGGTCGGGGCGATGGTGGTGGGCGCGCGGCGGAGCGCCCACCACCCGTCCCCCACCCCCCCTGCCAGACCCCCCTCCGATTGCCGCCGTCCTGAGAGCAGCTGCCTGCCATGCTTCAATTCCTCATCCGCCGGACATTCGGCGCGGCGCTGATTCTGCTGTTGATCAGTGCGTTCACGTTCTTCATGTTCTTCGCCATCCCGCAGGACCCGGCCACTCTGGCCTGTGGAAAGAACTGCACTCCGGACGCGCTGGCGATCATTCACACGAACCTCGGCCTCGACAGGCCGGTCACCGTCCAGTACTGGACGTTCCTCGTCGGCATCTTCGCCGGCCGTGACTTCGCCGTCGGCCACTGTGCCGCCCCCTGCTTCGGCGTCTCCTTCGCCAACAACCAGAACGTCTGGGACACGATCGTCGACCGCTTCCCGCTGACGCTCTCGCTGACCGTCGGAAGCCTCCTGGTCTTCCTGGTCCTCGGCCTCGGCGCCGGTCTGCTGGCCGCGAAGAACCGCGGCACCTGGATCGACAAGCTGTTCAGCTCCGGCTCGCTGGTGGTCAGCTCGCTGCAGATCTACTTCCTCGGCCCGCTGGTCCTGCTCGCGCTCGTCTACACCACCGGCTGGCTCGACAAGCCGAAGTACGTGCCCTTCTCCGAGGATCTCGGCGGATGGTTCATGGGCCTGCTGATCCCCTGGGTCGTCATGGCGACCATCTTCACCGCCAACTACACGCGTATGAGCCGCTCCTCGATGATCGAGCAACTCCAGGAAGAACATGTGAGAGCCGCGCGTGCCAAGGGCATGTCGGGCAACTACACGTTCTTCCGCTACGCCTGGCGCGGCTCCCTCATCCCGATCGTCACCATCCTCGGCATCGACCTGTCCTCGCTGCTCTCGGGCGGCATGGTGACCGAGCTGACCTTCGGCCTCGCGGGACTCGGCCGGCTCGCGCTCGAGTCCGTGACCAACAAGGACCTGCCCATGCTGATGGGCGTCATGCTGGTCAGCGCCGCGCTCATCATCGTCTTCAACCTGATCGTGGACGCCCTGTACGCCGTCATCGACCCGCGCGTGCGCCTGTCCTAGGAGAACCACCGTGACCACTCAGACCAAGCCCGAAGAGGCCGCTGCTCCCGCCTCGGGGGACGCCTTCCTCTCGGTGCGCGACCTCAAGGTCCACTTCTCCACCGAGGACGGCATCGTCAAGGCGGTGGATGGGCTCTCCTTCGACCTGGAGCGCGGCAAGACCCTCGGGATCGTGGGCGAGTCCGGTTCCGGCAAGTCCGTGACCAACCTGGCCGTCCTCGGCCTGCACAACCGCAAGACGACGACCATCGACGGCTCCATCACGCTCGACGGCCAGGAACTGACCGACGCCAGCGAGAAGAAGCTGGAGTCGCTGCGCGGCAAGAAGATGGCGATGATCTTCCAGGACGCGCTGACCGCCCTGTCGCCCTACTACACGGTGGGCCGGCAGATCGGTGAGCCGTTCATGAAGCACACCGGCGCCTCCAAGCGGGACGCCCGGGTGCGCGCCATCGACCTGCTCGAGAAGGTCGGCATCCCGCACCCGCAGCAGCGCGTGGACGACTACCCGCACCAGTTCTCCGGCGGTATGCGGCAGCGCGCCATGATCGCCATGGCGCTGGCCTGCGACCCGGACCTGCTGATCGCCGACGAGCCGACCACCGCGCTCGACGTGACCGTGCAGGCGCAGATCCTCGACCTGCTCAAGGACCTGCAGCAGGAGTTCGGCTCCGCGATCATCATGATCACCCACGACCTCGGCGTGGTCGCCAACATGGCGGACGACATCCTCGTGATGTACGCCGGCCGGGCCGTGGAGCGCGGCACGGTGCGCGAGGTGCTGAAGACGCCTCAGCACCCGTACACCTGGGGCCTGCTCGGCTCGATGCCGCGGCTGTCCTCCAGCGTCGACGAGCCGCTGATGCCGATCCCCGGCTCGCCGCCGTCCCTGCTGAACCCGCCGCCGGGCTGCCCGTTCCACCCGCGGTGCGCGCACACCGACAAGGTGCAGGGCGGGCTGTGCTCCGGGGAGCGTCCGACGCTCGCCCCGGGGCGTGCCGCCGCCTGCCACCTGACGGGGGAGCAGCGGCAGCAGGTCTTCATCGACATGATTCAGCCCCGGCTGGGCTGAGCAGAAACCGGCGACTGGGGCATCACCATGAGCGACAACGAAAACACGACCACGGCGGTCGTCGACGCCGTCCCGCAGCAGCGGGGCCGCGACGAGGGACCGCTGATGAAGGTCAGCGGACTGACCAAGCACTTCCCGATCAAGGGCGGCTTCCCGATCCGGCGAACCGTCGGCCACGTCAAGGCCGTCGACGGCGTGGACTTCGAGGTCTACCCGGGCGAGAGCCTCGGCCTCGTCGGCGAGTCCGGCTGCGGCAAGTCGACCACCGGCCGGCTGCTGACCCGGCTCTACGAGCCGACCGCGGGCACCATCGAGTACAAGGGCCAGGACATCAGCCGGGCCGACCGCCGCAAGCTGGCGCCGGTCCGGTCCGAGATCCAGATGATCTTCCAGGACCCGTACGCGTCGCTGAACCCGCGGCAGACGGTGGGCACGATCATCTCCGGCCCGATGGAGATCAACGGGATCAACCCTCCCGGCGGCCGTGAGAAGCGCGTCCGTGAGCTCCTGGAGATCGTCGGTCTCAACCCGGAGCACTACAACCGCTTCCCGCACGAGTTCTCCGGCGGTCAGCGCCAGCGCATCGGCGTCGCGCGCGCCATCGCCCTGGAGCCGAAGCTGATCGTCGCCGACGAGCCGGTCTCGGCCCTCGACGTGTCGATCCAGGCCCAGGTGGTGAACCTGCTGCAGGAAGTGCAGCGGGAGATGGGCATCGCGTTCGTCTTCATCGCCCACGACCTGGCGATCGTCCGGCACTTCTCGGAGCGCGTCGCGGTCATGTACCTCGGCAAGATCGTCGAGATCGCCGACCGCGACTCGATCTACAACCGCCCGCGGCACCCGTACACGCACGCGCTGCTGTCGGCGGTCCCGGACGCGGACATCGACGCGGCGAAGCGGGAGCGCATCCGCCTCGCCGGTGACGTGCCCTCGCCGATCATGCCGCCGTCCGGCTGCCGGTTCCGCACCCGGTGCTGGAAGGCGACGGAGAAGTGCGCCACGGAGGAGCCGCCGCTGCTGCGCATCGAGGGCAGCAAGGCCGGTCACCTGACCGCGTGCCACTACCCGGAGGAGCCCACCATCGCGGACCGCGGCGAGGACGTCGTCCTGGACGCCGGCCTGCAGGCCCTGGAAGGCGTCTCCGACACGGACGGGCCGGTCTCCAAGAGCTGACACCGCCCCACGTCGTCCGCACGAGGACCGGGGTGCGAGAGCCGCAGCAGGCGCTCGCACCCCGGTCCTCGTGCGTGTCAGGCCCTCGTGGCCGCCCGTGCCCAGTGGCAGGCCACCTGGGCGTGCGCGCCGCCGTCGAGGATCTCCGGGTCCTCGGTGCGGCAGGCGTCCGCCACCCCGGCCCGGTCGGCCTCCCCGCTCGCCAGCACCGGGCAGCGCGCGTGGAAGCGGCAGCCGTCCGGTACCCGTGAGGGGTCCGGCGGTTCACCGCTGAGGATCACCGGGGTGCCCGGCGCCTCCGGCAGGACCGACAGCAGCGCCCGCGTGTACGGGTGCCGTGGTGCCGTCAGGACCTGCTCGACGTCCCCGGTCTCCACGATCCGGCCCAGGTACATCACCGCGACCCGGTCCGCGATGTTCCACGCCAGTCCCAGGTCGTGCGTCACGACCAGCGCGGACAGCCCGAGTTCGGTGCGCAGCCGCAGCAGCAGCGCCAGGATCTCCCCGCGTACGGAGGCGTCCAGGGAGGCCACCGGCTCGTCGGCGACGAGGAGTTCGGGGGCGAGGACCAGGGCGCCGGCGATGACCACGCGCTGGCGCTGCCCGCCGGACAGCTCGTGCGGGTAGCGCAGGAAGAACCGCTCGGGCGGCCGCAGCCCGGCCCGGGACAGCGCCTCGGCCACCGCCGTGCGCTCGTCGCCGGTGTGCCCGTGGACGCGCAGGCCCTCCGCCACCGCCTCGTACACGGTGTGCCGGGGGTTCAGGGAGCCCGTCGGGTCCTGCAGGACCAGCTGGACGCGGCGCCGGTACGCCTTCAGGGCGCGCGCGTCGGGCCGTACCTCCTTCCCGTCGAAGACGACCCGCCCCCGCGTCGGGCGGACGAGCCCGAGCAGGGCGCGGGCCAGAGTCGTCTTGCCGCAGCCGGACTCGCCGACCAGGGCGACGATCTCCCCGGCCCCGATGTCCAGTTCGACGCCGTCCACCGCGCGGGCGGGCGGGCCGCCGTGCCGGCCGGGGAAGGTGACGTGCAGGTCCCGCGCGCTCAGCAGGGTCATGATCCGCTCCTCGCGTCCTGGGCCGCGCCCACGTGCACACAGGCCGCCCGCCGCCCGGTGCCCGACACGCGCAGCGCCGGGTCGTCCACCGCGCAGGAGTCCAGCGCGACCGGGCACCGGGGGTGGAAGGCGCACCCGGCGGGCAGCGCCGACGGGTCCGGCGGGTCGCCCGGCAGGCCGCGCGGGGCGAACCGGGAGGCGGGGTCGCCGATCCTCGGGAACGCCTCCGACAGCGCCCGGGCGTAGGGGTGCCCGGCGTCCTCGTACACCGTGCGCGCCGGTCCCTCCTCGACCACCCGGCCCGCGTACATCACCGCCATCCGGTCGCAGGTCTCGGCGAGGACGGCCAGGTCGTGGCTGATCGCGACGAGCCCGAGCTCCTGCTCGGCGACGAGCCGCTCGATGAGCCGCAGGATCTGCGCCTGGATCATCACGTCCAGCGCGGTCGTCGGTTCGTCGGCGACGACCAGGCGGGGGTCGCAGGCCAGCGCCATGGCGATCATGACGCGCTGGCGCTGCCCGCCGGACAGTTCGTGCGGGTACGCCGACGCCCGCGCCGCGGGGAGCCCGACCTGCTCCAGCAGCTCTCCGGTGCGCCGCCGGGCGGCGGCCGGGGTCGCCCTGCGGTGCAGCAGGATCGGCTCGGCGATCTGGTCGCCGACCCGGTGCACGGCGTTCAGCGAGTGCATGGCGCCCTGGAAGACGATGGACGCCCCGGCCCAGCGCACCGCCCGCACCCGGCCCCACCGCATGGTGAGGACGTCCTCGCCGTCCAGCAGGACCTCGCCGCCGACCCGGGTGCCGGCGGGCAGCAGCCGCAGCAGGGCCAGCGCGAGCGTGGACTTGCCGCACCCCGACTCCCCGGCGATGCCGAGCTTCTGCCCGGCCTCCAGGCTCAGGTCGACCCCCCGTACGGCGGCCGCGCCACCCGGGTAGGTCACCTCCAGGTTCCGGACCTCCAGGAGCGTCAACGGGCCACCCCCAGCCTGGGGTTGAGGACGGACTCCACCGCGCGTCCGCACAGCGTGAACGCCAGCGCGACACCCGCGATGGCGAGGCCGGGCGGCACCAGGTACGACCAGTTACCGGAGCTGACCGAGCCCGCCTCCCGGGCGTCCTGGAGCAGCCCGCCCCAGGACACGACGGTCGGGTCGCCCAGCCCGAGGAAGGCGAGCGTCGCCTCGGCGAGGATGGAGGAGGAGATCATCAGGGTCGTCTGGGCGAGCACCAGCGGCATCACGTTGGGCAGGACGTGCCGCACCATGATGTGCCGGTGCCCGCCGCCCAGCGCCCGGGCCCGCTCGATGTACGGCCGGGCCTCCACGGCGAGCGTCTGCGCCCGCACCAGCCGGGCCGTGGTCGGCCAGGAGGTCACGCCGATCGCCAGCACGACCGTGCCCAGCGAACGGGACATCACGGTGGCCAGCGCGATGGCGAGGACCAGGGTCGGCATCACCAGGAACCAGTCGGTGATCCGCATGACCACGGTGGCGTAGGCGCCCTTGAAGTGGCCCGCGGTGATCCCGGCCAGGGTGCCGATCGCCACCGACAGCGCGGCCGCCAGCAGCCCCACCAGCAGCGACACCCGTGACCCCCACACCACCAGGCCGAGCAGGTCCCGCCCGAACCGGTCGGTGCCCAGCCAGAACTCCCCGCTGGGGGTCTCCAGCGGCTGTCCGGTCGCCCCGGTCACGCTGGACACGTCGGAGCCGACGGTGAGCGGGGCGGTCAGGGCGACCAGCGCGAACAGGGCGAGCGCGGCCAGCCCCACCACTCCGGCCCGGTGGGTGCGGTACTCCCGCCAGAAGCGTGCGACGGACGCGCGGCGCCGGCGGCGGGCGAGCGTCCGGGGACCGGGCGCCTTCAGGCCGCCGCCGTCCTTCACGGGCTCCCCGGTCCCGGCCGTCATCGGCCCACCCGGGGGTCGAGCAGCGGGTAGACGAGGTCGGCCAGGGTGTTCATGACGATCACCGTCCCGGCGAAGAAGAGGAACAGGCCCTGCACCAGCGGCAGGTCGGGGACGCTCAGCCCCTGGTAGAACAGCCCGCCGAGCCCCGGCCAGGAGAACACCGTCTCGACCAGGATGACGCCGGCGACCGTCCGGCCCAGGTTGACGAAGACGAGGGTCACGGTCGGCAGCAGCGCGTTGGGCACGGCGTGCCGGCGGCGCACCTGGTCGTCCCGGAGCCCCTTGGCGCGGGCCGTCGTCAGATAGTCGCCGCCCATCTCGTCCAGCAGCGCGGAACGCGCCACCAGCAGGGTCTGGCCGTACTCCACCGCGACGAGCGTGACCACGGGCAGGACCAGGTGGTGGGCGACGTCGAGGACGTGGGCGAAGCCCTCCTCGCCGCCGGACTCCATGCCGCCGGTGGGGAACAGGCCGGGGATCGGGCCGATCCCGACGGCGAACACGATGATCAGCAACAGGCCCAGCCAGAACGACGGCACGGAGTACAGGGTCAGCGCCAGCCCGGTGTTCAGCCGGTCGCCGAGCCCGCCGTGCCGCCAGGCCGAGCGGGTGCCCAGCACGATGCCGAGCAGGGTGTAGAGGACGAACGCGGTGCCGGTGAGGAGCAGCGTGTTGGGCAGCGCCTCGGCGATCTTGTCGACGACGGGCGTGTGGAACTGGTACGACGTCCCGAGGTCGCCGGTGAGCGCCTTGCCGCAGTACTCGGTGAACTGCTGCCACAGCGGCAGGTCGAGCCCGAACTCACGCCGGTAGGCCTCCAGTTGCTCGGCCGACACCGGCCGCCCGCCGGTCATGGTCTTGACCGGGTCGCCGGGGATCAGCCGGAACAGGAAGAACCCGGTGACGAGCACCGCGAACAGGGAGACGGCGGCGCCGGCCACCTTACCCGCGCCGTAGCGCAGATAGCGCGTGGTGGTGCGCGCCCGCGGTCCGGGGACCGCGGGCGCGGCGGCCTCGACGGCCGCGGTGAGAGGTGCTTCGGCGGTCATGGGCTACTCGCGGTCCTCTGCGGTGGACCGGCGGCGCAGCGCGAGGAAGGCGCCCACTCCGACGAGGACGACGACACCGGCGACGATGCCGACGACGACACCCGTCGAGCCCGAGCCGCCGGAGTCGCCCGAGTCCGCCGGGGTGGCCGACCACCAGCTCCAGTAGCCGTCCTGCCCGTAGATGTTGCCCGCCTTCTTCGGCATCGTGGTGATCGAGGCGATCTGGTCGGTGCGGTAGGCCTCGACGGCGTTCGGGTAGGCCATGACGTTCATGTAGCCGAGGTCGTACAGCCGGGACTGCATCTGCTTGACCAGGTCGGCCCGCTTGGCCGGGTCGTACTCGGCGAGCTGCTTGGCGTACAGCTCGTCGTACCGCTTGTCGCAGATGAAGTTGTCGGTGGCGCCCGTGTCCTTCGGGGTGGCCGGCAGCGCCCCGCAGGTGTGGATCGACAGCACGAAGTCGGGGTCGGGGTTGACGGACCAGCCGTCGAAGGCGAGGTCGTAGGTGCCGGCCAGCCAGGGGTCGGTGACGTTGTCCACGCAGTTCAGGGTGACGCCGATGCCGAGCTCGCCCCACCACTCCTGGAGGTACTGGCCGATCGCCTTGTCGTTGGGGTCGGTGGCGTGGCACAGCACCCGGTAGTCGAGCGGCTTGCCGTCCTTGCCGACGCGCTTGCCGTCACCGTTCTTCCTGTACCCGGCCTCGTCGAGGAGCCGGGCCGCCTTCGCGGGGTCGTAGGCGAGTTCCTGGCCGTCCGACGGCTTCCAGAAGTAGGAGCCGAAGCGCGGCGGTATGTACCCCTCGCCGTGCACGGCGTAGCCCTGGAAGACCTTGTCGATGACGGTCTCGCGGTCGACGGCCGTGAACAGGGCGTGCCGCACCCGCTCGTCCTTCAGGGACGGGTCGCCGTCGCCGAACGTCTCGCCGTTCTTCGCCCGGGCGCCGGGGTTGACGGCCAGCGCGTAGAAGCGCCGTCCGGGGGCGTCGTTCACCTTGATGTTCTTCTCGCCCTTGAGCGAGGACGCCTGGGCGGGCGTCAGGGACGGCGACCCGGAGACGAAGGAGACCTCGCCCTTGCGCAGGGCGGCGACCGCCGCGTCCTGGTCCTTGTAGTAGCGGAAGACCAGCTCGTCGAACTTGGGCGCCCCGCGCCAGAAGTCCTTGTTGGCCTTCAGCCGCACATAGCTGTCGGGCTTGTAGTCGGTGAGGATGAATGGCCCGTTTCCGACGATGGGGAAGTTCTTGTCGTTGTTGAACTCGGAGTAGTCGTCGACCTTCTCCCAGACGTGCTTCGGCACGATCGGCACGTCCAGCGCCGTCATCGTGGCCTGCGGTCTCTTCAGCTCGATGACGAGCTTGGTGGGGCTGGGGGCGGTCACCTCGCGGAAGTTGGCGACGAAGCTGCCGTTGGCGGTCGCCGCGTCCGGGTCGGTCATCATCGTGTTGAACGTCCACGCCGCGTCCTCGGCCGTGGCCCGCTTCCCGTCCGACCACGTGGAGTCGGAGCGGATCGTGTAGGTCCAGGTCAGCTTGTCGGGCGACGACGTCCACTTGGTGGCCAGGGCGGGGACGGCCCGTGCGTCCTCGGGGTCGTAGTTGGTGAGGTACTCGTACGTCAGCCGGTGGATGCTGGTGCTCAGGAGCCGCTGGGCGAGGAACGGGCTCAGTGAGTCGACGCTCTGTGCGACTGCGACGGTGAGGACCTTGTCGCCGTCCGCGGCGGCCGCCTGCTGCGGTACCAGTCCGGCCGCCAGGGTCAGGGCGGCGGCTCCGGTGGCGGCGGCCAGGCGCCGCCGTGCTCTGCCGTGCTGCTCGGAACTACTCATGTGGTGACCTCGCGTCATCGCTTGCAGAGGGACGGCCTGTTGGACTGTCAGCGCGTTCATGCGCACGTCAACGGCGCATGAAACCCCATGTGGCCTGCGGAAACAATGAAGTGATGAGATTGAGACAGCCAGTGGTCCATACCGCTGAAGAGCCCCTGGTGGCGGCCTGACGCCCTGGCGGGGAGCGTGCGGCCGAACGGGCCAACCCCGCCCCCGGATGGCCTCCGTGCGCATGCGCGCCCCCCGCGCGGCTGCCGATAGTGGCTGCCAGGGCATGGCGTCGACCCGGGCGCCGCGGTCACGAGGAGGCATCCGATGCGCGCAGCCAGCTACGCCAGATGGGCCGCGGGCGCGATGGCCGTTGCGCTCGCGACGACCGCCTGCGGGGGCGGCGCCGGGGCCGGGGAGGGCGGCGCGGTGCTCAGCTCGTCCTGGACGGACCCGCAGAACCCGCTGGAGCCGGCCAACACCAACGAGGTGCAGGGCGGCAAGGTGCTGTCCATGATCTTCCGGGGTCTGAAGCAGTACGACCCGAAGACCGGCGAGGCGAAGAACATGGTCGCCAAGCGCATCGCGACGTCCGACTCACAGCGCTTCACCGTCACCCTGAAGGACGGCTGGACGTTCAGCGACGGCGAGAAGGTCACCGCGAAGTCGTTCGTGGACGCCTGGAACTACGGGGCGAGCCTGGAGAACAACCAGAAGAACGCCTACTTCTTCAGCTACATCCAGGGCTACGACCAGGTCCACCCCGAGCAGGGCGAGCAGCGCGCGCGGACCATGTCCGGCCTGAAGGTCGTCGACGCGCGGACCTTCACCGTCACGCTCAGCCAGAAGTTCTCCGGCTTCCCGGACACCCTCGGCTACAACGCGTTCGTCCCGCTGCCGCGCGCGTTCTACAAGGACCACGCCGGCTGGCTCGCCAAGCCCGTCGGCAACGGGCCGTACACCGTGCAGTCGTACACCAGGGGCTCGGAGATGCGGCTGGTGCGGTGGGACGCCTACACCGGGCCCGACGCGGCCCGCAACGACGGCGTCACCCTGAAGGTCTACACCGACAACAACACCGCCTACACCGACCTGATGGCCGGCAACCTCGACCTCGTCGACGACGTCCCCGCCCAGCAGCTGAAGAACGTCCGCGCCGACCTCGACGGCCGCTACCTCAACACCCCGGCCGGCATCATCCAGACGCTGTCCTTCCCGCACTACGACAAGCGCTGGACCGGGTCGGGCGCGGACAAGGTCCGCAAGGGCCTGTCCCGGGCCATCGACCGCGAGCAGATCACCCGGACCATCTTCCAGGGCACCCGGACCCCGGCCACCGACTGGACGTCACCCGTGCTCGGCGCCGAGGGCGGCTACAAGGCGGGGCTGTGCGGGCAGTGGTGCGAGTACGACGCCGCCGCGGCCCGGAAGCTGATCGAGGAGGGCGGCGGGCTGCCCGGCGGCCAGGTCAAGATCACGTACAACGCGGACACCGGTTCCCACAAGCTGTGGGTGGACGCCGTCTGCAACTCCATCAACAACGCGCTGGGCAAGGACCGGGCCTGCGTCGGCAACCCGATGGGCACCTTCGCCGACTTCCGCAGCAAGTCCACCACCCAGAAGCTGGCCGGGCCGTTCCGGGCGGGCTGGCAGATGGACTACCCGCTCACCCAGAACTTCCTCCAGCCGCTCTACTACACCAACGCCTCCTCCAACGACGGCAAGTGGTCCAGCCCCGAGTTCGACCGGCTCGTCGACCGGGCGAACGCCGAGACGGACCCCACGAAGGCCGTGAAGCTGTTCCAGCAGGCGGAGGAGGTCGTCCGCGACGAGATGGCGGCCATCCCGCTCTGGTACCAGAACGGCAGCGCCGGCTGGTCCGCGCGCCTGTCGGACGTGACCCTCAACCCGTTCAGCGTCCCCGTGTACGAACAGATCAAGGTCGGCTGAGCCCGCCATGGGACGGTACGTCGTCCGGCGCCTGGTGCAGATGGTCCCGGTGTTCGTCGGCTCCACCCTGCTGATCTTCCTCATGGTGAACGTGATGGGCGACCCCGTCGCGGGGCTGTGCGGCGACCGCCAGTGCGACCCGGCGACGGCCGCGCGGCTCCGGCAGGAGTTCGGCCTCGACCAGCCCGTGTGGCGGCAGTACCTGACCTACATGGGGAACGTGTTCACCGGGGACTTCGGGACCGCGTTCAACGGCCAGGAGGTCACCGAGCTGATGTCCACGGCCTTCCCGGTCACCCTGCGGCTGACGATCGTGGCGATCTGCTTCGAGATCCTCATCGGGGTCACCCTCGGCGTCCTCACCGGTCTGCGCCGCGGGCGTCCCGTCGACACCGGGGTGCTGCTGCTCACCCTCGTGGTCATCTCCGTCCCCACGTTCGTCACCGGTCTGCTGCTCCAACTGCTGCTCGGCGTCGAGTGGGGCTGGATCAGGCCGTCGGTGTCCCCGGCGGCCCCCTTCGGGGAACTGCTCCTGCCCGGCCTCGTCCTCGCGTCGGTGTCCCTGGCCTACGTCACCCGGCTGACCCGCACGTCCATCGCGGAGAACCGGCGCTCCGACTACGTCCGCACGGCCGTCGCCAAGGGCCTGCCCCGGCGCCGGGTCGTCACCCGGCACCTGCTGCGCAACTCCCTCATCCCCGTCGTCACGTTCGTCGGCGCCGACATCGGCTTCCTGATGGGCGGCGCCATCGTCACCGAGCGGATCTTCAACATCCACGGCGTCGGCTACCAGCTCTACCAGGGCATCCTGCGCCAGAACACCCAGACGGTCGTCGGCTTCGTGACGGTCCTCGTCCTCGTCTTCCTGCTCTGCAACCTGGTCGTCGACCTGCTGTACGCCGTACTCGACCCGAGGATCCGCTATGCCTGAACAGCCGTTCCCGCCCAAGGGGGTGATCGCCGGGGGCGGCGCGATGGACCTGAGCGCGACCGAGACGGGGACGGCACGGCGCCCGCCGGCCGCCCCCGGCGGAGCGGGCGAGCCCGTCCCGCCCGCGGCCGACCCGGCCCAGGTCACCGACCGGCCCCGCAGCCTGTGGTCCGACGCCTGGCGCGACCTGCGCCGCAACCCCGTCTTCCTGGTCTCGGCCCTGGTCATCCTCTTCCTGGCCGTCATCTCCGTGTGGCCCTCCCTGATCACCTCCGGCAGCCCCCTGAAGTGCGACCTCGCCCGGGCCCAGCAGGGCTCCGCGCCCGGCCACCCCTTCGGCTTCGACGGCCAGGGCTGCGACGTCTACACCCGCACCGTGTACGGCGCCCGTACGTCCGTCGTCGTCGGCTTCTGCGCCACGCTCGGGGTGGCCGTCCTCGGCTCGGTGCTGGGCGCGCTCGCCGGGTTCTTCGGCGGCTGGTGGGACGCCGTGCTGTCGCGGATCACCGACGTCTTCTTCGCCATCCCGGTCGTCCTCGGCGGCCTGGTCCTGCTGTCGGTGGTGACCGCCGACTCGGTCTGGCCGGTGGTCGGGTTCATCGTGCTGCTCGGCTGGCCGCAGATCTCCCGGATCGCCCGGGGCGCGGTCATCACCGTCCAGCAGAACGACTACGTGCAGGCCGCCCGTGCCCTCGGCGCCTCCCCGGCCCGTCTGCTGCTGCGGCACATCGCGCCCAACGCGGTCGCCCCGGTGATCGTGGTGGCCACGATCGCGCTCGGGACGTACATCGCCCTGGAGGCCACCCTGTCCTACCTCGGCGTGGGTCTGAAGCCGCCGAGCGTGTCCTGGGGCATCGACATCTCGGCCGCCTCCCCGTACATCCGCACCGCCCCGCACGCGCTGCTGTGGCCCTCGGGGGCGCTGGCGGTCACCGTCCTGGCCTTCATCATGCTGGGCGACGCGGTGCGCGACGCCCTCGACCCGAAGCTGAGGTGAGGGACGCGATGCTGCTCGACGTACGTGACCTGAAGGTGGAGTTCCGGACCCGGGACGGGATCGCCCGTGCCGTCAACGGCGTCAGCTTCGGTGTGGACGCGGGGGAGACGCTCGCGGTGCTCGGCGAGTCCGGCTCCGGCAAGTCGGTGACCGCGCAGGCGGTCATGGGCATCCTGGACTCGCCGCCGGGGCGGATCACCGGCGGCGAGGTGCTGTTCCGGGGCCGGGACCTGCTGAAGCTCGGCGAGGAGGAGCGGCGGCGGGTCCGTGGCGCCGAGATGGCGATGATCTTCCAGGACGCCCTGTCGTCCCTGAACCCGGTGCTGACCGTCGGCGACCAGCTCGGCGAGATGTTCGTCGTGCACCGGGGCATGTCCCGCAAGGACGCCCGCGCCAAGGCCGTCGAGCTGATGGACCGCGTGCGCATCCCGGGCGCCCGCGAGCGCGTGAAGCAGTACCCGCACCAGTTCTCCGGCGGGATGCGCCAGCGCATCATGATCGCCATGGCGATCGCGCTCGAACCGGCGCTCGTCATCGCCGACGAGCCGACGACCGCTCTCGACGTCACCGTGCAGGCACAGGTGATGGACCTGCTCGCCGAGCTGCGGCGCGAGTACCGGATGGGGCTCGTCCTGATCACCCACGACCTCGGGGTGGTCGCCGACGTCGCCGACCGGATCGCCGTGATGTACGCGGGCCGGCTCGTGGAGTCGGCGCCGGTCCACGACCTCTACAAGGCGCCCGCCCACCCGTACACCCGGGGCCTGCTCGACTCCGTCCCCCGGCTCGACCTCAAGGGCCGGGAGCTGACCGCGATCAGAGGGCTGCCTCCCAACCTCACGCGCATCCCGCCCGGGTGCGCCTTCCACCCCCGCTGCCCGATGGCCCGGGACGTCTGCCGCTCCGACGAGCCCCCGCTGTACGCGGTCTCCGAGGTGCGCGGCAGCGCCTGCCACTTCCGGACGGAGTGCCTGCATGCCTGAGGCGATCCTCGAGGTCGAGGGACTGGTGAAGCACTACCCGCTCACCCGGGGCGTCCTGCTGCGCAAGCAGATCGGTTCCGTGCGGGCGGTCGACGGCGTCGACCTCAGCCTCCACCGCGGCGAGACCCTCGGCGTCGTGGGGGAGTCCGGCTGCGGCAAGTCGACGGTCGCCCGGATGCTGGTCCACCTGGAACGCCCGACGGCCGGGACCATCCGGTACAAGGGCGAGGACATCACGAGGCTGTCGGGCCGGGCCCTGAAGGCCGTGCGCCGCAACATCCAGATGGTCTTCCAGGACCCGTACACCTCGCTCAACCCCCGGATGACGGTGGGCGACATCGTCGGGGAGCCGTACGACATCCATCCCGAGGTGGCCCCGAAGGGCGACCGGCGCCGCCGGGTGCGCGAACTGCTCGACGTGGTCGGGCTCAACCCCGAGCACATCAACCGCTACCCGCACCAGTTCTCCGGCGGGCAGCGCCAGCGCATCGGCATCGCGCGCGGCCTGGCGCTGCGCCCGGAGATCATCGTCGCCGACGAGCCGGTCTCCGCGCTCGACGTCTCCGTACAGGCCCAGGTGATCAACCTGATGGCGCGCCTGCAGCGGGAGTTCGGACTCTCGTACGTGTTCATCGCCCACGACCTGTCGATCGTCCGGCACATCTCGGACCGGGTCGGCGTGATGTACCTCGGGCGGATCGTGGAGACCGGCGGGGACGCCGAGATCTACGACCATCCGACGCACCCCTACACCCAGGCGCTGCTCTCCGCCGTCCCGGTCCCCGATCCGCGGGCCCGCTCCCGCCGTGAGCGGATCATCCTCACCGGCGACGTCCCGTCCCCGACCCAGGTGCCGTCCGGCTGCCGTTTCCGCACCCGCTGCTTCAAGGCGCGCGAGCGCTGTGCCGAGGAGGTGCCGGTGCTCGCGGTGCCCGAGCCGCTGCGCGCGGCGGGGGGCCCGGCGGCCCACCCGTCGGCGTGCCACTTCGCGGAGGAGAAGCAGGTGGTGCCCGCGGAGGCCCGACCGTAACGCCGCAAAGGCCCACGAACCGCGTTAACACGCGGGCAACTCGACCGACCCGGTTCCGATATACGGACGCGTCAGGCTGAACAGCGTACGGCCGTGCGGGTGCCGTAGACGGACCGGGGAGCCCATGGGCTCCCCGGTCCGTCGCCGTCTACACGAGCCCCAGCGACCGCTTCAGGAAGTCGAGCTGGAGCAGCAGCAGGTTCTCGGCGACCTCCTCCTGCGGGGTCATGTGCGTCACCCCGGACAGCGGCAGCACCTCGTGCGGCCGGCCGGCGGCGAGCAGGGCCGAGGACAGCCGCAGCGAGTGGGCGACGACCACGTTGTCGTCCACCAGGCCGTGCACGATCATCATCGGGCGGTGCGGCTCGGCCGCGTCCACCAGACCGGCGTCGTCGATCAGGGAGTTGCGCCGGTAGACCTCCGGCTGTTCGCCGGGGTGCCCGAGGTAGCGCTCCTGGTAGTGGGTGTCGTACAGGCGCAGGTCGGTGACGGGGGCGCCGACGACGGCCGCGTGGACGACGTCGGGGCGGCGCAGCGCCGCGAGGCCCGCGAGATAGCCGCCGAAGGACCAGCCGCGGATGGCCACCCGGCCGAGGTCGAGCGGGAACCGCCCGGCGAGGTCGTGCAGCGCGTCGACCTGGTCCTCGACCACGACCGCCGCGATGTCGTCCTTGACGGCCTTCTCCCAGGCAGGTGAGCGGCCCGGGGTGCCCCGGCCGTCGGCGACGATCACGGCGAAGCCCTGGTCGGCGAACCACTGGGAGGTCAGATGCGCGTTGTGGGCGGCCACCACGCGCTGGCCGTGCGGCCCTCCGTAGGGGTCGAGCAGGACCGGGAGGGGGGTGTCACCGGCGTAGTCCCGAGGCATAAGCACGGCGCACGGGATGCGCCGTGCGCCCCCCTCGGTGAGAGTGAGCCGAAGGGTCACTCCAGGATCTTCGGCATGCGACCGGACCAAGCCAATCCGCTTTCCGTCGCGCAGCACCTGGACCCGGGCCCCGGGCCGTTCCGGTGTGTGGGAGACGAGCACCGTGACGCCTCCCGCGCGCACCGCCGAGTGCACGCCGGGCTCCTGCGAGACGCGCTCCACGCCGAGCTCGTTCACCCGGTACACGTGGACCTCGCCGATCTCGGGATCGGTCGCCGAGGCCCCGGCCGACGCCGAGACCAGCACGTCGTCGCCGGACACGTCGAGCACCGAGCGCACATGCAACTGCGGCCCCGTCAGCGGGCGTTCACCCACCGCCAGGACCCGCGCGCCGCCCTCGTCGGCGATGCGCACCAGGTGACCGGACGGGCTCCAGCACGGCACACCAGGGAAAAGTTCCAGCCATTGTGGATCTTCGTCGGCGTGCACCATCCGGGTCCTCCCCGTGGCCGGGTCCACGGCCAGGAAAAGCTGGCTGCGCTGGTCGCGCGCCTGTACGAGCAGCAGCGGCGCACCCGCCGCTGACCAGTGCACTCGCGCCAGATACGGATAGCGCGCCCGGTCCCAGGAGACCTCGGTGCGGGCCCCGTCCAGGCCGACCACGAAGAGCCGGACCTCCGCGTTGGGCGTCCCCGCCGCCGGGTACGGCACCTGCCGCGGCGCCCGGTCGGGATGGGCCGGGTCGGAGATCCACCACCGCTGCACCGGCGTGTCGTCCACCCGCGCCACCAGCAGCCGGTCCGACTCGGGGCTCCACCAGTAACCCCGTTGACGGCCCATCTCCTCGGCCGCGATGAACTCGGCGAGCCCGTAGGTGACCCCGTCCGACTCCGGCTCGGCGAGCGCCCGGTCGTCCTCGCCCTCCGCGCCGACCACCCGCAGGGCGCCCCGCGCCACGTACGCGACGTGCCGTCCGTCGGGGGAGGGGCGCGGGTCGATCACCGGTCCCCGAACGGGCAGTTCACGGGCCGTGCCGGCCCGCAACTCCGCCGTGAACAGCCGCCCCGACAGGGTGAACGAGGCCAGCTCGACGGTCGCGTCGGTGCCGTAGGAGACGATGCCCGCGCCCCCCTCGCGGCTGCGTTCGCGTCGCGCGCGCTCCTCGGGCGGGAGGTCCTCCGACGCCCCGCCCAGCAGGGCACGCGGGTCCGCCGTCACGCGCTCCTGGCCGTCCGCCGTGTCGAGCACCCACAGCGAATGCGCCGGGTCGGTACCGGAGGGGGAGCGCAGGAACACGGCACGGGAACCGTCCGGCGCCACCGTGAACGCGCGGGGCGCTCCCAAGGTGAACCTCTGGGTGCGGGCGTGCCGCCTGGGGAAGGAGACTGGCTCGGTCGTCATGCCCCGACCATATTGGCCAGTGCGCCCCCTTGTGCGGCTGTGCGCCGACCAGTGCGCACGTACGGATAGTTATGATCACTGTCGCATAGTGGGTATGAACCTGCTGGCTTGCTGCATGGATTTATCTGCCCCCATAGACCGACCCCCGCTTGGGATTCTTGGAGGTGAGCCGCCGTGGCACTCTCGATTTCGGCGGTGGTGCTGCTGGCGATCATCGTCTTCCTGTTGATCAAGAAGTCAGGGCTGAAGGCGGGCCATGCGATCGTCTGCATGCTGCTCGGCTTCTACCTGGCGTCCTCGACCGTCGCGCCCACGATCAGTGAGCTGACGACGAACATCGCGGGCATGATCGGCAGCATCAAGTTCTGAGCCGCGCGCCATCCTCGGGCTCCGCACCCCACGGTCCGGAGCCCGCCCCCCTCACCGCCCGGCGGCGTACGCCACGAACCCGGCCCAGACCGCGGGCGTGACCGCGAACCGCGGCCCGGCGGTGTCCTTGGAGTCGCGGACGTGGACGGCACGCGGGGTGCGGGCGACCTCTACACAGGAGTCGCCGTCGGGGCCGTCGCTATAACTGCTCTTGAACC
Source organism: Streptomyces sp. NPDC056628 (assembly GCF_042792555.1). NCBI lineage: Bacteria > Bacillati > Actinomycetota > Actinomycetes > Kitasatosporales > Streptomycetaceae > Streptomyces > Streptomyces sp. NPDC056628. The sequence goes on from NZ_JBHTWG010000005.1 coordinate 90,754, forward strand.
AGGCCAGGTCGCCGGCGTGCCCGGCGGCGGACTTGCGGATCATGTCTCTCCCAGCAGGTGCTCGATGAGGGCCAGTGACTCCCCGGGCGGCAGGGCCTGAGCCCGGATGGTGCCGAACCGCAGCTCAAGGATGCGCAGCTCCCTGGGGTCCGAAACCGGCCGCCCGTTGAACGCTCCGTCGGAGCGCCCCACAGCCGTACCGTCCTCGAACTTGAGCAGCTCGATCCTGCCGCTCATGCCCGGGTGCGGTGCACTCGTCAACGGCATCACCTGAAGCGTGACGTTGTTGAACCGTCCTACTTCCAGCAGGCGTTCGAACTGCTGTCGCCGCACCATTGTGCCTCCGACCCTCCGGTGCAGCGTCGCCTCCTCCAGGACGAATCCGAGAGCCGGGGCCGGTGACCGCTCGAAGACCGAGCGCCGGGCCATGCGGGCGGCCACGCGCCGCTCCAGATCCTCGGTCGAGTAGACGGGCAGCCAGGACGCCAGCAACGCCCGCGCGTGGTCCGGGGTCTGGAGCAGACCGGGGACGCTGCTGCACACGTAGACCCCGATCTCGACGGCCCGCGCCTCCAACTGCGCCAGATCCCGCACCTTCTTGGGATACCGGACCTTCTTCACGTCCTCCTTCATCGCGGAGAGCAGCCCGCCGGCGCCCAGTACCTCGTCCGCCAGGTCCAGGTACTCGGGCCGGGGGATCCGCTTGCCCGCCTCGATCTTGTAGACCATGTCCTCGCCGTACCCCACGGCCTCCCCGAAGGCGGCGGCGCGCATCCCCACCGCCTCCCGGCGGAGCTTCAGCTGCCGCCCCACGGTCGCGACGACCGCGACGCCCCAGTCGTCGTCCGGGTCCACCTCCCAACCCGGTTCGTCGGCCTCGCTCTTGAGCCGCCGGATCTCCCCGTCCACAGACATGTCGCGCCCCTCCGTCGTACGGCCGTGCCGACCCGTTCCGTACCCGTCCGACCGGTACCGACAAGCCCGGACACCACCGGACAAGCACCGGACAAGTCACCGAGCGCGACGGCTCCATCACGAAAACGACAGGCGCCCGCCGTGGACATGCCCCGCCGCCGCAGGGGACAGGTCGCCGAGTGGGGGCAGCAGGCGCCTCGTAGGGTGGCCCCATGACGGAACTGCCTGCCCGGCGTCTCCTCCTGGTGCACGCGCACCCGGACGACGAGTCGATCAACAACGGCGTCACCATGGCCAAGTACGCGGCCGAGGGGGCGCGGGTCACGCTGGTCACCTGCACTCTCGGTGAGCACGGCGAGGTCATCCCCGCCGGGCTGCGCCATCTGACCGGTGCCGCGCTGGGCGAGTACCGCCTCGGCGAGCTCACCGCCGCCATGCGCGAGCTCGGCGTCGAGGACGTCCGTCAGCTCGGCGGCCCGGGCCGCTACGAGGACTCCGGGATGATGGACACCGCCGACAACGACGACCCCGCGTGCCTGTGGCAGGCGGACCTCGACGAGGCGGCCCGCGCGCTCGTGGACGTCATCCTCGAGGTGCGCCCCCAGGTCCTCGTCACCTATGACCCGAACGGCGGGTACGGGCACCCCGACCACATCCAGGCCCACCGCGTCGCCATGCGGGGCGCCGAGCTGGCCGCCGAGGCCGGCTGGCGCATCCCCAAGATCTACTGGAACCGCGTCCCGCGCACCGCCGTGGACGAGGCGTTCGCCCGGCTCCAGGCGGATCTGCCCGGCCTGCCGTTCGCCAAGTCCGCCACGGCGGCCGACGTGCCCGGCGTCGTCGAGGACGAGCGGATCACCACCGTCGTCGACGGCACCGCGCACGCCGGCGCCAAGGCCGCCGCGATGCGGGCGCACGCCACGCAGATCGAGGTGTCCGGCCGGTACTTCGCGCTGTCCAACGAGCTCGCCCAGCCCCTGCTGACCACCGAGTACTACGAGCTGGTGCAGGGGGAGCCCGCCGGCGCCCCCGAGACCGACCTGTTCGCCGGGATCGAGGAGACGTCATGAGTTCGATGCTCGCCCGGCCGCTGAAGGGCCCCTCCGCCCCCCGGGCCCTCGCCTACCTGGGGCTCCTCGTGCTCGGCGCCCTGGTCGGGATCGCCGGGGCGCTGGTGCAGCCCGCCTGGTTCCCGGGCGGCCTGCTGCTGGCGCTCGTCGGGGAGGCCGGGCTGATGCTCGGCGCCGCCCGCGCCACGGGCAGCCGGGGCGGAGCCGTCGCCGCCGCCGCGGGCTGGGCGATCACCGTCATCCTGCTCACCGCCAGCCGTCCCGAGGGCGACTTCGTCTTCGGCACGGGAGCCTCCGCCTACCTCTTCCTGCTCGGCGGCATGGCTGTGGCTGTGATCTGCGCCACCCTTGCCCCGCTACGGCAACCGGGTGGTGACGGGGTCCGACTTCGCAAGTGACGTACCACTTCTTCATACCGTGCACGTGCGAGTCCCGTGTGGGTTTCCCAGGCGGTCATGGGATACGCGTCAGAAGTGGCCAGTATGGTGGTGCGCGCCGCCGAGCCGCCCGACGCAGTGAGGTACGGGCGGCGGAGCCAACCGGGAGAACCTGCCTTGAGTCGTGAAACTGACACTCCGTCCTCCGGGCCCGACGGGCGCGGCGGAGCCGCATACCCTTCGGGGACGCCGCCGTACGGGACCCCCGTGGCTTCCGAGAGCGGTGCGGACGCGGCCCGTTCGGGCGCGCCGGAGGAACGCAAGACCGAGACCACGCTGACGACCCGCATCCGGATCAACATCCCCGGATCACGGCCGATCCCGCCGGTCGTCGTGCGCAAGCCCGTCTCCGACAGCGGGAAGCCCGGCGCCGCCGCGGACACCCAGGGGACCCAGGCGCCCGCCGTCCCCTCCGCGGGCCCGGCACCCGCCGAACCGGCGGCCGAACCCGGGGCACCGGCGGAGGAGAAGGCCAGCGACTGGTTCGCGCCGCGCAAGTCCCCGTCCACCAAGGGACCTCAGAGCGGCCCTTCGGGCAACGGATCGGGTGCGCCCGCTGGTTCGGGACCGGCCGCCACCGGCCCCAAGGGCCCCGGCGCCGGTTCCGGACGGCCCGGCGGCGTCGTCGGCTCGGTGAGCGTGCCCGGCGCCCGCACGTCCGGCGGCACCGGCACCGGGCTGCCCGGCGCGACCGGCGGCCCGGTGGCCCCCGGACACGGCGGCGGCACCGGCTCCTTCGACGTGACCGAGGCCCTCGCGGCCGGACCGCGCGGCGGCACCGGCACGTCCGGCGGCACCGGCGCGCGTCCGCCCGCCGGTGAGGCGCGCCGCGACGACCTGCCGTACTTCGCGGGGAACGGCTCCGGCGGCCCGAACGGCCACGGCCCCCAGGGCGGCTACAGCGGTCCCGGCAACATCGACCCGGCCGCCGACTTCAACGCCCCGGACGGCCCCGGTGACCCCGGCGGCATCGACGACTTCAACGGCCCGAACGACTTCGGCCGCGGCGGCCCCGGCGGCGGCCCGCAGGGTCCCGCGGGCCCGACGACCGGCCCCGTCACCGGCGACGGCCCGCCCCTCGCGGGCGGCGGCTCCGGCAGGCCCCGCGGGCCCATGGGCCCCGGCCCGGCCGGTCCCGGCGCGCCCGGCGTCCACGCGGGCCCGGGCCGTCCCGGCGCCGCCCCGCACGCCCCGGGCCACGTCCCCGGCGGCGGCCTGAGCGACGACACCGCGATCCTCACCCCGCAGAAGCACGCCCCCGAGCCCGGTCACCCGCACTACGGCGTCGCGGACAACGTCTCCGGGCACACCGTCACCAGCGGCATCCCGGTCGTGTCCGGCGGCCCGCAGGGCGGTTCCCGGGGGCCGGGCGCCGCCGCGCCCGAACCGGCCGCGTCGAGCACCCCGGCGGCCCGCGCGCCCAAGAAGAAGGGCCGCAGCAAGCTGGCGCTGCTCGGCGGCGGCCTGGTCGTCCTCGCGGGCGGCCTGTACGGCGCCGGTCTGCTGATGAACCACACCGACGTGCCCAAGGGCACCACCGTGCTCGGCGTCGACATCGGCGGCGGCACCCGCGACGACGCCGTGAAGAAACTCGACGACGCCTTCGAGGACCGGGTCGGCCAGCCGCTGAAGCTGTCGGTGGGCGGGCGCACCGTCCCGCTGGACCCGGACAAGGCCGGGCTCCAGTTCGACATGCAGCAGACGGTGAGCGACGCCGCCAGCAGCGACTACAACCCGGTCTCCGTCATCGGCTCCCTGTTCGGCAACCAGCGGGTCGTCGAGCCGGTCATGCCCACCGACGAGGAGAAGCTGCACGCCGCCCTCCAGGCCGCCTCCGGCGGCAACGGGTCGGTGACCGAGGGCACGGTCTCGTTCAAGACCGGCAAGGCGGTCGCCGTGTACGGCAAGCCCGGCGCCGGCATCGACGTCGCCCGCTCGACGTCCGCCGTCGAGGCGGCGTACCGCACCCAGGTGGAGACGGGCCGGTCCCCGGCGGTCCAGGTGGCGACGACCACGCAGCAGCCGACCGTCGCCAAGGCGGAGGTCGACCGGTTCATGAAGGAGTTCGCCGAACCGGCGATGGCCCAGCAGGTCACCATCCAGACGGACGCCGCCCACAGCATCCGTTTCGGCTCGCTGTCCCTGCCGAAGATCCTCGGAGCGAAGGCCGTCGACGGCAAGCTCGTCGACACCTACGACCTGACGGCCCTCAAGACGGCCTACGGCACCACCTTCGCGGGGGTGCAGATCAACGGCGCCAGCGGCAAGCGGGACGTCCTCCCCGAGGACGTCGCCTCCGCCCTGCGCAAGGCACTGCGCGGCAAGACCCCGGCGGAGCGCACGGTCACCATCGACACCAACCCCAGCTAGCGGCGATTCGGCAGGCCAGGGGGCACGCGGCGCACGCCGGGTGCCCCCTGCCGTCGTATGACATCTGTCATCCGGCACACAGGACCGGCGGCACTGCCGGGGCCCCCGTCCGGCGGCCAGGCTGGACCCGTGACGACGACAGCCGTGCCGACCACCACCTTCCCGGGCCGCCTCCAGGACATCGCCGAGCGGGTTCCCACCCGCGCGTACGCTGCACCGGGTCAGGCCATCGAACAGAGTCAGGCCCCGGACGCCGGGGACACCGCCCTCCTCGCCGTGCTCCTCGTGCTGGTCGGCGGCGCCGCGGCCTGGCTGTACCGAAAGGACACGCTGAAGGCGTGAGCAGCGTCGGCATGGGGCAACGCCCGCAGAACCGCAGACGGCACGTCGTCAAGTTCCTCTGGATCGGCGTCTGGCTCGCCTACCTGGGCGCGCCGGTCGACGACCTGCTGCACGGAGGCCACGGCGACGGCGTCGTGGTCCTCGGCTGGATCGGCCTGGCCGCCTTCGTCGCCTGGTACTTCGCCCTGGTCTTCCGCGCCGGACGCGGCGAGCACCACGCCGTCGTCCTCGGCTCCTTGGCGGTGCTGGCCGCCCAGTCGACCGTGCTCAGCCTGACCCTGGGCCGGCAATGGCTCGTGCTGTACGTGTACGTGGCCATCGCGTCGGGTGCCGCCCTGCCGTTCCGCCTGGCCCGCTGGACGATCCCGGCCGTGTCCGCCCTGCTGACCGGCGCCGCCCTCGTGGTGCCGGGCGGCACGTCCTTCCTGACCGGACTGATCTTCCCGGCCCTGCTCGGCGGCTTCTCCATGACCGGCGTGCGGGAGCTCATCCGCACGACGACAGAGCTGCGGGAGGCCCGCGCCACGGTCGCCCGGCTCGCCGCCAACGAGGAACGGCTGCGGCTCGCCCGCGACCTGCACGACCTGCTCGGTCACTCGCTGTCCCTGATCACGCTGAAGAGCGAGCTGGCGGGCCGGATGCTCCCGGGCCACCCGGACAAGGCGGCCCAGCAGGTCGCCGACATCGAACAGGTCAGCCGGCAGGCGCTCGTCGACGTCCGGGCCGCCGTCGCGGGCTACCGCAGACCCCGGCTCCTGGAGGAACTGGCGGGCGCCCGGGTCGCGTTGACGGCGGCCGGCATCACCGCCGAGCTCCCCGCCGAACCGGACCTCACGGGCGTCCCGGAGGACAGCGAGACGGCCCTGGCCTGGGCGCTGCGCGAGGCCGTCACCAACGTCGTGCGCCACAGCGGCGCCCGGCGCTGCACGGTGGAGCTCCTGCGCCGCCGGACGCTGGACGGCCTCCTCGTGGAACTCGCCGTGGAGGACGACGGCCCCGGCGGCCCCGGCGGTGGCCCGGGGAACGGCCTGACCGGCCTGACGGAACGCCTGACCCAGGCCGGCGGCACCCTGGAGGCGGGCGGGACCCGGCACGGTTTCCGCCTGATCGCCCGCGCCCCGGCCACGGTTGTCCCGGCGGACGTAGGATCCGGCGCATGAGCCCGACGATCAAGGTCCTCCTCGCCGAGGACCAGTCCATGGTCCGCGAGGCCCTGGCCGCCCTGCTCGGCCTGGAGGACGACATCGAGGTGGTCGCCCAGGCGGCCCGCGGCGACGAGGTGCTGGCGGCGGCCCGCGCGCACGACGTGGACGTGGCCCTGCTCGACATCGAGATGCCGGGCGCGACCGGCATCGAGGCGGCCGCCCTCCTGAACGCCGAGCTGCCCGCCGTGAAGCTGGTCGTCCTCACCACGTTCGGCCGCCCCGGCTACCTCCGCAGCGCGATGGAGTCCGGCGCCGACGCGTTCCTCGTCAAGGACGCCCCGGCGGCCCAACTGGCCGAGGCGATCAGGAAGGTGCTGGCGGGGGAGCGGGTCATCGACCCGACCCTCGCCGCGGCGGCCCTCGCCGAGGGCGCCAACCCGCTCACCGACCGCGAGCGGGAGGTGCTGCGCGCGGCGGAGGACGGGTCCACCAACGCCGAACTCGCGGCGGCCCTGCACCTGTCCCAGGGCACGGTCCGCAACTACCTGTCGACGGCGATCCAGAAACTGGCGGCCCGCAACCGCGCGGAGGCGGTGCGCATAGCGAGGGAGAAGGGCTGGCTGTAGGTCAGTTCAGCAGGGCCCGGGCGGCGCGGGCCTCCGCGCGCACCCGCTCCGCGGCCCCCTCGTCCACCACGTCGATCAGCTCCGCGTACTCCTCCAGCTCCACGGCCCCCCGCACGAAGTCACCGCGCCGGACCAGCAACCTGCCCCGCTCGAACCGCAGCCGGGCCGGGTGCGCCGGAAGCAGCAGCGACAGCTCCACCGCCCACAGCGCCACGTCCGTCCGCTCGGGCCGGGCCGCGGCCCACGCGCGCACGTTGTTGAGGATCCGCATCACCACCTCCAGCGGATCGGCCGGCGTCAGCATCGACGGCTCCAGCGGCGCCCCCGTGGCCCCGGCCACCAGCAACTCCGCGTCGGATCCGGTCAGCACCCGCCCTCCGTCGAACGGGTCGGCGAGCACCTGCTCCTCGGCCGGGCCGAACCCCACCACGAAGTGCCCGGGCAGCGCGACCCCGTACACCGGGGCCCCGGCCCGCCGGGCCACCTCCAGCCACACGACCGACAGCAGGATCGGCAACCCCCTGCGTCGCAGCAGCACCTGGTGCAACAGCGACGACTCCAGCCGCTCGTAGTCCGCCGCGCATCCGCGGAACCCGTACCGCTCGCCGAGCAGCTCCCGCAGCGCCACCGCCCACGCGCGCGGCCCGCCCGGCCGGTACGGCAGCCGGCCCGCCAGGTCGTCCAGCTCCATCTGCGCGGCGTCCATGCCCGGCTCGTCCAGCTCCCCGTCCGCCTCGGCCCCGATGAGCAGGCAGAGCGCGGACAGGTCGGGCCGCTCGGACCGCGCCTCCTCGGCGAACCGCCGCCGCAGCTCGCCGGAGCGCTCGGGGGTCGGGGGATACAGGGGACGCATAGCCGGCTCGTGCCCTTCCACGGTGATCGCTACCGCCGCTCAGGCGGATCGGTAGTGGTGGTACGCGTGGTGCGCGGCGAAGCCCATCCCGGCGTACAGGCCGCGCGCGCCCGAGTTGTCCGTCTCGACCTGGAGCCAGGCCGCCGACGCCCCCTCGTCCAGGGCCCGCGCCGACAGCGCGGCCATCACCCGGCGGGCCAGCCCCCGCCGCCGCAGCGCCGGATCGACCTCGACCGCGGAGAACCCGGCCCACCGGCCGTCCACCACGTAGCGCCCGATCGCGGCGGGCGCCTCGCCGTCCCCGGCGGGGACGGACGCGAACCACACCGAGGGACCGCTGCCCAGCACCTTCAGGGCCACGTCGCTCACTCCCTTGCGCTGATACCGCGCAAGCCAAGCCTCGTCCGCTTCCCGGCTCAGCACCACTCCGGAGCCCTCGTGCCGGTCGGCGACCGGCGCCAGGGCCCCGATCCACAGCTCGGCGGTCACCTCGCGCTCCCAGCCGCGCCGCTCCAGCTCCGCGCACAGCCGCTCCTGGGTGCCCTCGGCACCCGTCGCGGTCTGCACGTACGCGGGCAGGCCCCGGTCGGCGTACCAGCGGCGCACGGCGTCGAGCGCGGCGTCCAGCGGCAGCCCGGGGTCGCCCAGCGGCAGGACGGAGTTGGCGCGGCGGGTGAAACCGGCGGCGGCGCGCAGCTCCCAGGCGCCGAGCCGCTCGCTCTCCACGGGCCGCCACGCGCGCGCGGCGACACGCGCGAGCTCCTCGTAGGTCGCGGCGGGACCGCGGCGGCGGGCCGGAGCGGCCGGCACCACCTTCCCGGCGACCAGCGAGGATTCCGGGATGTGGACGGTTTCACCACTCTTCCGTGTGATCAGCAGCACACCGTCGTCCCACGATGCGAGCACGCCCACCGTGTCGGTGTACTTCTCACCCGAACCAGCGGCATCGGCCAGGCAGCGTACGGAGACCCGTTTGCCCACGTCAGCAGCGGTGATACGGACCTCAAGGCGCCCCGTCGCAGAGATTTCCACAGGTCTGTTCACCCCTCCTGTTCGGATCGTGCCCAAGAACGGAGATACTAGGGGCGGGCATCGACGACGCCGCGCTCCCGCGCGCCAGGCGGCGGAGCCTGAGGAGGCCCGCCAGCGCCCAATCGAGGAGGAACGACAGCGTGACCTACGTCATCGCGCAGCCTTGTGTCGACGTCAAGGACAAGGCGTGCATCGAGGAGTGCCCGGTCGACTGCATCTACGAGGGCCAGCGGTCCTTGTACATCCACCCGGACGAATGCGTCGACTGCGGTGCCTGTGAGCCGGTCTGCCCGGTCGAGGCGATCTTCTACGAGGACGACACTCCGGAGGAGTGGAAGGACTACTACAAGGCGAACGTCGAGTTCTTCGACGAGCTCGGCTCCCCCGGCGGCGCCAGCAAGCTCGGTCTGATCGAGCGGGACCACCCCTTCATCGCCGCGCTGCCGCCGCAGAACGGGTAACCCCCATCGGCGACCCGCACAGCGTGCCGCCTCGGTCCCGTACGGCCTCGACCGCCGTACGGGACCGGGGCGTTGGCGTGTCCGGCCGTACCAGAAAGTGAGCGACATCCCGTGTCCGCAGTCTCCGACCGCCTCCCGACCTTCCCCTGGGACAGGCTGGAGCCGTACAAGAAGACGGCCGCAGCGCACCCGGACGGCATCGTCGACCTCTCGGTCGGCACACCGGTCGACCCGGTCCCCGAGCTGATCCAGAAGGCGCTGATCGACGCGGCGGACTCCCCGGGCTATCCCACCGTGTGGGGCACCCCGGCGCTGCGGGACGCGATCACCGGCTGGGTGGAGCGCCGGCTCGGCGCCCGCGAGGTCACCCACCGGCACGTCCTGCCGATCGTCGGCTCGAAGGAACTGGTCGCCTGGCTCCCCACGCAGCTGGGCCTCGGCCCCGGCGACCGGGTGGCGTACCCGCGGCTGGCCTACCCGACGTACGAGGTGGGCGCGCGGCTGGCCCGGGCCGGGTACGAGGTGTACGACGACCCGACCGAGCTGGACCCGCGCGGGCTGAAGCTGCTCTGGCTGAACTCGCCGTCCAACCCCACCGGCAAGGTCCTCCCGAAGCAGGAGCTGACCCGGATCGTCGCCTGGGCCCGCGAGCACGGCGTCCTGGTGTTCTCCGACGAGTGCTACCTGGAGCTGGGCTGGGAGGCCGAGCCGGTCTCCGTCCTGCACCCGGACGTCAACGGCGGTTCGTACGACGGCCTGGTCGCCGTGCACTCGCTGTCCAAGCGCTCGAACCTCGCCGGGTACCGCGCCGCCTTCCTGGCGGGCGACCCGGGCGTGCTGGCCCCGCTGCTGGAGATCCGCAAGCACGGCGGCATGATGACGTCCGCGCCGACCCAGGCGGCCGTGGTGGCGGCCCTGGGCGACGACGAGCACGTCCGCGTCCAGCGTGAGCGCTACGCGGCCCGCCGCGTCGCCCTGCGCACGGCCCTGGAGGGCCACGGCTTCCGGATCGAGCACAGCGAGGCGAGCCTGTACCTGTGGGCCACGCGGGACGAGTCCTGCTGGTCGACGGTGGCGCACCTCGCCGAGCGCGGCGTCCTGGTGGCGCCCGGCGACTTCTACGGCGAGGCCGGCGCCCGGCACGTGAGGGTGGCGTTCACGGCCACCGACGAGCGGGTGCGGGCCGCGGTCGAGCGGCTGGCCTGAGACACACGGAGCGGCGGGGTCCGGGACGCTTCCCGGACCCCGCCGCTGTCGTCCGCCGGCGGCTGTGTCAGCCGATCGGAAGGCCCTGCACCGGCAGCGAGCCGGTGGTGGGCAGCCCGCCCTGGGTGGCGGCCCCCGCGGTGTCGCCGAGGACGGTGCCGACCGAGCCGGCCACGCCGCCCGCGGTCCGCTGGGCGGCCGGGGCGGCCTTCTTCGCGACCTTGCCGCCGGTCTTCGTCACCTTGCCGCCGGCCTTCTTGGCGGCCTTCGTGCCCTTCTTGGTGACCTTGTCGCCGGTCTTCGTGGCCGTCGGCAGTGCCTGGTCGACCGCGCTGTCGACGGCACCGCTCGCGATCCCGGTGGCGTTCTGGGCGGCGCCGTCGACGACGCTCGCGCCGTCCAGGGCGGAGAGCCCGCCGACCTTGGACGCGTCGGGCAGTTCGGGGGCCGCGCTGGCGGAGCCGGCCGCACCGACCCCGGCAGCCGCTCCCGCAGCGACGATCAGCGCGGCACGGGCGATCCGGCGGGTCAGGGGGAGGGTCATGATGCTCCTTCGACGGGTAAGTCGGGTGAGAACGATGAAGAGTCCGACCAGGCCCGGCAGTTGACCGACAGGCTGTTGATCTCCGGGCTCGGCGCAGTGACTACCGCTCGAAGGCCGGGAAGGTTGCGGCGCGACAACGTAAAGAGTTGGCAATGCGTCGCATAATCGCCTGTGGACAATTGCGGACATCATGCCCAGCGTCGAAAAGTATGCGGAACCCTTACATCCCTTTGTTCGCAAGGGTTTTGGCCGCGTGCGGCCGACCGGAGGGAAGCCTGCCCGCCCCAGCGCCCGGCGACACCCGCGGTAACCCCGACGAGTGAGTCCCTGAACGCGTGCGCGTACTACCGGGTCGTCGTGATCCGGACCGCGTCCGCGGCGCTCCCGCCCTCCGGGGTGCCCCGCGCCCCGCTCGTCCGCCACCGGCTGTCGGTGTGCCCGGCGGTCCACTCCCGCCCCGCGTAGGTCACCCGCTCGATGTGCAGCCGGGACGCGTTGGCCACGGCCCAGTGCGCCAGCTGCCAGCCGCGCTCACCGGCCGCGCGCTTTCCGGCTCTCCCGTCCGCGGTCACCGGCAGCACCACGGTCCGCCCGTCCCCGCTCGCGCCCCGCGCGCCGGACGGCGTGGGCGACGCCGTGCCGGCACCCACCTCGGCGGCGGCCGCCTGCAGCGCGTCGCGCCCGAAGTCGCGCACCAGCGCCGCCCGCACCCGGTCCGTCCCCGCGGTGGGCGCGGCGTCCGGACGGCCGTCGCAGGTCAGGGTGGCGGCCGCGCGGCCGGTGAGGGCGGCGGCCAGCAGCTCCGCGTCTTGCTCGTGCTTGGCGTACGCCTCCGGGAAGCCGCTGCGCTGCACGCGCTGCGCGGCCTCCGTCAGCGGCAGCCGGGTGTAGTCCGGGACCTTGGCCAGGTGCGCGTAGAAGGCGCCGGCCGCGTAGGTCGGGTCCATGATCTGCTTCTGGGTGCCCCAGCCCTGCGACGGCCGCTGCTGGAACAGGCCCAGCGAGTCACGGTCGCCGTGCCCGATGTTGCGCAGCGCCGACTCCTGCAGCGCGGTCGCGAGCGCGATCGTCACCGCCCGCTCCGGCAGCCCCCGCCCGGTGCCGACCGCGGCGATCGTCGCCGCGTTCACCGCCTGCTCCGGCGTGAACTCGTACCGTGCGCCGTCCCCCGTGGCGGAGACGACCGCGCAGCCCGGCGCGTGCGCGCCGCCGGTGACGTACTGCACGGCGAGGTACCCCGCGACGGCGAGGAGGATCAGCAGGGCCGCCCCCCGGCGGAGGAGGCGGCCACGGCGTGAGGAAGGCGACGTCTTCGGCACGCCTACAAGGTAGCCGAGGCTACTGAGTGGTAGGCGAGCGGTGGGAAAAGAGGGACGGGGCCGCAGACCGGGACCGGGGGTTAGGGTCGGCCCCATGGCCGACACCTCCCTTGACCTCAGCCTCGACGCCGCCCGGCTCACCGCCCGGCTGGTCGACTTCCCCTCCGTCAGCGGCTCGGAGAAGCCCCTCGCGGACGCGATCGAGGGTGCCCTGCGCACCCTGCCGCATCTGACGGTCGAGCGGTACGGCAACAACGTTTTGGCGCGCACCGACCTCGGCCGGCCGGAGCGGGTCATCCTCGCCGGGCACATCGACACCGTGCCGATCGCGGACAACGTGCCCTCGCGGCTGGACGACGACGGCGTCCTGTGGGGCTGCGGCACCTGCGACATGAAGTCCGGCGTCGCCGTCCAGCTGCGCATCGCGGCCACCGTCCCGGCCCCCAACCGCGACCTCACGTTCGTCTTCTACGACAACGAGGAGGTCACCGCCGACCTCAACGGCCTCAAGCACATCGCGGAGAACCGCCCGCAGTGGCTCGAGGGCGACTTCGCGGTGCTCCTGGAGCCCTCGGACGGCGAGGTCGAGGGCGGCTGCCAGGGCACCCTGCGCGTGCTGCTGAAGACCACGGGCGAGCGGTCCCACTCCGCCCGCTCCTGGATGGGCTCGAACGCCATCCACGCGGCCTCCCCGATCCTGGCCCGCCTCGCCTCGTACGAGCCGCGGTACCCGGTGATCGACGGGCTGGAGTACCGGGAGGGCCTGAACGCGGTCGGCATCTCCGGCGGCGTCGCGGGCAACGTCATCCCCGACGAGTGCGTCGTCACCGTGAACTTCCGCTACGCCCCGGACCGCACCGAGGAGGAGGCCGTCGCGCACGTCCGCGAGGTGTTCGCCGACTGCGGCGTCGAGGAGTTCGTGGTGGACGACCACAGCGGCGGCGCCCTGCCCGGCCTGTCCCACCCGGCCGCCGCGGCCTTCATGGAGGCCGTCGGAGGCACCCCGCGGCCCAAGTACGGCTGGACGGACGTCTCCCGCTTCTCCGCCCTCGGCGTCCCCGCCGTCAACTACGGCCCCGGCAACCCGCACCTGGCGCACAAGCGGGACGAACGCGTCGAGACCGCGAAGGTCCTCGCGGGGGAGGAGCGGCTGCGGGCGTGGCTCACGGCGTGAGCCGGTCGGCGCGCCGGGGGTTTGGGACGTCGCAGCGCGGACATGCTGACGTCCCCCGCAGGTAACCCGCGTAGATCTACGCTGAGGTGGAACGTCCTGGCACACGGAGGGAGCGCACATGGCTACCGGTAACCCCGAGGGGAAGAAGCAGCCACCCGACGAGCAGCGACTGGGGCCGGTGCTGCGCCGGCGCCACCAGGTGCAGGCCGGCACCACGGACCAGCGCCTGCTGGACGAGCGCGCCCCCACGGACTGGGTCCACACCGACCCCTGGCGGGTCCTGCGCATCCAGTCCGAGTTCATCGAGGGCTTCGGCACGCTCGCGGAACTGCCGCCCGCGATCAGCGTCTTCGGCTCCGCGCGCACCCCGGTGGACTCCCCGGAGTACGAGGCCGGGGTGCGGCTGGGCCGGGGCCTGGTCGAGGCCGGCTTCGCCGTGATCACCGGGGGCGGCCCCGGCGCCATGGAGGCGGCCAACAAGGGCGCCCTCGAAGCGAACGGGACCTCCGTCGGCCTGGGCATCGAACTGCCCTTCGAACAGGGCCTCAACCCCTACGTCGACATCGGCCTGAACTTCCGGTACTTCTTCGTCCGCAAGATGATGTTCGTCAAGTACGCCCAGGGGTTCGTGGTGCTCCCGGGCGGCCTCGGCACCCTCGACGAACTCTTCGAGGCCCTCACCCTCGTCCAGACCCAGAAGGTCACCCGCTTCCCGATCGTGCTGTTCGGCACCGAGTACTGGGGCGGCCTGGTGAACTGGCTGACCGACACCCTGGTGGCCCAGGGCAAGGCGTCCGAGAAGGACCTGCTGCTGTTCCACGTCACCGACGACGTGGACGAGGCGGTGGCCCTGGTCTCCAAGGAGGCGGGCCGCTGACCCCGGGTGTGTGACGGGCGCGGCCGGGGCTCAGGCCAGTCCCCGCCGCGCCACGGCCGGCGGCCGGTGCCCGGCGATCGACGCCACCATGTCCAGCACCTGCCGGGTCTCCGCCACCTCGTGCACCCGGTACACCTGGGCGCCCAGCCAGGCGGACACCGCGGTGGTCGCGAGCGTCCCGACCACCCGCTCCTTGACCGGCCGGTCCAGGGTCTCCCCGACGAAGTCCTTGTTGGAGAGGGAGACCAGCACCGGCCAGCCCGTCTCCACCATCTCCCCGAGCCGCCGGGTCGCCTCCAGGCTGTGCCGGGTGTTCTTCCCGAAGTCGTGCCCCGGGTCGATCAGGATCGACTCGCGGGGCACTCCCAGCGCGAGCGCCCGCTCCGCCAGGCCCACGGTCACCCGCAGGATGTCCGCCACGACGTCGTCGTACGTCACCCGGTGCGGCCGGGTGCGGGGCCGGGCACCCCCGGCGTGCGTGCAGACCAGGCCCACCCCGTAGCGGGCCGCGACCTCCGCCAGACCGGGGTCCACACCGCCCCAGGCGTCGTTCAGCAGATCGGCACCCGCCTCGCACACCGCGGCACCCACCTCGGCGCGCCAGGTGTCCACGCTGATCACGACGTCCGGGAAGCGCCGGCGCACCTCCGCCACGAACCCGACCGTCCGCCGCGCCTCCTCCCGCGCGGTCACCTCCTCGCCGGGCCCCGCCTTGACCCCGCCGATGTCGATGATGGCCGCGCCCTCCGCCACGGCCTGCTCCACGCGCGCGAGAGCCGGCTCGTCGTGGAACGTCGCCCCCTGGTCGTAGAAGGAGTCCGGGGTCCGGTTCACGATCGCCATGATCACCGGTTCGTGCGCGCCGAACTCACGACTGCCCAGCCTGAGCATCCCCTGTGACCTTCCCCTCGCCGTTCCCGCTGCGTACGGCCTTGTGGCCGCCTGCGACCCTAACCGTCAGCGTCGCATGGCACGATCGGACCCTGACACACCCGACCGCTCGCATCACGGACCGTGGGGGCCACAGCGATGCTCATGTTCTTGTTCCTGGTCGTCGCGCTGGCCGTCGTGGTCGGCGCGGTGACGCTCGCCGTGGTGGGCGGCGGCGAGGGCGACGGACCGCTCCCGGAGGCCGCGCCCGAGCGGCTGAACGCCCCGCTGCCGCCGGACCGCCCGGTCGGCCGCGCCGACGTCGAGGGCCTGCGCTTCCCGCTCGCCGCCCGCGGCTACCGCATGGCCGACGTCGACGACGCCCTCAGCCGCCTCGGCGCCGAGCTCGCCGAGCGCGACGCCCGCATCGCCGACCTGGAGTCCGCGCTCGCCGGCGCGCGGGCGCCGCGGGGCCAGGTCTCCATGGAGAAGCCCGACCAGGAGGACCAGCGGTGAGCGACGGCACGGCCCTCGCGGGGCCGGACGGCATCCTGCGCTGCCCCTGGGCCCTGTCCAGCCCGGACTACGTGGCCTACCACGACGAGGAGTGGGGCCGCCCCGTCCACGGTGACGACGCCCTGTACGAACGGCTCTGCCTGGAGGCCTTCCAGTCCGGCCTGTCCTGGATCACGATCCTGCGCCGCCGCGAGGGCTTCCGGGCGGCCTTCGCCGGGTTCGAGATCGCCCGGGTCGCCACCTTCACGGAAGCCGACAAGGAGCGCCTCCTCGCCGACACCGGGATCATCCGCAACCGGCTGAAGATCGAGGCGACCGTGGCCAACGCGAAGGTGCTGGCCGACTGGGCCCCGGGCGAGCTCGACGCCCTGATCTGGTCCCACGCCCCGGACCCGGCCGCCCGCCCGGTCCCGAAGAGCCTGGCGGACGTCCCCGCGATCACCCCGGAGTCGACGGCCCTGTCGAAGGCGCTGAAGAAGCGGGGCCTCAGGTTCGTCGGCCCGACGACGGCGTACGCCCTGATGCAGGCGGGCGGTCTGGTCGACGACCACCTGGCGGGATGCGTGGCGCGGGGCGCCGCCTGACGCGGGCGGCGCCCTCCGCTCAGCGGCCCAGGTACGTGGGCTTCTCCTTCTTCACGAACGCCTGCACCGCGATCGCGTGGTCCTCGGAGGTGCCCGCGCGCGTCTGCAGCTCGTCCTCCTTCTCGAGGGTCTCCTCCAGGGAGTGCGACAGCCCGAACGCCACCGCCTCCTTGATCGCCGCGTACGCCACCGTCGGGCCCGCGGCGAGTCCCCGGGCCACCCGCTCGGCCTCGGCGCGCAGCTCCGCCGCCGGCACGAGCCGGTTCGCGATCCCCAGGTCGTACGCCTCCTGCGCGCTGATGTTGCGCGGGAAGAGCAGCAGGTCGGTGGCGCGGCTCGGGCCCACGACCCGCGGCAGCGTCCAGGAGATCCCGGAGTCCGCGGTCAGCGCGACGCCGGCGAACGACGTGTTGAAGGCGGCCGTCTCCGCCACCACCCGGTAGTCCGCGGCCAGCGCGAAGCCGAGGCCCGCCCCGGCGGCGACGCCGTTCACCCCGGCCACGACGGGCTTCCGCATCCCGGCCAGCGCCCGGGCGATCGGGTTGTAGTGCTCCTTGACCGTGGTCATGGTCAGCTTCGTCCCGGTCTCCCGGTCGGAGGCCAGCAGCCCGATGTGCTCCTTCAGGTCCTGACCCACGCAGAACGCCCGCTCCCCGGCCGCCGTGAGCAGCACGGCCCGGACGGCGTCGTCGCCGGCGGCGGCCTCGACCGCGTCCCGCAGGGCGACCTTCGCGGCGATGTTCAGCGCGTTCATCGCGTCTGGGCGGTTCAGCGTGATCGTCGCCAGCCCGTCGCTCACCTCGTAGAGCACGGTGTCGGCCATGGCGTATCCCCTCCGGTGCGGCGGCTCCGGGCGTACTCGTACTCGTCGGTACGCCCATGTCTGAGGGACAGCATGGCGGAGATCACGGGCCGCCACGGGCACGGGACGTGTGACCTGCGTCAAAGAATGCACGCCCGGGCGTGTGCGGCCGAAGCGCGCGCGGTGGCGCAGTATCGCAGCCACATCGCCGAATTGGGTGGTTTTGCTCGCGCGCGTTGCTCAAGCGATGCCAACCGATGTTGGTCATCGGGTCCTGAGATGCGGGATAATGGCTGGGAAGCAATGTGTTCGATGCCGGTGTCGCGTGTCTCACTCCCGAGGCGCGTGCCCTCCATGGGGCCGTCGGCTTTGACGATGAGCTGGTTTCAGGAAGGGGAACGAGCATGGCGGCCATGAAGCCGCGGACGGGCGATGGCCCGCTCGAGGTGACCAAGGAGGGGCGGGGCATCGTCATGCGCGTTCCGCTCGAAGGCGGCGGTCGGCTCGTCGTCGAGCTGACCCCTGACGAGGCCGACGCGCTCGGCGACGCCCTCAAGAAGGTCGTCGGCTGACGCGGAAGCGACCCTACCCTTTCGGTGGCCCCGGCATTCCACGGATGCCGGGGCCGCTGGTTTCCGGGCCCACGGCGCCCGCGGCGTCGCTCAGCGCCTGACCGCGCACAGCAGCCCGTCGCCCACCGGGAGCAGCGACGGGACCAGCTCCTGGCTCTCCCGCACCGCCCGCAGCAGCTCCCGGACGCGTATCACCTCGGTGGGCTGCGGTCCGGAGTCGACGGTACGGCCGTTGGCGAAGACGCCCTCGAAGGCGACCAGGCCCCCGGGGCGCAGCAGACGCAACGACTCGGCGAGATAGTCGAGGAACTCCAGCCGGTCGCCGTCGCAGAAGACGAGGTCGTAACCGGCGTCCGCGAGCCGGGGCAGGACGTCCAGGGCGCGGCCCGGGATGAAACGGGCGCGGTTGCCGGCGAACCCCGCGGCGCGGAAGGCCTGGCGGGCGAACTGCTGGTGCTCCGGCTCCGAGTCCACGGTGGTCAGGACGCCGTCCGGGCGCATGCCGTGCAGGAGGTGGATGCCGGACACGCCGGTGCCGGTGCCGATCTCCGCGACCGCCTTGGCGTCCACGGTGGCGGCGAGCAACCCCAGCGCGGCGCCCGTGCCGGGCGACACCGAGCGCAGCCCCGCCTCCCGGGCCCGGTCGCGGGCCCAGCGCAGGACGTCGTCCTCGGCGACGTAGGCGTCGGCGAACGCCCAGCTCGTCTGCCGGTTGCCGGTAATGACCCTCTCCTGTCCCCGTGGTTGCCTCGGCGTGACTGTATCCGTTGCGCCCGGGAACCCGCAGATGGGACCGCGCGTTTGGAAGGGTGGGAAGACGAGCGGGGGGACACGGTTGGATCACGATGACGAGCAGGGTCGCGAGCAAGTGCTGACGCAGGCGCACCAGCCGTGTCAGCCCAGTTCAAACACTCGTAAAACCGCTTATCCGGAGCTAACGGGCGAGGTGGCTATGGTAGGGGCTCCACTGGACACCGCCAGAGCCGATAGGGGAGGTGCGGCCGCGCCTGCGGATCGGGGAGGGGTGCTGCGGCGCTTCCTCGGATCGGCGGGGAGGCCGAAATCCGTGAACGACACCGCTGACCACAGCCACGCCGGCGACTTCGCCCAGACCGCGACCTTCTCCACCGACGCGGACGGGCAGGCGTGGACTCCGCCCACCTGGGAGGAGATCGTCAGCACGCACAGCGGCCGCGTCTACCGGCTCGCCTACCGGCTCACGGGCAACCAGCACGACGCCGAGGACCTCACCCAGGAGGTCTTCGTCCGTGTCTTCCGCTCCCTGTCGACCTACACGCCGGGCACCTTCGAGGGCTGGCTGCACCGCATCACCACCAACCTGTTCCTGGACATGGTGCGCCGCAAGCAGCGCATCCGCTTCGACGCGCTGGGCGAGGACGCCGCCGAGCGGCTGCCCAGCAAGGAGCCCACGCCCCAACAGGTCTTCAACGACGCCCACTTCGACGCGGACGTCCAGCAGGCCCTCGACACCCTCGCGCCGGAGTTCCGCGCCGCAGTGGTCCTGTGCGACATCGAGGGCCTGTCGTACGAGGAGATCGCCGCGACCCTCGGCGTCAAGCTCGGCACCGTCCGCTCGCGGATCCACCGCGGCCGCTCGCAGCTGCGCAAGGCCCTCGCCCACCGCTCGCCGGAGGCGCGCGCCGAGCGCCGCTCCTTCGTGCCGCGCGTGGCCGCTCTGGGGGGAGGGGGCGCGAGCGCGTGAGCGGCCTTCGACCCGACCCCACCGAACGGCTCCTCGCCGAGCAGCACCTTGGCGACCGACTCTCCGCCCTCGTGGACGGAGAGCTCGGTCATGAGACGCGTGAGCGCGTCCTGGCCCACCTGGCGACCTGCGCCCGGTGCAAGGCCGAGGTCGACGCACAGCGCCGGCTGAAGAACGTCTTCGCGGAGGCGGCACCCCCGCCGCCCTCCGAGAGCTTCCTGGCCCGCCTCCAGGGCCTCCCCGGGGGAGGTGACCTGGACGGCGGCGGCTCGCCGCTCGGCGGGGGCGGATTCGGACTGGCCGGACGGCCGGGCACCGCGGGCGTCTTCGGAGTGAAGCGGGACGACGCGTTCGAGTTCGGGTACGTCCCCTCCGGCGGGCACGTCGCGCTCACCGGAGCCGACCGGGGCTTCCGCACCCACCCGGTGAACGGACGTCAGGACACCGACCGCTCCGCGTCCTCCCGGATGCGGTTCGCCTTCGTCGCGGCCGGAGCCGTGTCGCTGGCCGCCCTCGCACTCGGCGGGGTCACCGGCAGCGTGCCCACCGACACCGAGGCGCGCGGCGGCTCCGGCGGCAGCAATGTGACCCCGGCCCGCTCCCAGGGCACCGGTGCCACCACGGTCCCGGATACCCAGCGCCGCAGGGGCACCGGCCCGCTGCTCGTGCAGGGGCAGGCGTCGGGAGGGGCGCGGACCCCGGTCGCCCCGACCAGGACGCCCGCTCCCCTGCTCCCCGGGACGCCGGCCTCGTCGGCGGCCCACGACATGCGGACCCTGACGGCCCCCGTGGTGGCCGGCGCCGCCGCCATGTCCCCGCTGATACGTCCGCTGAGCGCCACTCCGCCGCTCAGCCTCACCTCCTGGTCCAAGGACTCCGGGACCACCGCCACCCCGGGCCTGCTCGCCGCACCCGTCCCCGGTACGACCTCCTCACCCTCCGCCTCCCCGGCCACCGGACCCTGACCCGGCCCTCTGCGCGGCGGCCCACGAACCTGGTTGAATCCGGGGTGGGCCGCGCGTCCGCGTGCCCGCCGGACGGGTGGCCGAAGTGAGTAGGAAGCAGAGCATGAACGAGGGGAAGCCCACGCGGGCGAAGTGGTGGAACCGCCCCCGGCCGCAGGAGGGTTCCCCGGGGGCGGAGGACACCGCCCCGGCCCCTTCCGGCGGTTCCGCCGACGGCGACTTCGAACTGGCCCGCCCCGCGAGGCCCGAGGAGGCTCCGGGCACGGACGGCGACTACACCCTTCCGCCCGCCTCCGAGGCCCGGGCCACCGCGGACGGCGACTTCGAACTCGCCGGCCCGCGACGGCCGTCGGTACCCCAGCCGCGCGACGGTCAGGGGGACGCCGGAACGGGCACGGCGGCAGAGGCACCGGCCGCGCCCGCCTCGGACCCCGACACCCCGGCGCAAACGGCCGCGACGGGCACGAAGGCGGCGCCGGCTCCCGGCACCGCGACCGAGGCTCCCGTCACCCCCGCCCCGCCCCAGGACACGAGCCCGCGGCCCCTGCACGACCCCGACCCCTACAGCACGCCGCCCTACGGCGAGCCCGGCCCCTGGGCTCCCGCCCCGCCGGTCCAGCACCCGGCGGCCACCCCTGCCCACGGCACCCCGGCGGCAGCCGCCGTGCCCGGCCCGCCCGCACCCCACCACCCGACGGCCCCCGGCACCCCCGCCCACGCCGTACCCGACCCCGCCTTCGCGGACACGCCGCCGCCCGCCGTTCCCCCGGCGGCCGGCGCCCCCGTCGACCCCTGGCGGAACTACGACCCCTGGGCGCGCGCGGCGGAACGGGCGGCGGCGCCCCTGCAGGAGAGCGGTGCCGGCGCCGGGGTGCGGCGGCGCGGGCGGGTGAAGGGGGCGCTCCTCGCCGGCGCCCTGGTGATCGCCCTCGTCTCCGGCGGTGTCGGCGGCGCCCTCGGGGCCTATCTCGAACGCAACGGCGGCCTGGACCCCGTGAAGCTGCCACAGGCCGGCGTCGAGGCGCCCGGCCGGGCCGCGGACAGTGTCGCCGGGATCGCCGCCCGGGCCCTGCCCGGCGTCGTGACCCTCCATGTGAGCGGCCGTTCGGAGCAGGGGACCGGCACCGGGTTCGTGCTCGACGACCGCGGTCACATCCTCACCAACAACCACGTCGTCGAACCCGCCGGGGACGACGGCGAGATATCGGTGACCTTCCACAGCGGCGACACCGCCAAGGCCACCGTGGTCGGCCGGGACAGCGGCTACGACCTCGCGGTCGTGAAGGTCACCGGCGTCAGCGGACTGCGGCCCCTGCCGCTCGGCAACTCCGAGAACGTCCAGGTCGGCGACCCCGTCGTCGCCATCGGCGCCCCCTTCGACCTCGAAGGCACCGTCACCTCCGGCATCATCAGCGCCAAGCAGCGCCCCATCACCGCCGGCGGCGGGAGCGGGGACGGCAGCGACGTGTCGTACGTCGACGCCCTGCAGACCGACGCGCCCATCAACCCCGGCAACTCCGGCGGCCCGCTGCTCGACGGTGCCGGACGGGTCGTCGGCATCAACTCCGCCATCCGTTCCGCGGGCAGCGGCGCCGAGCCCGACGGCGGCCAGGCCGGCTCCATCGGCCTCGGCTTCGCCATCCCGGTCAACCAGGCCACGCGCGTCGCCGAGGAACTGATCAACACCGGCAGGGCCACCCACCCGGTGATCGGCGTCACTTTGGACATGGAGTACTCCGGCGACGGCGCCCGGGTCGGCACGAAGGACAGCGACGGGGGTCCCGCCGTCACCAAGGGCGGACCGGGCGCCAAGGCCGGCATCAAGCCCGGCGACGTCATCACCGAGATCGACGGGGCACGCGTGCACTCCGGCGAGGAACTGATCATCAAGACCCGCGCCCATCGCCCCGGCGACCGCCTGGAGCTGACCCTGAAGCGGGACGGCAAGGAGATCACGCTGAGGCTGACGCTGGGCTCGTCGAGCGGGCGGTGACACTCACACCGGTCTCACACCGCCCGGCACAGTACCGGTCGTGGTGGATGGTTGGGTAACGTGGGGGCGGCCCGGACCACGGAAAGACCCGCAAGCGACCACCGAGGGCCGAGGACCGAGGACATCGCAAGGAGCTTCAGGTGTTCAATGACATAGGACCGCTCGAGCTGGTGACGCTGATCGTCCTCGCCGTGCTCGTCTTCGGTCCGGACAAGCTCCCCAAGGTCATCCAGGACGTCACGCGGACGATCCGCAAGATCCGCGAGTTCTCGGAGAGCGCCAAGCAGGACATCCGCAAGGAACTCGGCCCGGAGTTCAAGGACTTCGAGTTCGAGGACCTCAACCCCAAGACCTTCATCCGCAAGCAGCTGGACACCGAGGACCTGGGGCTGAAGGAGATCCGCAACGGCTTCGACCTGAAGAAGGAGATGGCCGAGGTCACCGACGCCGTCCACAGCCGGGAGACCGAGCCGCCGGCCATGCCGTCCGCCGGGTCGGCCGGTGGCCGTGTCGACATGACGAAGAAGCCGGAGACCCCGCGCGTCGAGCACCCGCCGTACGACGCCGACGCCACCTGAGAAGCCCGGTACCCCGCCCGGACGTGACGCTTCTCATACTCCGGCCGGGCCCCCGCGCGGCCTGAACGCGCCGTCCACGCGCCCCGCGCGCCGGGCGGCTTCCCGGCTGTCAGCAGCGGTGTGGCTATGCTGCCGAGTTGTTGTGCGGACCGGACGAGTACGCCCGAAGGGGGGCGGGCCGGGCTGGTCCGGCGAGATCGAGGAGGCGTCCGGGCACATGGAGACGACGAGTCAGACGACGAGTCGAGCGGCCGCGCAGGCATCGACCGAGGAGAGCGGCCAACAGGTCGCGTCCGCCCGGCGCACGGTCGACGGCTATCTGCTGGCGCCCTTCCCCTGGTACGGCCTCGACGAGGCGTTCACCGGGCCGCGCTGGCTGATGCAGGTCGGCACGGCGGCCGACGGGGCCGTGGAACACGGTTCGATCGGGCACGGTGACGAGCCGTCCGTGCTCAACGAGGCGGCGGAGGGCCGCGAGAAGTTCGCGGTGGTGGTGACCGTCGCCGCCAACCCGTCCCGCCGCAGCGCCGACGGCACGGGGCTGCTGGAGGCCACCACGGTCTCCTCGGCGGCCTGGCTGGCCGGCGTGGGACTGCTGTCCTTCACCTGGCCGCCCCAGATGGACCACTCGCTGCGGGACGACTGGCTCGACCAGCAGACCGAGACGGCGTGGGCGCTGGCCGACGACCTCGACGGACCGGACTGGTCGACGCTGTCCCTGCCGGTGGACGGGGTGCCCACCCCGTTCCACTACCGGGAGTCCGAGTTCGGCTGGGTCCTCGCGGGCTCCACCCAGGAGGGCGTCCACGTGGGCGCGTACGGCCGCGGCATGAGCGCGTACGGCCTGGGCTTCGCCATGATCAAGGACATCGCGTCCTACGCGTGACACCACGTTCCCCGCGTGACGAAGGGGCGCCGCGAACCACGCGGCGCCCCTTCGCCCTACGTACGCCCCTGAGGGCGGGTCAGAACTTGTTCTTGGGTCAAAGCCGCAGGTCACGCCATGGTTCGTCCCGTGGGGGCCGCCGGTGGGCCGTCAGAGTGGGAAGGCGCGCCGAAGAGGGCATCCACGGCGGACCGGGTCCGGCTGTCGCTGCTGGGCATGAGATGCGTGTAGGTGCGAAGCGTGAACGCCGGGTCCGCGTGCCCGAGGTATTCACTGAGAGCCTTGATGCTCTCGCCCGCATCGAGCAGGACCGAGGCATAGAAGTGCCGCAGAGCGTGCATGCCGTTGCCGGGCCCTGGCTCGACGCCGGCGGCCAGCAGCGCAGGGCGCCAGTACCCGGCATTGAACGTGTTGCGCCCGATCGCTTGGTCGGCCGAGGTCCGGCAGATCAACGGGACCGAGAGAGGCGGGCCGTCCAACGTTCGCCAGGGCAGCTGCGCCTCAGACACCGGGTACCTGGTCAGGTGAGCCGACACGGATGCGGCTACGGAGCCGGGCAGGGGCACGTACCGGGGCTTGCCGCCCTTGGGCGGGGCGAAGACCGGGCGTCCCTGTAGAAGCTTCACCTGTCGCACGACGTGCAGCGTGCCGCTCTCGAAGTCGATGTCTTCCATACCCAGGCCGAACGCTTCACCCTGGCGCAGTCCACAACCGGCCGCGAGGTCGACGAGGACGCGATAGCGATCATCGAGTGCGTGCCGCACAGCGCGGACCTGGCCATATGACCATGGGGCGACCTTCCTCGGATCAAGGCGAGGCGCCTTCACCGAGCGGGAGCGGCAAGGGTTCTCGTGGATGATCCGGTCTTCCACGGCGGCGGTGAACACGGTCGAGACGTGCGCGAAGATGACCCGGCGATACGCGGCAGCAAGCCCGATCTCCTCCAGGGCCCGGAGCCAGGACCGCAGGTGTGACGGGGTGAACGACGCCATAGGACGTTGGCCGATGTGCGGGAAGGCATGCAGGCGCAAGCGCGACTCGACCGACTCGCGAGTCGCGGGGTCCGCATCCTGGCTCTTCATCCACTCTTCTGCGTACTGCTGGAAGGTGACGCGCCCGGCACGCGGAGAGATGTAGGCCCCGCGAGCCATGTCCGCCTCGAGGTAGCCGAGCCACTGTTCGGCCTCGCGCTTCCTGCGGTCGGGGAAGCTCTTCGACTTCTCACTGCCGTCCGGCCCGATGTAACGGGCGCGGTAGCGCAGGCCCACGCCGTAGCGATCCGTCTTGACCTTGCGTGGCTTGCCATCAGAGCCGGTCTCGGTCTTGTACCAGCGGTCCTGGATGTGCCCGGCCATCAGGCAGCCCCCTTCATCATCAGGGACTCAACCCAGGCGCTCACATCATCCGGGTGGAAACGCAGATGCCGGCCGACGCGGAAACCGCGGGGCCCGACCCCCTTGCGCCGCCACTGATACACGGTCTCGACGCTCGGCAGACGCAGCATGACCACGAGGTCTTCCGGGGTCAGGTACTGAACGGGAAGCGATCGCTTCATGCCCACACCTCCCGGCCGTCGAGGTCGGTCATCGCTTCGCGTGCTGTCTCCCGGTTCAGTCGGATCTCCTTCGCGATGGATGCGGCGAGCCAGGATTCGCCGGGGGAGTGGCCCTGCCCGGCGTAGGTCCAGTGGGCGAGGACGAGCGTTGAGCCGTCGGCGTCGTCCAGGTCCTCGGGGAGTCCGCGTTCGCGGCGTTCCTGCCGGGCGCGGTAGTCGGCGCGGGTCTGGCGCAGGGCGCCGAGGGTGGTGGAGTAGCGGCGGGACTTGGTGGAGAAGTGCCCGCGGAAGCCGAGCATGTGAGCCCACCGGGCCAAGAGGCCGTCCGGGTAGGCGTCGTTGAGCTGGTAGCACGCTTCGATCAGCCGCCGGGTGTGCGCGGGCAGGCCGAGCTTGTCGAGTTCGGCCAGTTCACCGATGCGGCGGTCGACGGTGCCGGTGGTCTCGGCGGCTTTGGTCGCGTACTTGGCGACATAGGAGGCGACGGCCTGTTCGGTCAGCTCCTCGTGGCCCAGGGCGCCGATGGGCTGCACGTCAACCTGCTTCCCCCAGCGCAGGGTTCGTGCGGGGAAGTCCCCGGCGGCCGGGACGGGTACGGCGACGCGGGCGGCGGCGGCCCGGATCGCCACGTCCAGGAGAGCGACGGTGGCCCAGGCCGGGGGCGGAGTGTCGGGGCCTTCCGGGCCGTCGAGGCGCACCACGGCGTGGAAGTGCACGGAGCCGCGTTTCTGGAACTCGGCGACCTTGCCGAAGGAGACCCGACAGGTGTCTCGCAGAGCGGTTTGGGTGATGCCGGCGCGGGCCGCAATCTCACGGCGCAGGTAGATGGTGAAGCGGCGCCACAGATCCCCGGCGTGGTTGTTCCACAGCACCGCTCCCGCGTAGTCGTAGCGCTCCGGGTCCAGAGCCGTTCCGAGGGCGGGATCGCTCTCGGCGTGCTGGACTCCGCAACGGCAGCGCCCGGAAGCGGGCCGGTTGTGGACCGGGCCGAAGGAGGGCGCGGTCAGGGTGGCGAAGACACGCGGGTGATCCCGCACGGTCGCGGGCACGTCCTTGCCCTCATCACCGGTGATCCCGGCGCGGATCAGGTGATAGGTGTCTCCCGCGTAGGTCCAGGCGCAGGCCGGGCACCGCGAAGCACGCCGGTTACCGCAAGCCACCCGAAGCCGCCCGCCCGGCTCCTGGTCGGTGCTGTAGAAGTAGAGGACGTCGCCGCTCTTGGCATCGCGGGTGACCGTCGAACCTTGCAGGTGGATCGGGTTGGAGCAGCCGCCCGTGCGGCGGATCTGCTCCTGCCAGCGGTCGAAGCCCGGTGCGTTGGCGACCCGGAGCAGGTCGGCGAGGGTGAGCGGATCGGTGCCCACAGCTGCCGCCACGTCAGCGACGGCAGCCGTGGAAACGGGCAGGTGGGTCATGCGGCCACCGCCCGCAGGTGCGCCATCGGCCGGGCGGGAGTGGCCGTGGCGAAGAGGTGATCGAGAGTGGCCAGGTAGCCGCCGGTCATCGGAGCCGGGCCTAACCGGCGCAGGTGCAGGACCGGAGCCAGAGCCGGGGTGAGGCCGTCGATCGGTGTGGTGACCAGCAGGTCATCGTCCGCGCGCAGGACGTCGGCCCGCAGTCCGGGGTGCGTGGACAGCCGCAGACCGGGGACCGTCAGCAGTGAAGGGAAGACGTCGCCCAGCCCGGTGACCGGTCCGGCCGGATCTTCCGGGGTGACGATGCGGACGCGGACGCCGGCCGATGCCTTGTCGGCCAGCAGGGTCGGCAGGTCCCAGACCGCGTCGGCCAGGAACAGCAGGTTGGCTATCGCCAGGTCGATCACCGTCGCGGCACCAGCCAGGGTGGAGCGCCACAGGCCGTAGGGGACGGTGGAGCGCATCGGGTAGCAGGCGACGACCTCATCCTGAGCGGTCGGCATGGAGCGGTGACGCTCGCCGAGCCTGGGCCACAGGTGATAGGCGTCCGCGCGCAGGTACTTGGCGGCGGCCTCGGCGTTGCGGGCGTGCGGGGTCCGATCCGTGTTCAGCCAGCGATCCACCGACTTCGGGTCGATGCCCAGGTGGTCGGCCAGGCCCTCGATGGTGACGTTCGCTGCGACCATGGCGGCACGCAGCCGCTCATTCCCGGTGAGCGTGGTGGTCATGCGGCCACCGCCTCAGTCAGCGAGGTCAGCGACTGGCCCGTCTCCCAGACGAAGGGCACGGCCACCGGGCAGCGTTCCTGACCGTGGACCAGGACGCCGATGCCGTCCACGTTGATCCAGTCGAGTCCTCCGAGTGCGCCGCAGGCCCAGCACGGTGAAGGCAGGACGACGGCGTCATCGCGGCGGGACAGCGGGGCAGATAACGGCGCCGGGTGCGCGTCAGCAAGCGTCACGGGCATGATGGAACTTCCCTTCGAGGGAACCCAGGGGCGACGCATCTGCTTGGCGGTAGGGCGTCGCCCCGCCTTTTCAGTCCCATTGCAGGGGACTGATTCTTCCTCCATCCTGAGGACGGATGAGTCCAGTTGTCAAGGACTAAGACGTCCCCCGAGAATGGAGGTATGAACATGGCCGAAGTGATCCGTAAGCGGCGCAACGAGCTAGGCATGTCGCAGGCCGAACTAGCCAC
This sequence comes from Streptomyces sp. NPDC056628, assembly GCF_042792555.1. Lineage (NCBI taxonomy): Bacteria > Bacillati > Actinomycetota > Actinomycetes > Kitasatosporales > Streptomycetaceae > Streptomyces > Streptomyces sp. NPDC056628. Next base: position 118,781 of record NZ_JBHTWG010000005.1, read on the forward strand.
AGCTGCAGGGGTCGACCGCCGACAGATCAGGCGGTACGAGGCAGGCGAGCAGCAACCCGTGCTGTCCGTGGCCGTCGCAATCGCGCAAGCCCTCGGGATCACTGTCAACGAACTTGCAGGTCTGCCGTCCCACAGGGTCGATCTGTCTGGCCTCTGGTGGATGTCATGGCAGACATCCAAGGACGGAGAGGAAGTGATCACCGTCCAAGAGGTTCGTTTTACTCAGCAAGACGAGTTGATCCACCTCGACACGGCCACGCGCGGGATCAGCGTTGAGGACGGCGGCTACCACTGGCGCGGGGAGCTGCGTCTGTGGGACAACGAGATCTTGATGGGGTGGTACGTCGCCAACGACGGCCCCGTGCGCTCCAAGGGGACGTTGTACTTCGTGCTGCACCCGCACGGCATCAACATGTCGGGGCGGTGGGTCGGCCTTAGCTACGACGGCAAGATCATGACGGGGTGGGGAAGCGCGGCCCGAACTGAGGAAGAGGCCCTGGAGCTGAACGCCAAACTTCGAGAGGACCAAGGAGTCCCCTTGTGACCGACGTCTGCACGGTAGTGATCACAGCACCAGACCCTGAATGGTTGGCAGCGTTCGTGACAAGCCTCGTGTCCGAGCGGCTCTGTGCGAGCGGGCACATCATGCCCATCAGGTCGATCTACCGATGGCACGGCGAAGTGCACGACACCACCGAAGCCCACGTCACACTGCATACACGTGCGGACCTTGTCCCGCAGATCATCGCCCGAACGAAACGGGACCACCCCTACGAAGTCCCCTGCGTGATCTCTCTGCCGATCCAGCAAGCTTCGGCCGACTACCAGACGTGGATCATCGAGCAGACGACCCGTCAGTGATCGCTGTTACAGGTTTCTCTACCTCATCAAGTGCTCGCTCCGCTCGCGCCAGGTGGACGGAGCCCAGAGAAAAGAGCACATCGACGGCGGCAAGGTCACCTGACGATTCCCGGCACCTCAAAGACTGATCAGCATTCTCACGTCGTTCGAGAGAGGGCCGCGCGCCGCGCGGCGGCGCCGGTCGTCGACGGCGGGCCTGCCCCTCCTCGTCTTCGCCGCCGGGGCTGGCCCGCCGTCGACGCCCGCGCCCGCAAGGGGCGAAATACATGGCGGGGCTACAGGAGGACAGCTACACGGCTTGCCCGCCAGGCACAGGCAAGGACACATGCCTCCGGCGGGGGCGCTCAGGCTCCGGGATGGCGGGGGCACCGTTCGCGAGTGCCGGCCCGTAGATGGCGAGCGCGGGGAGGCTCCCATCCCGCCTGCCATCGACCCAGGCAGAGCCGAGCGGGCGCGGCCCAGGGCGTCAAGGTCGTTCGTACAGTTGCGCGCTCCACCTTGACGCCCTGAACCACGCCCGCTCCACGGGGTGTGGGTCGACGGCAGACGGGATGGGAGTTGGGGGAAGTGGTGGGTTGCGGGTCCTTGGCGCTCGCGTACCGTAAAGGCTCTTACTCCGGGTCATCCTCTATGGCTCGGCGCCGCGTTCGCCCGGACAGCTCGACGAAGGCGGCGACTTTTGCTCGCAAGACCCAGGGGTCGACGGGTTTGGAGATGTAATCGGCAGCCCCAGCGGCATACCCTCGAAATGTGTAGTGCGGGCCGTGTTTCACCGAAGTGAGGAAAATAATGGGAATGTGCCGAGAGCGCAGTCGGTGCTTGAGGTGCGAGGCGATCTCGAACCCGTCCATGCTTCCATCTATTTCTGCGGACAGGAGCACAATGGATATGTCGCTCGACGCTGTGATGCTTAGCGCCTGCTCGCCCGAATGCGCCTCCAGGAGATCCTGATCCATTGTTGAGAGAATTGCCCGAAGGGCCATAATGTTTTCCGGCTTACTGTCGACTAGGAGGATTTTTGCCTTCTTGTCAGAGTGCCAATCGCCGCTTGCAGACTTCTCATCGATCATTGCCAGTTGTCGTTCCAGCAGCTCGCAGCGCCGCTCTGCTTCAAGGTGACGTCTCGTGGCTTCCTTCAACTGTCTTTCGAGTTGCAGGATGGCGGACCTGAGGTGATTGCGTTCTGACGTGAGCGTAGTAAATTGCGCCTCGTATGCTTCTACCTCGGCCGTCAGCTCTCGGACTTGTCGCCCCCTGTCTGCCTCTGCAGCGTTTACCTGCACCTGCAATTCTGCAATGCGCCGCTGGCGCTCCTGCAGTGCCTCGGCGAGTACCTGTCGTTCGACGGTTGCCGCGCGCGCTTCTCTATCTGCTTCGGCCAGCTGATCCTGTAGGAGTAGCATCGCATGTGCTGGAGCATTGCTAGCCCTCAGGGCGTTACGGTGCAACGCTTTGATAGTTGCGATTGCTTCAGGTGTTGGCGCATTTCCTCGAGCCTCTGAAACGTCATTTAGTAGGTCGAGCATGAATTCCCATGGTGGAATTCTCGCGCCACTCATGTAACGAGAAACTGCTCCAGGATCGCGACTGCGCCGGGCGGCGTATCGGCGCACCGAGACGCCTAGGCTCGCAAATAGATCCCGTAGTGCCCCGCACAGTGCTCGCACTTCGCTAGGTAGCTCGTCTGCAAGTGGTAGCAGCTCCCCCATCCGACCCCCCGATCCACGTTGCCGAATCACCGGCAACACCGTTGCGCCTGGTGCAACGCCGAGGGTGCCAAGCAGTGTTGACACCCACCGCAACTCAGCGGACGTACAGAAAGGTACTGGGCGATGCGCTCGCGTCTACGGCGAATCGACTTGTTCGTCTCCATTTCGGTGCTCACAGCTGGTCTGGGGCTCGTCATGCTCGATGTGCACCCTGAGGCCGTTGCCACCCTTGCTGTGGGAGCTGTCGGGCTTCGCGCAGCACGGTCGGGCTTCAGCCACCAGTCCGACGAACAGTCGGGGCAGGAAACAGAGGGCCAGGGAAGCTCTTCAGCTAGTGCTGATGCTGGTTGCGGTACAGCACGGCAGTACAGCAACCAGGGTGACCGCTAGCGGCGATCCTGAACCGCTCGGAGACCCGTGAGCAGGCGGGAAGGCCTCAGCAACCGTCCTGCCCATAGTTCGCATCGAGTGGCTGCGTCGACCACCAGGACGACGCGGTCACGCGAACGGCGACAAGCCCTTGCCCTCGAGGTGAGTGAGCAACGAGTCAAGGCACGCGTCGGCCGTACCCAGGTCTGCACGGAAGAACGAGTCCTCGCCTAGCGGCCCGCCACTGACGATGACCGTCCAGGCCTTCCTGTGCTCGGTCATGCGATCACCGTCGACCTTGAACACGGTCGTGACCCCCCGCTCGGCCAGCCATCCCATCAGCTCAAGCATGTTCACTAGCACCCCTCCAAGGGGATCATCCCCCAGGGGGAGTCTCGGGCCGTCTCCGGGCCGTGCGGGGGCGCTCAACGCCAACCAACACTGACAAACGTCGACGGCTCCGCCGCTGGTCAGAAGGTTGACCAAGGACGGAGCCGCAGACCGCAGACGTGCGAGATCAGAACTTGTTCTTCGGGGTGATCCCCAGCGACAGGCCCGACAGGCCGCGCTGACGGCCGCCCAGCTTGCCCGCGATCGAGCGCAGGGCGGCGCCCGCCGGGGAGTCCGGGTCGGTCAGGACGACCGGCTTGCCCTCGTCGCCGCCCTCGCGGAGGCGGACGTCGATCGGGATGCTGCCGAGGACCGGGACGCTGGTGCCGGTGGTGCGGGTCAGGCCGTCGGCGACCGTCTGGCCGCCGCCCGTGCCGAACACGTCGACCATCTCGCCGCAGTGCGGGCAGGGCAGGCCCGACATGTTCTCGACCACGCCGACGATCTTCTGGTGCGTCTGGACGGCGATGGAGCCGGCCCGCTCGGCCACCTCGGCCGCGGCCTGCTGCGGGGTCGTCACGACCAGGATCTCGGCGTTCGGGACGAGCTGCGCGACCGAGATGGCGATGTCGCCGGTGCCGGGCGGCAGGTCCAGGAGCAGGACGTCGAGGTCGCCCCAGTAGACGTCCGCGAGGAACTGCTGGAGCGCGCGGTGCAGCATCGGGCCGCGCCACACCACGGGCGCGTTGCCCGGGGTGAACATGCCGATGGAGATGACCTTCACGCCGTTCGCCGACGGCGGCATGATCATGTTCTCGACCTGGGTCGGGCGTCCGTCGGCGCCCAGCATGCGCGGCACGCTGTGACCGTAGATGTCGGCGTCGACGACGCCCACCTTCAGACCGTCGGCCGCCATGGCCGCCGCCAGGTTCACCGTGACCGAGGACTTGCCGACGCCGCCCTTGCCGGAGGCGACCGCGTACACACGGGTCAGGCTGCCCGGCTTGGCGAAGGGGACCTCACGCTCGGTCTGACCGCCGCGCAGGGCGTTCGCCAGCTCCTTGCGCTGCTCGTCGCTCATCACGTCGAGGGTGACGTCGACCCGGGTCACGCCGTCGACGCGGGAGACCGCGTCCGTCACGCGCTGCGTGATGGTGTCGCGCATCGGGCAGCCGGAGACCGTCAGGTACACGGTGACCGCGACCGCACCGTCCACACCGATCTCCACCGACTTGACCATCCCCAGCTCGGTGATGGGGCGGTTGATCTCGGGGTCGTTCACCGTCGCCAGTGCCTCGCGCACCGCGTCTTCCGTAGCCATAAGGACGATGGTACGGCCCGGTAGCCATGCGCAGGTAAGGCCGTCAGCGGTCGTCTACGTCACGTCCCGGGGACCGTCCTGCCGGGAATACCCCGCGGTCGCGATGCCCGTTCTGCCGCTCCTCCAGTTCCTTCACCAGGTCCTGCAGCTCCGAGCGCATCCAGTCGCGGGTGGCGACCTCGCCCAGACCGACCCGCAGCGCCGCGATCTCGCGGGTCAGGTACTCGGTGTCGGCGATCGACCGCTCGTTCTGCTTGCGGTCCTGTTCGAGGTTGACCCGGTCCCGGTCGTCCTGCCGGTTCTGCGCGAGCAGGATCAGCGGGGCGGCGTACGACGCCTGCAGGGACAGCGCCAGGGTCAGGAAGATGAACGGATACTCGTCGAAGCGCAGCTCCCTGGGCGCCGCGATGTTCCACAGCACCCACAGGATGATCACGATGGTCATCCAGACCAGGAACCGCCCGGTGCCGATGAACCGGGCGACCCGCTCCGACAGCCGTCCGAAGGCGTCCGGGTCCCACTCGGGCAGGATGCGGCGGCGCGGTAGGCGCGGCTGGTCCAGCCGGGCACGCGGTCCCCGTCCGGCGGCCGTCGCGCCCGCCGTGGCGCGGTCGCGTCCGCCGCCCTCGCGGTCAGGAGCCATCCGCGCCCACCCCCTCGCCGGAGTCCTCGTCCAGGTGGAACTCGGTCTCCCGCCAGTCGTCGGGCAGCATGTGGTCCAGGACGTCGTCCACGGTGACCGCCCCCAGCAGCGACCCCGAGTCGTCGACGACGGGCGCCGCGACCATGTCGTACGTCGCGAAGAACCCGGCGACGACCGGCAGCGCCGCGTCCGGCGTCAGGGCCTCCAGCGCCTCGTCCACCATGGAGCTGACCAGGGTGTACGGCGGGTCGCGCAGCAGGCGCTGGAAGTGGACGGTGCCGAGGTACTTGCCGGTGGGGGTCTCGTCGGGCGGCCGGCAGACGTAGACCTGGGCGGCCAGGGCCGGGGACAGGTCGGGGTGCCGGATGCGGGCCAGGGCGTCGGCGACGGTGGCGTCGGGACGCAGGATGATCGGCTCGGTCGTCATCAGACCGCCGGCCGTGTGCTCCTCGTACGACATCAGGCGGCGCATGTCGGCCGCGTCCGAGGGCTGCATCAGGTTCAGCAGCCGCTCCTGCTCGTCCGGGGGCAGCTCGCCGAGCAGGTCGGCCGCGTCGTCGGGGTCCATGGCCTCCAGGACGTCGGCGGCGCGCTCCTGCTTCAGCTTGCCGAGGATCTCGATCTGGTCGTCCTCCGGCAGCTCCTCCAGCACGTCGGCGAGGCGGTCGTCGTCGAGGGCGGCGGCGACCTCGGCACGACGCTTGGGGGAGAGGTGGTGCAGCACGTTGGCGAGGTCGGCGGGACGCAGCTGTTCGAACGTGGCCAGCAGGCTCTCCGCGCCTTGGCCCTGCTCCTCCAGCGAGAACCCGGTGACGGCGGACCACTCGACCGTCAGCGACTCGCCCTTGGCCCGCCGGAAGGCGCCGCTGCGGCCGCCCTTGCGGACGAACACCTTGTCGATCTCCCAGTCCCGGCGGGCGGGCAGCTGCCGCACCGACAGGTCCAGGACGGTGACCTCCTCGCCGGTCTCGACGAGGGTGACGCGCCGGTCGAGCAGCTCACCGAAGACCAGCCGCTCGGTGGGCCGCTGCTCGAACCGGCGGACGTTCAGCACCCCGGTGGTGATGACCTGGCCGGACTCGATGCTGGTCACCCGCGTCATCGGCAGGAAGATGAGGCGCCGGGTGGACAGTTCCACCACCAGACCGAGCAGCCGCGGCGGGCGCCGGCCGACGCGCAGCATGACGACCAGGTCCCGCACCCGCCCCACCTGGTCGCCGTTCGGGTCGAACGCGGCGACACCGGCGAGGTGCGAGACGAAGATCCGGGGCGCGCCGGCTGCCATGGCTGAGGCTCCTCTGAGTTGCGGGGTCGACCGAAATCGTGGTGCTGCTGGGGCGGGGTGCCGCGCCGGGGGCGCCCTTTCCGAATTGCCCGCTCGGGTGGGCTTCAGGCTAGCCCGTCCGCATCCGGTCCGCCCTGGTGGGCGGTCCGGACGGACTGGCTCCGCCCAGGGCGCGACGCCCCGGTACGCTGCCGTACGCCGCTCGGGTACCACGACAGAAAGGCAGCCCCACCTGTGACTGCGATTCCGCACGGCCGCCCCCGCAAGGCCGCGCTGGTGTCCGCCGTGTGCGCCCTGGTCGTGTCGGCGACGGGGCTGACGGGATGCAGCAGCGAGGACCCCGACGCGGGGACCAACGGGGTCGGCAAACTGTCCCCGGCCGAGATCCAGCGCAAGACCCGGGCCGCCGCCGACTCCGCCCAGGCGGTGCACCTCTCGGGGAACGTGGTCACCAGCGGACGCACCTACCGACTCGACATGCGGCTGAACGCCGACGGCGCGACCGGATCGGTCACCGCGCGCGGGTCCACGTTCCATCTGCTGCGCATCGGCGAGCAGCTGTTCCTGAAGGCCGACGCCGGCTTCTGGAGCGACGCGGGCACCGACGGCAAGGCGGACGCGGCGGCAGTCGACAAGCTGGACGGCAAGTACGTGAAGGTGCCGCAGGGCGACCCCTCCTACAAGAAGTTCAGCGGGTTCACCGAGAAGGACGTGCTGCTCGACGGGCTGCTGGTGCTGCACGGCAAGGTGGCCACGGACGGGCACCACGAGCAGGCGGGCCTGCGCACCATCCGGCTCTCCGGTGACGGCGGCGACGGCGGCACCCTCGACGTCTCCCTGGAGGGCAAGCCCTACCCGCTGCTCCTGACCCGCGCGGGCGGCGCCGGCACCCTCACCTTCTCGGCGTGGGGCAAGGACTTCCCGCTGGAGAAGCCGAACAAGGACGACACGGTGGACTACGGCCGGCAGCTGCCGTCGTCCTGACCCCCGCCTACCCGCGCTTGCGGCGCTTCGCCAGCAGCCGCGGCAGCCCCGCGGGGATCGGGCGGCGGGTCGTCGCCGGTGTCGGCACGGGGACCTCGGCGAGGGAGCCGTCGGGCAGCGGGGCCACCGCTCCCGCCGGCTCCAGGCGCAGCACCCGGCACTCGCGCGCCCAGCGCCCGGGCATCGCCTCGCCGTCCGGGGCGTTCAGGCGCTTGCCCTTGAGGTCGGCGACCGCGGCCTCCCACGCCTCGGTCGGCGCCGCCAGCTCGACGACCCGCGCCGGCCATGACACCAGCCGGCCGCCCTTGTCCTTGCTGCGCACGGTGACCTCGACGACGGCCCCGTCGGCCAGGCCGGTCAGCGGCTGCTCACCCGGGCCGTCGCCCACGACACACGCGGCACCCTCGTGCCACACGTGCCACAGCGCGCGGGCCGGGACACCCGGCGCCGTGACCCAGACGAGGCCGGACTTCTTCGTGGCCTCCTCGACGAGGGCCTGGTCGAGCAGCTCGCTTGTCATGGCCCAAGCCTATCCAGCGGGGCCCGGCCGGATCAGAGCCAGCCGTTGCGCTTGAGCGTGCGGTGGATGCCCAGACAGATGGCCACCGTCACGCTCATGATCACCGGGTAGCCGTACTTCCAGTGCGTCTCCGGCATGTAGTCGAAGTTCATGCCGTACACCCCGCAGACCATCGTCGGGACGGCGATGATCGCCGCCCAGGAGGTGATCTTGCGCATGTCCTCGTTCTGCGCGACGGACGCCTGCGCGAGGTTGGCCTGGAGGATCGAGTTCAGCAGTTCGTCGAAGCCGATGACCTGCTCGTGCACGCGCGCGACGTGGTCGGCGACGTCCCGGAAGTACTTCTGGATGTCGGGGTCGATCAGTCGCATCGGCCGCTCGCTCAGCAGCTGCATCGGGCGCAGCAGCGGCGACACCGCCCGCTTGAACTCCAGCACCTCGCGCTTGAGTTGGTAGATCCGGCCGGCGTCCGTGCCGCGCGGCGCGCCCTTGCGGCCCGGCGAGAAGACCTCGGTCTCCACCTCGTCGATGTCGTCCTGCACGGCGTCGGCGACGGCGATGTAGCCGTCCACCACGTGGTCGGCGATGGCGTGCAGCACCGCGGACGGGCCCTTCGCGAGCAGCTCGGGGTCGTCCTGGAGGCGGTGCCGCAGCGCTCGCAGCGAGCCCTGGCCGCCGTGCCGGACGGTGATGAAGAAGTCCCGGCCGGTGAAGCACATCACCTCGCCGGTCTCGACGACCTCGCTGTTGGCGGTGAGGCGGTCGTGCTCGACGTAGTGGACCGTCTTGAAGACGGTGAACAGGGTGTCGTCGTAGCGCTCCAGCTTGGGCCGCTGGTGCGCCTGCACGGCGTCCTCGACGGCCAGCGGGTGCAGCCCGAACTCGCTGGCGATTCCGGCGAATTCGGCCTCGGTGGGCTCGTGCAGCCCGATCCAGACGAAGCCACCGTCGCGGCGCACCTGGCGCATCGCCTCGTGCGGCGTCAGCGGCGTCGCGGTCGCCAGGCGGGTGCCGTCGCGGTAGACGGCGCAGTCGACGACGGCGGAGGGCGTCGCGGGGTCACGGGTGGTCTCGTAGGGGCCGCCGTCCTTGCGCAGCGAGATGCGGGACGGACGGACCACGGCACGCAGGTCGCGGATCATCGACATGAGCAGGCTCCTTCGCGACGGGCAACGAAGCGCGTGCGTACCGCCACACGGGTGGAACTGCCCGGAATGAGGACGTCCTGACCTCAGGATGTTTGGTACGTCCACAAAGCGGGGAGCACCGCACCGTTGCGGTGATGGGCTTCGTTGCTGAAACAGATCAGACCGATCAGGCAAAGCGAAACGAAGTGCTCTTCCGCGTCAGGATCACCAGTGTGAAAGGCGGCGGTCAGCCGGAGCCGGAACAGCCGAACCAGCTACATCAACGGCGGGAAGAGCGAGTGGTACTGCACGGTCGACTTCGATCCATGACAGCCCCACCTCCTCCGGCCGGTCCCTCGTGAGGGACGTTCCATACCCCTAAGGGGTTCCCCGTACGGGAGTATTCAGGCGTCGGGACTCGTTCGCGATGCCTTGGCACGCTGCCCGAACACCGGGCAAGAGTATCAGCCGACTGAAGTGTCAAGGCGCTGCTTTGCCGCGCCCTGACGAGTTCTATGCTCGCGACATGGCTGATGTTCTTCCCCTGGTCGAGGCCCGGCTCCGCACCGCCCTCGGCGAACCGGGCGCACGCGCCGCGGTCACCTTCCTCGGCACCGACCGCGTCGAGGTGCTCCGCTTCCAGGAGGGCGACATCGTCCGCTACGCCACCCTCGGCATGTCCGCGCACCCCATGACGGACCCGACGGCCGTGGTCGCCGACCCTGTCCGGGGCCCGCGCGCCGAGCTGGTCCTGTCCGTCCGCGCCGGTCTCGCCGACACCGACAAGGTGCTCCGCCCGCTCGCGGTGCTCGCCGCGTCCCCGCAGGTGGAGGGTGTCGTCGTGGCGCCCGGCGCCTCCCTCGACGTCGGCGAACCGCTGTGGCCCGGCGCCCCGTTCACCTCGGTCCTGGTCGCCGAGCCGGGCGGCCTGGTCGAGGACCTGGACCTCGACGCCCCCCTCGACCCGGTGAGCTTCCTGCCGCTGCTGCCGATGACGCCGAACGAGGCCGCCTGGAAGCGCGTGCACGGCGCCCAGGCCCTCCAGGAGCGCTGGCTGACGCACGGGACGGACCTGCGGGATCCCACCCGCACGTCCGTCCCGCTGACGTGAGCGCCTACGTGAGCGATCTCACCAACCGGCCAGCGGAAAAGCATCAGTTGGCGAACACGGTGACGCTGTCCTGGGTCGCGTGCCGGGTGGCGTGCTCCTCGGCCTCCAGGGTGAGCGCCTTGCGGCGGACGAGGACGACGAGCGCCCCCAGCACCGCGGTGACGGCCGCCACCACGAACGGCACCCGGAGACTGCCGGTCCACTCCTCGATCCGGGGGGCGGAGAACGGCGCCGCAGCCGCCGCGAACCAGCGGACGAAGTTGTAGCCGGCGCTGGCCACGGGGCGCGGCGCGTCCGACACGCCGAGCGCCAGTTCGGTGTAGACGGTGTTGTTCACCCCGATGGACGCACCCGAAAGGATCGTGCAGACCACGGCGGTCGTGTGGTCGCCGTACCCGAGGACGAGCACGTCCACCGCGAGCAGGACGAGCGAGCCGCCGAGCACCCGCAGCGAGCCGAACCGCTCCTGCAGGCGCGGGGCCACGATCACCGAGAACACGGCGAGCAGCACACCCCAGGCGAAGAACACCGCGCCCGACCGGTACGGGCTCATGTTCAGCACGAACGGGGTGAAGGCCAGCACGGTGAAGAACGTGTAGTTGTAGAAGAACGCCGAGGCCGCCGCCGACGCCAGGCCGCCGTGGCCGAGCGCGCGGATCGGGTCGAGCACCGAGGTCTTGCGGGCCGGCTTGGGCTGCTCCTTGAGGAACACCCAGATGCACAGGAAGCCGACGGCCATGAGGAACGCGGTGCCGAAGAACGGGTAGCGCCAGCTGGCGTCGCCGAGCAGCGCCCCCAGCAACGGTCCGCACGCCATGCCGAGCCCGAGGGCGGACTCGTACAGCAGGATCGCCGCGGCGCTGCCGCCGGCCGCCGCTCCGACGATCACCGCGAGGGCGGTGGAGACGAAGAGGGCGTTGCCCAGGCCCCAGCCGGCGCGGAACCCGACCAGTTCGCCGACCGAGCCGGACGTGCCGGCGAGCGCGGCGAAGACGACGACCAGCGCCAGGCCGAGCAGCAGCGTCCTGCGGCCGCCTATACGGCTGGAGACGAATCCGGTGAGCAGCATCGCCACGGCGGTGATCAGGAAGTACGAGGTGAAGAGGAGGGAGACCTGACCGGCCGTGGCGTCCAGGCCGCTCGCGATGGACGGCAGGATCGGGTCGACGAGCCCGATGCCCATGAAGGCGACGACGGACGCGCCGGCGGTCGCCCAGACGGCCTTGGGCTGGCGGAGGATGCCGCCGGATCCAGCATCGAGGGGGTCCATGCCGTTCTCCAATCAGGACTGGGACGACTGAGACAGTCGGCGACGGTGGTGGGTACCTGAACAGATTAGATTAGCCAGTCTAATTAATGCAAGCTACATCTATATCCCCTGGTCCACGCGTCCCGTCCGGACGGGTGATCGTCCTTGACGTGACGCGGAAGGGGTAGGACCGTGGGGCCCTATGAGGGGCGAACCCAGTTGCCCGAAGTGTGGTGGCCGGGTCAGGGCTCCCGGACTCTTCGCCGACACCTGGCAATGCGACGTGCACGGCACCGTGTATCCGGTGCAGCCCGTGATCCCGCCGAGCGTCGAGGCGCTCGGCGTGGTCGTGCACCGCACGCGGGTGCCCGTGTGGATGCCGTGGCCGCTGCCCATCGGGTGGCTGTTCACCGGCGTCGCCGGCGCGGGCGACGACCGCAGCGGCGGACGCGCGAGCGCCGTGGCCTGTTCCGGACCCGGACCGCTCGGCGGCCCCGGCGAGCTGATCCTGGTCGCCGAGGAGCTCGGCGTCGGACTCGGCGCCCGTTACGCCGGGATCGACGGACCCGACCCGGGGTCGTACATCGACGTCGAGAAGCCGCCGCAGGCCAAGGTCCTCGCCACCGGCCGCCCGACCCCGCTGTGGCATGTCTCCGGCACCCCCGACGACCGTGCCGTCTTCGCCGGCGAGGCCCTCGGGGTGTGGCTGTGGGCGATCATGTGGCCCGAGCAGTCCGGGCTGCTGATGTACGACGAACTGGTGCTGACCGATCTGCGGGACGCCGGGGCCGAGGTGGAGCTGGTGCCCTGCGGGGCACTGTCCCCGCGCCTGCTCGAGCCGTAGCGGCCGCGCCCCGTGTAGGGGGCGCCGGGCTTGTACGGGTGTGACAGAAGGGTCCGGAAATACGGCTATCCTTGTGCGGTCCCTTCCGTGCCGTCCTGACTGGAGTCCGCGTCGTGCGTATCGACCTGCACACCCACTCCACCGCGTCCGACGGCACGGACACGCCCGCCGAGCTGGTGCGTCACGCCGCCGAGGCCGGGCTGGACGTCGTGGCGCTCACCGACCACGACACGACCCGTGGGTACGCCGAGGCGATCACCGCGCTGCCGGAAGGGCTCACGCTCGTCACCGGCGCCGAACTGTCCTGCCGTGTCGACGGCATCAGCATGCATCTGCTGGCCTACCTCTTCGACCCCGAGGAGCCCGCCCTGCTCGCCGAGCGCGAGCTGGTGCGCGACGACCGGGTGCCGCGCGCCAAGAGCATGGTCGCCAAGCTGAACGCGCTGGGCGTGCCCGTCACCTGGGAGCAGGTGAGCCGGATCGCCGGCGGCGGCTCGGTCGGCCGCCCGCACGTCGCCTCCGCGCTCGTCGAGCTCGGCGTCGTGGCGAGCGTGGACGACGCCTTCACCCAGGACTGGCTGGCCGACGGCGGCCGGGCCCACGTGCAGAAGCACGAGACGGACCCCTTCGAGGCCGTCCGGCTGGTCAAGGCCGCCGGGGGCGTCACCGTCTTCGCCCACCCCGCCGCGAGCAAGCGCGGCCGTACGGTCCCGGAGTCCACGATCGCCGAGCTGGCCGCGGCCGGCCTCGACGGGATCGAGGTCGACCACATGGACCACGACCCCGGCACCCGCGTGCGGCTGCGCGGGCTCGCCCAGGAGCTCGGCCTGCTGACGACCGGTTCGAGCGACTACCACGGGAGCCGCAAGACCTGCGTCCTCGGCGAGTTCACCACCGATCCCGAGGTGTACGGCGAGATCACGCGGCGGGCGACCGGCGCGTTCCCCGTCCCCGGTACCGGCGGAGTCTGAGAACCCTCACCCGTCCGTCCGATCCACCCGGCGCCGTCCACCGTGCCCACCCGTCCGCCCCGCGGGCGACCGGTCGCGGCGGCACGCCCCTGCGCAAGGCACTGCTCATCCCATGTTCGACGTCGCCGTCTTCGGCTCGCTCTTCCTCACCCTCTTCGTGATCATGGATCCCCCCGGGATCACCCCGATCTTCCTCGCGCTCACCGCGGGCCGGCCCGCCAAGGTGCAACGGCAGATGGCCTTCCAGGCCGTCTGCGTGGCGGGCGGTGTGATCGCGGTCTTCGGGCTCCTCGGTCACCAGATCCTCGACTACCTGCACGTCTCCGTGCCGGCGCTGATGATCGCGGGCGGTCTGCTGCTCCTGCTCATCGCGCTCGACCTGCTCACCGGCAAGACGGACGAGCCGCAGCAGACCAAGGACGTGAACGTCGCCCTCGTCCCGCTCGGCATGCCGCTGCTGGCCGGGCCGGGCGCGATCGTCTCCGTGATCCTCGCCGTGCAGAAGGCCGACACCGTCGGCACCCAGGTGTCGGTGTGGACGGCGATCCTCGCCATCCACGTGGTGCTGTGGCTCGTGATGCGGTATTCGCTGCTGATCATCCGGGTCATCAAGGACGGGGGAGTGGTCCTCGTGACGCGGCTCGCGGGCATGATGCTGTCCGCGATCGCCGTCCAGCAGATCATCAACGGCGTCACACAGGTGATCCGGGGGAGCTGAGCCCCCTCGGCAGACCAAAGGGCCCCGTACGGCGTCGTGCCGTACGGGGCCCAGAAGCTTCGTCGATGATCCGCGCGTTATGAGGCCGAGTTCTCGGCCGGGCGGATCCAGAGTCGCTGCCCTATGGCGGCAGCTTGCTGAACGATCCGGTTGACGGAGGCGGCGTCTACGACAGTGCTGTCCACGGGCGTGCCGTCGAACTCGTCGAGTCGCATGATCTCGAAGCGCATGGCTTCTCCCTTCGTCTGGTCATCCTCCTGAGGAGAACATCTGGTGAGGGCCCCGCGAGCCATGGCGCTCCCGGTTCCATAGGTATGCAACAGGCCGCGTGTTACAAACATTCCCTACGCTAAAGAAATTTTTCGAACGACTAACTACTGACCGGTAAGGGATCGACGAACGATCAAGCAGAGACCGACCGGTATCGGTTGTGTTCGCAGCGTGACCGCCGGGACAATGGAGTCGATGAACGACGACCTGGCGGCGCTGGCCGCCCGCATCGACCACACGAACGAGCTGCTGCTGCGCATGCTCGCCGAGGTGGCGAAGACGCCCTCCACTCATGCGATCTTCGTCGACGCGGGCTACCTCTACGCCGCCGCCGGCCGCCTGGTCGCCGGCACGGAGGACCGCAGGGCCTTCGACCTGGACGCCGAGGGGTTGATCGAGGCGCTCATCGACCGCGCCCGCACGATCTTCGCCGACAGCAGGCTGCTGCGCGTCTACTGGTACGACGGCGCCCGGCGCCGCATCCACACCGCGGAACAGCAGTCGATCGCCGAACTCCCCGACGTCAAGGTGCGCCTGGGCAACCTCAACGCCAACAACCAGCAGAAGGGCGTCGACTCCCTGATCAGGAGCGACCTGGAGTCCCTGGCCCGGCACCGTGCCATCAGCGACGCGGCCCTTCTCGGCGGCGACGAGGACCTCGTGTCGGCGGTCGAGGCGGCCCAGGGGTACGGGGCACGCGTCCACCTGTGGGGCATCGAGGCGCCGGAGGGCCGCAACCAGGCCGAGCCGCTGCTCTGGGAGGTCGACAGCCAGCGCACCCTCGACCTCGACTTCTTCAAGCCGTACGTCTCCCGGCGCACCGCCGCCGCCCACGAGGCCGCGGCCGCCCGGCCCACCCGGGAGGACGTACGGTTCGTCGGCGCGCAGATCGCGGCCAAGTGGCTCGCGGCACGCGGACGCGCGTCACTGGTCGAGCTGCTGCCCGGCCACCCGTACCTCCCGGGCTCCGTCGACCAGGACCTGCTCGTCGAGGCGGAGGGGCTGCTCCAGTACTCCCTGCGCGGTCAGGCCGACCTGCGCCGCGCGCTGCGGGACGGCTTCTGGGAGCACCTCCAGACGCAGTACTAGGGGGGTGTCGATCAGGCCGGATCAGCGCGCGATGCCATGCGCCGGGAGCCCGGCATGATCGACGAGACACCCCCTAGCCTCCGGTGACGCGGTCCCAGAAGTCGGCCGTGGCCTCAGCCGTCGGCAGGGGCCGGTCCGCGTTGGGGGAGTGCTCGGCGCCCGGGATCACCGTCCGGTGCGCGTGCAGCCGGGCGGCCATGTCGTCCAGGACGGAGACCGGCCAGGTGTCGTCGCTGGCCCCCGACAGGACGTGGAACGGCAGCGGCAGCGCGTCGAGTTCGTCCACGCGGTCCGGCTCCGTGCACAACTGGCGTCCCGTCGCCAGGAGTTGGGCGGGCTTGGTGCCCAGCCAGCGGCGGCGCAGCAGATCCGGGCCGCCGATGCCGCGGGCCGGACCGCCGACCTCCTCGGGTGGTCCCATGGCGAGGATCGCCTCCCAGGTCTCGGCCATGGTCATCACCGCGAGCGCGTCCCGCAGCAGCTTCACGCGCTGCTGCTGGGAGTCCGAGATCTGGGCGGGCCCCGAGGCCATCAGGGTCAGCGACCGGAAGGGCGTGTGGTCGAGGAGGACGGCCGCGCGGGCGATCTGGCCGCCCAGCGAGTGGCCGAACAGGTGCAGCGGGGTGTCCAGGGGGCCGAGGGCCGCCGCCTGGGCGAGCACGTCACGCGCCAACTCACCCCGTTCGTAGGCGGATTCGTCGTGCTCGGGCCCGTCCGACTCGTGCTGGCCCCGCCCGTCGACGGCCACCGTGCGATAGCCGCGCTCCGCGAGCGGCCCCTGCATGAGGGTGAAGTCCTCCTTGCTGCCGGTGAACCCGGGCAGCATCAGCGCGACCCCGCGGGGCCGCACCCCGGGCGCGACGGGGCAGTCGACGACGGCGAAGGCGCCGCGGCCGGTGCGCAGTGGGTAGGCGCGGGAGCCTGGAGGCGGGGTGTAGACGGGTTCGGTGCTCACGAGGGGGAGGGTAGCCGGTGCGCCTCCGGGCGTCCGCCGCACGGACGCCCGGAAACGCCGACGGCCCGGCCCCCCTTTCGGTGGGGCCGGGCCGTCGGCGTGACGCGGGTCAGCTCTCCGCGGGCTCCTCGGCGGCTGCCGCGGTCTTGCGGGCGCGACGCACCTTCGGCTTCGCCTCGGCGGCTGTCTCCACGGTCTCCTCGGCTGCCGCGGCCTTGCGCGTACGGCGGCGGGGCGCCGCCGGCTCCTGCGTGGCCTGGGCCGGGATCTCGGCGGCCTCGGTGACTGCCGCGGTCTTGCGGGTGCGGCGTGCCTTGGGCTTGGCCTCGGTGGCCTCGGCGGTGTCGAGGGCCGCCTCGGCGGTCGCGGCGGTCTTCCGCGTCCGGCGCGGCTTGGCCTCGGCCGTCTCGGCCGCGTCGGCGGGGGCCTCGGCGGTCGCCGCGGCCTTGCGGGTGCGGCGGCGCGGGGCGGCCGCGGGGGCCTCCTCGGCCACCGGTGCCGGCGCGGCGGCGACCGGCTCGGACGCCTGCACGGCCTCCTCGGCGGCCTCGGCCACCGGCGCCGTCTGCGCCTCCGCCGACTTGCGGGTGCGGCGGCGGCGCGGCTTCGCCGCGGTCTCCTCGGTGGTCGTCAGAGCCGGGCCCTCGGCCGTGTCGACGGCGGCATCCGCGTCCTGCGGAGCCGACTCGGCGACGGCCGTCAGGGAGGCCTCCGCCAGTGCTCCGCCGCGGGTGCGGCGACGGCGGCGGGGCGTGCGCGGCTCGGTCGCGGACTCCGCGGGGGCCGCCTCGTCCGGCGTACCGGTGGCGGCGGGCGCCTCCGGGGCGTCCAGCGCGTTCCCGCCGCGGGTACGGCGACGGCGGCGGGGCGTGCGCGCCGGGCGCTCGCGCTCCGCGGTACGGGAGTCGTCCCGGCCGCCCCGGTCACCGCGGCCACGGGCACCGCGGCCACCGGTCTCGCCGAGGTCCTCCACCTCCTCCGCCGCCAGCCCGGCGCGCGTGCGCTCCGAGCGGGGCAGGACACCCTTGGTGCCGGCGGGGATGTTCAGGTCCTCGAAGAGGTGCGGAGAGGTGGAGTACGTCTCCGGCGGGTTGTTGAAGTTGAGCTCCAGCGCCTTGTTGATCAGCTGCCAGCGCGGGATGTCGTCCCAGTCGACGAGGGTGATCGCGATGCCCTTGGCGCCCGCGCGGCCGGTGCGGCCGATGCGGTGCAGGTACGTCTTCTCCTCTTCGGGGGACTGGTAGTTGATGACGTGCGTGACGCCCTCGACGTCGATGCCGCGCGCGGCGACGTCGGTGCAGACGAGGACGTCCACCTTGCCGTTGCGGAACGCGCGCAGCGCCTGCTCACGGGCTCCCTGGCCGAGGTCGCCGTGGACCGCGCCGGCCGCGAAGCCGCGCTGCTGGAGCTGGTCGGCGAGATCGGCCGCGGTGCGCTTGGTGCGGCAGAAGACCATGGCCAGTCCCCGGCCGTCGGCCTGAAGGATGCGCGCGACCATCTCGGGCTTGTCCATGTTGTGCGCGCGGTAGATGAACTGCGCCGTGTTCGCGACCGTCTTGCCCTCGTCGTCCGGCGCGGTCGCGCGGATGTGGGTCGGCTGCGACATGTACCGGCGCGCGAGCCCGATGACCGCACCCGGCATGGTCGCCGAGAACAGCATGGTCTGGCGCCGGGCCGGAAGGAGGTTGATGATCTTCTCGACGTCGGGCAGGAAGCCCAGGTCCAGCATCTCGTCGGCCTCGTCGAGGACGAGCGCCTTGACGTGCTTGAGGTCGAGCTTCTTCTGGCCCGCGAGGTCCAGGAGCCGGCCCGGGGTGCCGACAATGACGTCGACGCCCTTCTTCAGCGCCTCGACCTGGGGCTCGTAGGCGCGGCCGCCGTAGATGGCGAGGACGCGGACGTTGCGGACCTTGCCCGCGGTCAGCAGGTCGTTGGTGACCTGCGTGCACAGCTCGCGCGTGGGGACGACGACGAGCGCCTGCGGGGCGTCGGTGAGGGCTTCGGGACGGGCACGGCCCGCCTCGACGTCGGCGGGGACGGTGACCCGCTCCAGGAGGGGGAGGCCGAAGCCCAGCGTCTTGCCGGTGCCGGTCTTCGCCTGGCCGATGACGTCCGTGCCGGAGAGGGCGACGGGAAGGGTCATCTCCTGGATGGGGAAGGGGTTGACGATGCCGACGGCCTCAAGGGCCTCGGCGGTCTCGGGAAGGATTCCGAGCTCTCGGAAAGTCGTAGTCAGGGTGCTGCCTCTTCTGTGTACGCGGTGCGAGGCGAGCGCGGGGGGTCTTGACGGACCGTGCCGGGGACGTCGGCTGCCGTACGGCGGGACCGTAAGGCACGGGACCACTGCCGACGCTCTAGCGCTCGTACCGCTGAGGGTGTCCCTCCGGTCGTCGTACGCATGGTGCCGTACGGCCGGGGAGGGCTGTCGGGTCGGAGCCGATCGGGCCACCGACCGGGCATCCTCATAACGCGCGGCCCGTCGGGTACCTCTAGGTACTCAGCGGGCGCATTACCACCATACCCCGGAATCACGCACATGCGATGGCCGAATTGGTCACGTAGTCGTCGTCACACTGATTGACCAGGGACTTCCGTCACGCATCAAGCGGGCTATTGTGCGCTTCATGACGACGCCTGACAACACCTCTGACGCCGCGGCCACCGCCGACACCCCCGTCGCACGCACCGGGGTCGCCGCCCAGGACTGGGCGAAGGCCTCCGCCGATCCCCAGTACCGGGCCGCCGTCGTCGACCTGCTCGGCGCGCTGGCCTACGGCGAGCTGGCGGCGTTCGAGCGGCTGGCGGAGGACGCGAAGCTGGCGCCGACGCTCGCGGACAAGGCGGAGCTGGCGAAGATGGCGTCGGCCGAGTTCCACCACTACGAGAAGCTGCGGGACCGGCTCGCCGAGATCGGCGTCGAGCCCACCGAGGCCATGGAGCCGTTCGTGGCCGCACTGGACGGCTTCCACCGGCAGACGGCCCCCTCGGACTGGCTGGAGGGCCTCGTCAAGGCGTACGTCGGCGACTCGATCGCCAGCGACTTCTACCGGGAGGTCGCCGCCCGGCTCGACTCGGACACGCGCGACCTGGTGCTGGCCGTGCTGGACGACACCGGCCACGCCGAGTTCGCGGTGGAGAAGGTGCGCGCGGCGATCGACGCCGACCCGCGCGTGGGCGGCCGCCTCGCGCTCTGGGCACGGCGGCTGATGGGCGAGGCGCTGTCGCAGTCGCAGCGGGTGGTCGCCGACCGGGACGCGCTGTCGACGATGCTCGTGGGCGGGGTCGCGGACGGGTTCGACCTCGCGGAGGTCGGCAGGATGTTCTCGCGGATCACCGAGGCGCACACCAAGCGGATGGCCGCGCTGGGCCTCGCGGCCTAGCCGGGGCCCGCGTACGCGTCACGCGCCCGGCGATCGCTCCCGCTCTAAGCGGTCGCCGAGTGGCGGCGCAGTCTGCCCGCGGGGCGCACCAGCAGGGAGAGCGAGGCGGTGGCGACGATCGCGGCGCCGGCCAGGATCACGGCGAGGTTGCCGAAGTCGAGCGCGGTGTGCGTGACGAAGGCGCCGAAGAGGGCGCCGCCGGCACCGGTCGGCAGGACCAGCGAGCGGGCGGGCATGCGGTGCGGCAGGCGGCTGTACGCGGCCCACGCCAGGGCCAGGCCGAGGATCGCGGAGCTGAGCGCTTCCAAGAGCATGCTGGGGTCCCTCCCACATGGCCGACCTGCTCGAAACGGTCGTACCCCGTCATACCCCTGACCTGCGGAATACAATCCTCCTCTGTGAGCGGCCTGTGCTCCGTCCGTGGAGAGGACCTGGAGGCGCCGCGGGGCGGCGGAGGAACGGGAGAGGGGCCCGGCGACGGTGGTCGCCGGGCCCCTCTCCGCACGCCTTGGTGGCGGCTGCCTCAGAGTGCGCCGAAGCCCACCTTGCGCGGAGCCGGCTCGCCGAGCTCCACGTACGCGAGACGGTCGGCCGGGACGAGGACCTTGCGGCCGTGCTCGTCGACGAGGCTCAGCAGCTGAGACTTGCCGGCCAGCGCCTCGGACACCGCCCGCTCGACGTCTTCGGCACTCTGACCGCTCTCCAGAACGATCTCGCGGGGCGCGTGCTGCACGCCGATCTTGACCTCCACGGCTATGTCCCTCCGACGGTCAGTGAAGTGCGCGACCTTGCGCGCCGTACCAAGCACACATTAGCCCGGTGAGGGGATGTCCACGCTCCGCCGGGCCACGCCAGGAGCGAACAGCGGACGGGAACAAACGCGCACCACGCGCGCGTGCGGGCCGAAGGTGCCCCTACGCGCGCGTGGTGCGTGACGCCTGCTGCTCAGTGCGCGTCGGAGCCGTGCAGCGGGAAGCCGGCGATGCCGCGCCAGGCCAGCGACGTCAGCAGCTGGACGGCCTGGTCGCGCGGGACGCTGCGGTCGCTGTGCAGCCAGGAGCGGGCCACCACCTGCGCGAGACCGCCGAGACCGGAGGCCAGCAGCATCGACTCCGCGCGCGAGAGCCCGGTGTCCTCGGCGATGACGTCGCAGATCGCCTCGGCGCATTCGTTCGTGACCTTGTCGACGCGCTCGCGCACGGCGGGCTCGTTGGTCAGGTCGGACTCGAAGACCAGCCGGAAGGCGCCGCCGTCGTCCTCGACGTACGCGAAGTAGGCGTCCATCGTGGCGCGCACGCGCTGCTTGTTGTCGGTGGTCGACGCGAGCGCGCTGCGCACCGACTGGATCAGGGACTCGCAGTGCTGGTCCAGGAGTGCGAGGTAGAGGTCGAGCTTGCCCGGGAAGTGCTGGTAGAGCACCGGCTTGCTGACGCCGGCGCGCTCGGCGATGTCGTCCATGGCGGCGGCGTGGTAGCCCTGCGCCACGAAGACTTCCTGGGCGGCGCCCAGCAGCTGGTTCCGTCGGGCACGGCGCGGCAGGCGCGTGCCCCGCGGGCGTGCCGCCTCTGTCTGCTCGATGGCTGTCACGCCGCCTCCCAAGATCGTCCACATGCGGTGTGCGCCGCGTGGCCATCGTACTTTTCGGTAACCCGGGTGTGCGCGGTGCGAGCGCAGAATTTCACGGACCGGACGGCGGCGAAAGCCGCGTAGAGGGTTTGAAACCGGGTCGCAATGGGCATACGGCTGGCCTCTCTCCTGCTCAGCGGCCCTCCTCCCGCGCCCGGACGGACCCTCGCCGGTCCCGGCGCCCCCGGGGTCGCCCCGTCAGCGATAGTCGTCCTCGTCGAGGGAGACGACGCGCGCCTGCTCGATCAGATCCGCCTCGTTGACCCAGTCCGGGTCCACCTCCGGCAGCGGGTCGTCGGGGTCCGGCGCGACCTCCGCCTTCTGCTCGGCCGCGTCGGCCGGCGGCGCCTCGACGTCGAACTCGTCGGCTTCCTCGGCGTCGTCGTGCACGAAGATCTCGGGGTCGATGGGATCGACGGCCATGGTGGGCTCCCTTTCCTAGAACGCCCCCGTGGGGGGTGCGGTGTCCCCGGGCGAGACTGGGGTCCGTGTCCGGGTGCCCTGCGTACGAGCCTAGGAGACACCCGATCCGGACGCTATGCGATCCGCGGGTCATCTGCGGGCGATCCGGGCGGTTTCCGGCCTCCTGTGCACAGGCCGGTGCACGTGGCCGGTTCCCGCCGCCCGCACTGCCATGTACGCGTCGGCTTGTGACGGCGAACACAATGGCGAACGCATGAATCACCGCGTGATCGTCTCGTAACATTGCCGCATGTCTTCGACCGAGCCGCCGTCCGTGTCGGCCGCCCATGTGCTCCCCCAGGTGGCGACCGTCCGGGTCGCGGAGGGGGAGCGGCTGCGGTCGGTCGGGCTGCCCGGGGTCACGCTGACCGTGCGGTCGCGCCCGCCCGCGCGGGAAGGGCTGCCGCCCGCGCTGTACGTCCACGGGCTCGGCGGCTCCTCGCTCAACTGGTCGGCGCTCATGGAACAGCTCGACAGCGTCGTCGACTCCGAGGCCGTCGACCTGCCCGGCTTCGGCGACTCGCCGCCACCGGACGACGGCGACTACTCCCTCACCGCGCACGCACGCGCGGTGATCGGCTATCTGGACGCGTCCGGCCGCGGCCCCGTACACCTCTTCGGGAACTCGCTCGGCGGCGCGGTCTCCACGCGCGTCGCCGCCGTCCGTCCGGACCTCGTCCGTACGCTCACCCTCGTGTCGCCCGCGCTACCGGAGCTCCGCGTCCAGCGCACCGCCGTGCCCACCGGGCTGCTGGCGGTGCCGGGGGTGACGGCGCTCTTCACGCGGTTCACCAGGAAGTGGACGGCGGAGCAGCGGGTCCGCGGCGTGCTGCAGCTCTGCTACGGCGAACCGGGACGAGTGACGCCGGAAGGCTTCCGCCATGCCGTCGAGGAGATGGAGCGGCGGCTCCAACTGCCGTACTTCTGGGACGCGATGACGCGGTCCGCGCGCGGGCTCGTCAACGCCTACACCCTGGGCGGGCAGCACGCGCTGTGGCGGCAGGCCGAGCGGGTGCTGGCCCCGACCCTGCTCGTCTACGGCGGCAAGGACCAGCTCGTCGGCCACCGCATGTCCAGCAGGGCGGTCCGCGCCTTCCGCGACTCCCGGCTGCTGACCCTCCCGGAGGCCGGGCACGTGGCGATGATGGAGTACCCGGACGTCGTCGCCCGCGCCTTCTGTGACCTCCTCGCGCAGGCCGAGGGCCGCGAGCCCGACGCGGGGCCGCGCACGTCCGGCACCGACGCGGGTGCCCCGACCGAGAACCCGGGGAGCTGAGGCGCGGGTGGGACGCCACAGCCGGCGCGGCCTCGCCAAGCGGGACGCCACGGAGACGACGGCACGACAGGACGACGGACAGGCGCCCCCCGAGCCGGGCGCGCCACAGCGCCGGCCCTCCGTACCGGGTCCCGGCCGCGCCCCGGGAACGCCGCCGCCCCCGCCCGGCCGGCAGGAGAGACCCCCGGCGTACGGCGGACACCCCCATCCCGCCGGCGCCACGCCGCCGCAGGGACCCCCGCGGCTGCCCGACGGCACGCCCGCGCGCGGTGTGCCGATGTTTCCCGACGGGACGCCCGCGCGGGGGGTGCCGCGTTTCGCCGACGGGACCCCGGCCAAGGGGACCCCGAGGCTGTCCGACGGGACTCCCGCAGGGGGTGTCCCGCGCCACCCCGACGGCACGCCCGCGCACGGCGTCCCCCGGTTCGCGGAGGGCACGCCCGCCCAGGGGGCGCCCAGGGCTCGCAGCGGCCACCCCGAGCAGCGGGAACCCGGCGGCGGCTGGGGCGAGCTGAGAGGACGTACCTCGGTCGCCTACGGCACCGCGGCGGCCGGTGCCGCCGTGCCAAGGCCCCGGCAGGAGTTCGTCGACGCCTTCGACACGGACGCCGATGTCTTCGCGCCCCGCACCACCGAGCGGCCGTACCCACCGGGCCCCGGCCCCGGCACACCGGGCGTGGCCGGCGCCGGTCCCGATCACGCGCCGCCGACCGGCGTGCCCGCCAAGGGCGGCAAGGGCCGGGCCTTCACCGGGGTCGCGGCGGCCGCCGTCGTCACCGTGCTGGCCGTCGTGGTCGCCGGGCAGGTCGCCCAGGGCCGGGGCGACACCCGCGCCCGGGCGGAGTCCGCCGGGGACGGGTCGCGGGACTCACGTGACGCGGCCTCCCGCACCGACGACCGCCCGACGCCCTCCGCGGCGCCGGGCGCGGTCGCGCTGACCTACGACCAGAAGATGGGCCGGCGGTACGCGCTGAGCGCGAACGCGACCGGCTCCGGGAAGTTCGACGCGGTACCGGGGACCGACAAGGCCCCTGGCGGCGGACGGAAGTTCACCTACCGGGTGGACGTCGAGCGGGGCCTCGGGCTGGACGGCGCGCTGTTCGCCGAGGCCGTGCAGGAGACGCTGAACGACAAGCGGAGCTGGGCCCATGGCGGCGCCCGTACCTTCGAGCGCGTCGACGGCGGCGAGCCCGACTTCGTGATCACGCTCGCCAGCCCCGGCACCACCGCCGACTGGTGCGCCAAGTCGGGCCTCGACACCACCGAGGACAACGTCTCGTGCGACTCGGCCGCCACCGAACGCGTGATGATCAACGCCTACCGGTGGGCGCAGGGGTCCGAGACCTACGGCGACCGCATCCACGCCTACCGGCAGATGCTGATCAACCACGAGGTCGGCCACCGGCTCGGCTTCGGCCATGTCACCTGCGACAAGGACGGCGAGCTCGCCCCGGTCATGCAGCAGCAGACCAAGTTCCTCGACCACGACGGGATCACCTGCAAGGCCAACCCCTGGGCGTTCCCCGAGAGTTGACAGGTGACTCGCAGATCAAATTGACATGCGCGGCCGGATCGTTCATATTTCTCCGCATGTCGTCCCGTCCCGCCACCTGCCGCGCCGCCATCGAGCTGGCGCTCATCGGCGTGGCCGCTCTGTGCGTGGCCGACATCCACTGTCGCTGACGCCCGCCCTTCGGCGTACGCGTCGCGATTCCTCCTTTTCTCCGTGCTCCGGTCCCTGACCGGGCGCGGCCTCTCGACGACCGGCGCCGGGGCAGACGTCCGTTCCAGCACGTCTCACTCCGTGTCGTTTCATCTCATGTTTCGAGATCCGAAGTGGGACCGGCACGCGCTCACCCAACCGAGAGGTCGTCTCCGATGCGTCAACCGTCCGTCATAGCGCGCCGCGTGGCAGCGGCATCCGTCAGCCTGGTCGTGGCAGCGGGCGTCGCCGCCTGCGGGCCTGAGGACAACGATGCCAAGGCAGCCGGCAACGACTCCACGCCCCACAAGGGCGGCACGCTGACCGTTCTGAACTCCAACCCGCAGCAGGACTTCGACCCCGCCCGGCTCTACACCTCCGGCGGCGGCAACGTGCCCTCGCTCGTCTTCCGCACCCTCACCACCCGCAACCGCGAGAACGGCGAGGCCGGTGCCCAGGTCGTCCCCGACCTCGCCACCGACACCGGGCGCCCCAACAAGGACGCCACCGTCTGGACCTTCACCCTCAAGGAGGGCCTGAAGTACGAGGACGGCACCAGCATCACCTCCGCCGACGTCAAGTACGGCATCGAGCGCTCCTTCGCCCCCGAGCTCTCCGGCGGCGCCCCCTACCTGCGGGACTGGCTGGTCGGTGCCGCCGGCTACCAGGGCCCGTACAAGGACAAGAAGGGCCTGTCGGCGATCGAGACGCCGGACGAGCGGACCATCGTCTTCCACCTGAACAAGCCCGAGGGCGAGTTCCCGTACCTGGCCACGCAGACCCAGTTCACGCCCGTCCCCGAGGCCAAGGACACCGGCACCAAGTACGAGCAGCACCCGGTCTCCTCCGGGCCGTACAAGGTCGTCACGAACGAGAACGACGGCGAGCGGCTCGTCCTGGAGCGCAACCCGCACTGGTCCACCGCGACGGACGCCGAGCGCAAGGCGTACCCCGACAAGATCGACGTACGGTCCGGGCTCGACTCCTCCGTGATCAACCAGCGGCTGTCCGCGTCCCAGGGAGCGGACGCCGCCGCCGTCACCACCGACACCAACCTCGGCCCGGCCGAGCTCGCCAAGGTGTCCGGCGACAAGGAGCTGGCCGCCCGCGTCGGCACCGGCCACTTCGGCTACACGAACTACATCGCGTTCAACCCGAAGATCAAGCCGTTCGACGACCCCAAGGTGCGCCAGGCGATCGCGTACGCGCTCGACCGCTCCTCCGTCGTCAACGCCGCCGGCGGCTCCGCGCTGGCCGAGCCCGCCACCACCTTCCTGCCCGACCAGAAGTCCTTCGGCCACACGCCGTACGACCACTTCCCGGCCGGTGACAGCGGTGACCCGGCCAAGGCCCGGGAACTGCTGAAGGAGGCCGGGCACGGCGACGGGCTGACCGTCACGCTCACCCACTCCAACGCCAAGGACTTCGAGACCAGCCCGGAGATCGCCACCGCCATCCAGGACGCCCTGAAGAAGGCAGGAGTCACCGTCCGGCTCCAGGGCCTGGAGGACAACGACTACTCCGACAAGATCCACGACGTGAAGACCGAGCCCGGGTTCTTCCTCGCCCACTGGGGTGCCGACTGGCCCTCCGGCGGTCCCTTCCTCGCCCCGATCTTCGACGGCCGGCAGATCGTCGAGGACGGCGCCAACTTCAACAACGGGCAGCTCGACGACGCATCGGTCAACGCCGAGATCGACGCGATCAACAAGCTCACCGACCTCGACGCCGCCGCCAAGCGCTGGGGCGCCCTCGACAGCAAGATCGGCGAGAAGGCCCTCACCGTGCCGCTGTTCCACCCCGTCTACAAGCGGCTGTACGGCAAGGACATCCAGAACGTCGTGATCAGCGACTGGACCGGCGTCCTCGACATCTCCCAGGTCGCGGTGAAGTAGCGCCGTGAGTGAGGCAGTTCTCGCCGTCGAGACCCCCGGGGCGGACGCCCCGGGGGTCTCGGGGGCCCGTCAGTTCTGGCGGCGGCTGCGCATGCGGCGCGCAGCCCTCGTCGCGGCGTCCGTCGTCGCCCTGCTCGTCCTGGTCGCGCTCACCGCACCCCTCCTCACCGCGCTCGAAGGTCAGGACCCCACCACCTACCACCCGTCCCTCGTGGACTCCGCGCGCGGCGGCGTCCCCGTCGGATCCTTCGGCGGCATGAGTGCCGACCACTGGCTCGGCGTCGAACCGCAGACCGGACGCGACCTGTTCGCACGGCTCGTGCACGGCGCCCGCGTGTCCCTCGGCGTCGCCCTCGCCGCGACCGTCGTCCAACTCGTCCTCGGGGTCGCCGTCGGCGTCGCCGCCGGACTCGGGAACCGCTGGGTCGACCAGCTCCTGACCCGCGTCGCCGACATCTTCGTCGCGATGCCCCTCATGATCGTCGCGCTCGCCCTGCTCGCCGTCGTGCCCACCGGTTTCCCGCGCCCCGTCCTGGTGGCGCTGGTCGTCGGGCTGGTCTCCGGCTGGGCCACCCTCGCCAAGATGGTCCGCGCGCAGACGCTCACCCTCAAGGAGGCCGACTACGTGGCCGCCGCCCGCCTGAGCGGGTGGGGCACGGTCCGGATCGCCCGGCGCGAACTGCTGCCGGGCCTCGCCGCGCCCGTCATCACGTTCGCGGCCATCCTCGTCCCGACGAACATCTCCGTCGAGGCGGCCCTGTCGTTCCTCGGCGTGGGCGTGCGGCCGCCGACGCCGTCCTGGGGGCAGATGCTCACCTCCGCGAACGTCTGGTACCAGGCCGCCCCGCATTACCTGCTGCTGCCCGCCGGCGCCCTGTTCGTCACCGTCCTCGCCCTCACCGTGCTCGGTGACGGCGTCCGCACCGCCCTCGACCCGCGCGCCGCCTCCCGGCTGCGCGTCGGCACGGGCCGCAAGGGCCGCGACGGCCGGAAGGAGGGGGCGTCATGAACGGCTTCGGCGGATTCGCCGCACGCCGGGCGGCCGGTGCCGTCGTCACCCTGCTCGCCCTCTCGGTGATCATCTACGTGGTCTTCTACGTCACCCCCGGCGACGTCGCCCAGATCACCTGCGGCCCGCGCTGCTCACCGGCCCAGGTGCAGCAGGTCGCCGCACAACTGCACCTGGACGACCCGCTGTACGCGCGGTACTGGCACTTCCTGCAAGGGCTCGTCGCCGGTCAGGACTACTCCACCGGCACCTCGGTCCAGCACTGCTCCGCGCCCTGCCTCGGCCTGTCCTACCAGACCGACCAGCAGGTCCTGACGCTGATCCTGGCGAAACTCCCGGTCACCGCCTCGCTCGCGCTCGGCTCGATGGTGCTGTGGCTGATCATCGGCGTCGGCACCGGCGTGCTGTCGGTGTGGCGGCGCGGCCGGCCCACCGAGCGGCTGCTGACCACCGTCACCCTCGCGGGCATGTCCACCCCCGTCTTCGTCATCGGGCTCGTCCTGATGATCGTCGTCTGCGGGCAGCTCGAACTGCTGCCCTTCCCGCAGTACGTGCCCTTCACCGACGACCCCGAGCAGTGGGCCTGGAACCTGCTGCTGCCCTGGCTGTCGCTGGCGCTCGTGGAGTCCGCCACCTACGCCAGGATCACCCGCGCCGCGATGCTGGAGACGCTCGCCGAGGACCATGTGCGCACGTTCCGCGCCTACGGCCTCGGGGAGCGGGCCGTCATCGGGCGGCACGCCCTGCGCGGCGCGCTGGCCCCGCTCATCGCCGTGAACGCCAACAACATCGGCGTCCTGTTCGGCGGTGCCGTGCTCACCGAGACCCTGTTCGGGCTGCCCGGCATCGGCCGGGAGATGGTCGAGGCGGTCAAGGTCGTCGACCTGCCGGTGGTCGTCGGGATGGTCCTGGTGACCGGCTTCTTCGTGGTCCTCGCCAACGCCGTCGCGGACGTCCTGTACGCGGTGGCCGACCGACGGGTGGTGCTGACATGAGCGAGGCCGTGAAGCCCCCGGCCGGGAGCCTCGTCGAGGTGAGCGGCCTGACGGTCGACTTCGGCGGTCTGCGGGCCGTCGACGGGCTCGGGTTCCGGCTGGAGCGGGGCGCCGCCCTCGCCCTCGTCGGCGAGTCCGGCTCCGGCAAGTCCACGGTCGCCTCCGCCCTGCTCGGGCTGCACCGCGGCACGGGCGCGGAGGTCGGCGGGGCGATCCAGGTCGCGGGCGTCGACGTGGGGCGGGCGCCGGAGGACGCGCTGCGCCGGCTGCGGGGCGGGACGGCCGCCATGGTCTTCCAGGACCCGCTGTCCTCGCTCGACCCGTACTACGCCGTCGGCGACCAGATCGCCGAGGTGTACCGGGTGCACACGCGTGCCTCGTGGCGGGCCGCACGCGCGCGTGCCGTCGAGGTGCTCGACCGGGTGGGCATCCCGGACGCCGTACGGCGGTCCCGGTCGCGTCCGCACGAGTTCAGCGGCGGCATGCGCCAGCGCGCGCTCATCGCCATGGCGCTGGCCTGCGAGCCCGAGCTGCTGATCGCCGACGAGCCCACGACGGCCCTCGACGTCACCGTCCAGGCGCAGATCCTCGACCTGCTGCACACCCTCCGCGAGGAGACCGGGATGGGACTGCTGCTGGTCACCCACGACGTGGGCGTGGCCGCCGAGAGCGTCGACGAGGTGCTGGTGATGCGGCACGGGCGGGCGGTGGAACACGGGCCCGTGACGGAGGTCCTGGGCGCGCCCCGCCAGCCGTACACCCGGGAACTGCTGGGCGCCGTCCCGCGCGTGGACGCGCCCCGGGCGGTCCGTGCGGAGTCCGCCGCCGGGAGCGACGCACCCGGCGCGCCGGTGCTGGAAGCCGTCGGGCTGCACCGGGTGTTCGGGCGCGGGAAGAAGGCGTTCACGGCCGTGGACGGGGTGTCGCTCGCCGTCCGCCGGGGCGAGACCCTCGGCGTGGTGGGGGAGAGCGGCAGCGGCAAGACGACCCTCGGCCGCATGCTCGTCGGACTCCTGGAGCCGACGGCAGGAGAGGTCCGCCACGACGGCCACGCGCGCGCGGGCGTCGATCCGGCCGTGCAGATGGTCTTCCAGGACCCCGTCTCCTCCCTCAACCCCCGCCGCAGCGTGGGCGAGTCGATCGCCGACCCGCTGCGTGCGCGGGGCGAGCGGGACGACGCGCGGATCCGGGCCCGGGTGCGGGAACTGCTGGAGCGCGTCGGCCTCGAAGCGGCGCACCACGACCGCTATCCGCACGAGTTCAGCGGGGGCCAGCGCCAGCGCGTCGGCATCGCGCGGGCGCTCGCGGCGGACCCGCGCGTGATCGTCTGCGACGAGCCCGTCTCCGCGCTCGACGTCACCACCCAGGCCCAGGTGGTGGCGCTGCTGGCCGAACTGCAGCGCGAACTCGGCCTCGCGCTGGTCTTCATCGCGCACGACCTCGCCGTCGTCCGCCAGGTGAGCGACCGCGTCGCCGTGATGCGGCGCGGGCGGATCGTCGAACAGGGCCCCGTCGACCAGGTGTACGACCACCCGCAGGACCCGTACACCGAGCAGTTGCTGGCCGCCGTACCGGCGCTCGACCCGGCGGTCGCGGCGCGACGGCGGTCGGCGCGACGGGAGCTGGCCACGATCTGACCGGACCCGGCGCCCGAGCGTGACGATCCGTGTGCGTTTGAACTCCTAGCGCGACGGAACGCGACCCGCACGAGAAAGTTACGACCGTTCACCCCTTTTGGTGGCGCGATGGACAACCGTCCATCGCGCCACCGCCTTGTGCGCATACGTTCTTCCCGCTGTGAGCCGCCGCAGGACGGCGGCTCCCCTCAAGGGAGATCGGGGGTGTACTCGTGCGCATCGGACTGATTGCGGAGGGTGGCTATCCGTATGTGAGCGGTGACGCCAGGCTCTGGTGCGACCGGCTCGTGCGCGGGCTCGGGCAGCACGAGTTCGACATCTACGCGCTCAGCCGCAGCGAGCGCCAGGAGGACGAGGGCTGGGTCCCGCTGCCCCCGCAGGTCAGCCGGGTGCGCACGGCGTCGCTGTGGACCGCCGAGGACGACGGGGTCGTCCACGGCCGCCGCGCCCGCCGGCGTTTCGCCGAGCACTACGGCGCGTTGGCGGCCGTGCTCTGCGCGGGCGGCGACCGAGGTGCCGACGGCGCCTCCGAGACCCCGTCGGCCCTCCAGGCGGACCGTTTCGGCAACGCGCTGTACGGGCTCGCCGAACTCGCCCGCGACGAAGGCGGACTGGTCGGGGCGTTACGTTCCGAGATCGCCGTCCGCACCCTCGAGCGTGCCTGCCGCGCGCGGGACGCGATGCGCGCGGTGCGCGAGGCGCGCGTCCCCGACCTCCTCGCCGTCGCCGCCCACCTCGAACGCGCCCTGCGCCCCCTCTCGTTCGTCTGGTACGAGGACGACGGGCTCGGCGCGGCCGACCTGATCCACGCCACCTCCGGCGGCACCGCGGCCCTGACCGGCCTGCTCGCCCGGCACTTCTGCGACGCACCGCTGCTGCTGACCGAGTACGGCGTCCGGCTGCGCACGCACTACCTCGCCGGCACCGGCGCCCCGCCCGCCGTGCGCGCCCTCCTCGCCGGCTTCCACGGCGCCCTCGCCGCCGAGGCGTACCACCGGGCGGCCGTCATCACCCCGGGCAACGCCCACGCCCGCCGCTGGCAGGAGCGCTGCGGCGCCGACCGGTCCAAGCTCCGCACCGTCTACCCCGGCATGGACGCCTCCCGTTTCGCGGAGGTCGGCGAGGCGTCGTCGTGCGCGGACCCCGACACGCTGGTCTGGGTCGGCCGTGTCGAACCCGCCAAGGACCTCGTCTCCCTGCTGCACGCCTTCGCCGAGGTCCGCAAGGAGGAGCCGAAGACCCGCCTGAGGATCGTCGGCGCCCCGGCGGGACCCGAGGGGGAGGCCTACCTCGGCCACTGCAGGGCGCTGGCCGCGCAGCTCTTCCCCGACGAGGCCGACGGCCCGCACACCGTCGGGGACAACCCGGTCTCCTTCGAGGAGATCGGCGGGCCGCTGCTCCCGTCCCTCGCCGACGCGTACGCCTCCGGCGCGGTGACCGTCCTGTCCAGCGTCGTCGAGGGCTTCCCCGTCGGCCTGGTCGAGGCCATGCTCTGCGGGCGCGCCACGGTGTCCACCGACGTCGGCGCGGTGGTCGAGGTCATCGGCGGCACCGGTCTCGTCGTACCGCCGCGCAACCCGCGGGCGCTCGCGGAGGCATGCGTGGCGCTGCTGCGCGACCCCGAGCGCCGTGAACGCCTCGGCGCGGCGGCGCGCGCGCGAGCACTCGAACTCTTCACGGTCGAGCAGAACGTGGCGGCATTTCACGGCATTTACCTCGACGTCGTCGCCGGTACGCCGGTCCGGCGCGTGGTCCTCGACGACGCGGGCGCCCCGCTGCCGTTCGGCGTGCCCGCCGAGGCCCACGTCCCCGGGCACTGGACCAACCGCCTGCACACCGGGCCGGGCACGACGCCGTCCGCCCGGACTCCGGGGGTTCCCACGCCGGAGGGGGCGCGATGAGGGGCGTGCGGATCGGCGGGACGCCGGCTCGCCCGGCCCTGGTCAGGGAGGAGGCGCGATGACCGCCGCAGGAGGGACCGACCACCCCATGGCCGCGCCCGGCAGCCCGGAGGTCTGGGACGAACGTGCCGAGGAGTGGCTCACGGCCGACGCCGACGGTCGGGAGGACCAGGCCCTCGCCGACCCACTCGACCGGCCCCGCCCGCCCCGCGCGGGCGTGGACCCGGTGAAGGCCCTGATGCACCATCACCACGACCTGTGCGCCCGCGCGGTGGACCCCCTGGAGATCGCCGCCGGCCTCGAGGTCCACGGCATCACCGACCGCACCGCCGCCCGCTTCCGGCACCGGGACGTGTTCTCGCTGGCCGAGGAGATGTACGCGCGCGTGCCCCGCGACGGCGACGCGCCCGGCGACCCCGCGCCCGTCACACCGCCGCGCGTACGGGCCGACTGGGTGCTCCTCACCCTTCTCCCCGGCGCGCTCGGCACGGCCACCCTGGCCGCGGTGCGCCTCACCCACGGCCAGACCCGCCTCGTCGCGGCCGCCGTGGGAGCGCTCACCGTGCTCCTCGCGCTGCGCGCCGCCCTGGCCAGAGGTCCGTTGTCGACCACGCACCCCACCCGCCCGACGGCGACCTGGGCGGGCTGGCTCCTCGGCTACGCCCTCCTCGGCGACGGCCTTCTGCGCGCGGCCCTGAGCGGGGGACCCGACGCCCTGCCCAGCGGCGGCACCGACGGCCCCTGGCCCCTGACCACCGCACCCCTCCTGGCCCTCGCGCTCTCCTGCGCCCCCGCCGCCTGGTGCGCGCACCTCCTCGCCGTACGGGCCCGCCGCACGCTGTCCTCCAGCCGGGCCCTGACCGATTTCGCCACCTCCGTACGCCCCCTGCTGCTCGCCGCGTTCGCCGCCTACGTCGGTGCCCTCGCGGCCCTCACCGCCGCGACCGCCGCGGCCCTGGACGAGCCGGCCGCCCACCCGCAGACCCTCACGCTGGGCGCCCTCCTCTTCCTGGCCCGCCTCCTCACCGTCCACGGCTTCACCCACGCTCCGGCACTCGTCCTGACCGCCACCGCCGCGGTCGAGGCGACGGCCCTCGCCTGTGTCTTCGCGGCCCGCCTCCCGGGGTGCGCGTGGCTGGCGACCCCCACCCGGGCGCTCGCCGACACCTGGGGCCCCGCCGCCGTCCCGGCCCTCGCCTGCGGCGCCGCCGCCCTGGCCCTGCTGTGCCACGCGAGCCGCACCCTCACCCGGGCGTCGGCCCACACGGCGGGGGAGGAGCGGTGGTGAGGTGGCGACCAGGTGCAGGTGTGGCCCGGGGCGCACAGCCGCACCCCCGCCCCCTCGCCCCGGCCGCGCGGACGCGCCTCCACGCCCTCGCCCCGGCCACCACCCCCCGCTTCTCCCCCCACCCGTAGCCCCCGGCCCGAACCGCCGGAGCCACCCCGACGAAGGAGAGACCTCCCATGACCACCTCCCGACCCGACCTCCCCTCGGCCCCGGGAGCCGCGCGATGAGAGTCCTGCTGATCGGAGCCAACGGCTATCTCGGCCGCTTCGTCGCCGACCGTCTCCTCGCCGACCCCGCCGTCCAGCTCACCGCGCTGGGCCGCGGCGACGACGCGGACGTCCGGTTCGACCTCGCGTCCGGCAGCCCCGGAGCCCTCACCCGCTTCCTCGACGCGGTCCACCCCGGCGTCGTCATCAACTGCGCCGGCGCCACCCGCGGCGGCGCCCGTGAACTCACCCGGCACAACACCGTCGCCGTCGCCACCGTCTGCGAGGCCCTGCGGCGCAGCGGCTGCGGCGCCCGTCTCGTACAGATCGGCTGCGGTGCCGAGTACGGCCCGAGCCAGCCCGGCTCCTCCACGGCCGAGGACGCCGTGCCCCGTCCCGGCGGCCCGTACGGCGTCAGCAAGCTCGCCGCCACCGAACTCGTCCTCGGGTCCGGTCTGGACGCCGTCGTGCTGCGGGTCTTCTCGCCCGCGGGCCCCGGTACCCCGGCCGGCTCCCCGCTCGGCCGCCTCGCCGAGGCCATGCGGCGGGCCATGCAGTCGGGCGACGGCGAGCTGAAGCTCACCGGCCTCGGGGCCCAGCGCGACTTCGTCGACGTCCGCGACGTCGCCCGTGCCGTCCACGCCGCCTCCCTCTCGGCGGCGCAGGGCGTCATCAACATCGGCTCCGGACGCGCCGTCCGCCTGCGCGACGCGGCCGCCGTCCTCGCCCGGGTGGCCGGGTACGGCGGCGCCCTGCACGAACTCGACGGCCCGCCCGGCCCGCTGCGCGCCACGGTCGGCCACCCCCGGGGCGACTCCGACCACACGGCGCACGGCGCCCACACCGGCCACACCGGCCACAACGCCGCGCCCGTGGCCTACCCGGACGGCTGCGGCAGCTGGCAGCAGGCCGATGTGCGCACCGCCCGCGACCGGCTCGGATGGCGCCCCCGCATCAGCCTCGAGGAGTCCCTGGGCGACATCTGGATGGAGGCGGCATGCCGTATCTGACCGGCACCCCCGCGACGACCGCGAGCACGGACCTGCGCCCGGGGTTAGGCATCCCGGGCCTGGCCCACCCCCTGCTCGCACCCGCCGAGTGGGCGGAACTGACCCGCCCCGGCGCCCCCGTGCACTGGGCCGTCCTCAACGTCGCCGACGGCCCCGGCACGCAGCCCGACCCCCACTGCCTGGAGGCGGCCGGCCGCCTCCGCAACGCGGGCGTCCGCATCCTCGGCCACCTGGACGCCGCCCGTCTGGACACGACCCGCTTCAGCACCACGCGCTTCGACACGAACCGCTTCGACACCGCCCGCCCCGGCGCACCGCGCTCAGGCGCACCGGGCCGGGGCCCGTCCCGAGGCGGCGGCGGCCGGAGCCTGGACGACCTGATGTCCGAGGCCCAGCGGTACGTCGACTGGTACCGGGTCGACGGTTTCTACCTGGACCGCTGCCCCGTCGAACGGGCCGACCTGCCCGAGACCCGCCGCGCGGTCGGCACGCTGCGCGCGCTGCGTGACAAGGCCCACATCGTCCTCGGTCACGGCACCCACCCCCACCCGGGGTACGCCGAGTGCGGTGACCAGCTCGTCACGTTCTCCGGGCCCTGGTCCGAGTACCGCTGGTCGCAGGTGGCGGAGTGGACGGCGGACTATCCGCCCGGCCGCTTCTGCCACTTGGTCCACGGCGTGCCGCGCGGCCACCTGGAGGAGGCGCTGCGCATCGCGCGCTGGCAGGGCGCCGCGACCGTCTGGTTCACCGACCGCACCGACCGCGGCGGGCGCATCGACCCCTGGGAGACCATGCCCGGCTACTGGGACGACATCGTCTCGCGGATCGGAACAGGTGTCTCGGAATGAAAAAGGCCGTGGCACTGTTACGGGGAATACAAATGTAGTGATCGACCGACCAACGGAGTCCCCGTGTCGCTGCCACCCCTGGTCGAGCCCGCCCCCGAGCTCACCGTAGACGAGGTCCGCAGGTACTCCCGCCACCTGATCATCCCCGATGTCGGGATGGACGGGCAGAAGCGGCTGAAGAACGCCAAGGTGCTCTGTGTGGGCGCCGGCGGCCTGGGCTCGCCTGCGCTGATGTACCTGGCCGCGGCGGGCGTCGGCACGCTCGGCATCGTGGAGTTCGACGAGGTCGACGAGTCGAACCTCCAGCGCCAGATCATCCACAGCCAGGCTGACATCGGCCGCTCCAAGGCCGAGTCCGCACGCGACAGCGTCCAGGGCATCAACCCGTACGTGAACGTGGTCCTTCACGAGGAGCGGCTCGAGGCCGACAACGTGATGGACATCTTCAGCCAGTACGACCTGATCGTCGACGGCACGGACAACTTCGCGACGCGCTACCTGGTCAACGACGCCTGCGTGCTGCTGAACAAGCCGTACGTGTGGGGCTCGATCTACCGCTTCGACGGCCAGGCCTCCGTGTTCTGGTCCGAGCACGGCCCGTGCTACCGCTGCCTCTACCCGGAGCCCCCGCCGCCGGGCATGGTCCCCTCCTGCGCCGAGGGCGGCGTGCTGGGCGTGCTCTGCGCGTCCATCGGCTCCATCCAGGTCAACGAGGCCATCAAGCTCCTCGCGGGCATCGGCGAGCCGCTGGTCGGCCGCCTCATGATCTACGACGCCCTGGAGATGCAGTACCGCCAGGTCAAGGTCCGCAAGGACCCCAACTGCGCGGTCTGCGGCGAGAACCCGACCGTCACCGAGCTCATCGACTACGAGGCCTTCTGCGGCGTCGTCTCCGAGGAGGCCCAGGAGGCGGCGGCCGGCTCGACGATCACTCCCAAGCAGCTCAAGGAGTGGATCGACGACGGCGAGAACATCGACATCATCGATGTCCGCGAGGTCAACGAGTACGAGATCGTCTCGATCCCCGGTGCCCGTCTGATCCCGAAGAACGAGTTCCTCATGGGCACCGCCCTGGAGACCCTCCCGCAGGACAAGAAGATCGTCCTGCACTGCAAGACGGGCGTCCGCAGCGCGGAGGTCCTCGCCGTCCTGAAGGCCGCGGGCTTCTCCGACGCGGTCCACGTCGGCGGCGGCGTCATCGGCTGGGTCAACCAGATCGAACCCGACAAGCCGGTCTACTGATCACCGGCCTCGCCCACCAGCGAGGCTGACGAAGCCCACGGCTCTGACCAGTTCAGGTGCTGTGGGCTTCTGTCGTTGTCGGTCGGTGTCGGGTGGCCTCGCCCAGCCCGGAGACGGCCCGGCCCGGACCATGCGGAGCGTTGGCCCAGGTGAGTGCCGCTGCATCAGTTCGTTCGCCGGCCCACCCCACGTCGAAGCTCCGCACCAAGTGGCCGAGTGCCGTCCACGTCCGCGCCGCTTCTGCCCGGCTTTCATGACCGCAGCGGGTTGTCGTCCCGTGAAGGTCTTGCACGAGCCGTCAGGAGCAGACCTTGCCGTCCTTCGGGACGGTGCCCTTCAGCAGGTACGCGTTGACCGTCGAGTCCACGCAGCCGCTGCCCTTGCCGTACGCGGAGTGGCCCTCGCCCCTCCAGGTGAGCACCACCCCCACGCCCGTGCCGAGTTCGTCGGCCATCCGCCGCGTGCCCTCGTAGGGAGTCGCCGGGTCGCCGGTGTTGCCGACGAGCAGGATCGGGGCGGAGCCCGGCGCGCTCACCTCCGGGGTGTCGTACTGGCCGGACACCGGCCAGTCGTGGCACCAGCCGGCCGTGTCCCAGCCCAGCATCGGACCGAACACGGGCGAGACCTTCTCGAAGCGCGGCAGCAGCTTCTTCGCGTCCTCGGCCGTCGGCCGCTGCTTGTCGTCCAGGCACGATATGACCCGCTGCGAGTGGCTTCCCGTGCCGTACTTCCCTGACGCCTCACGGTCGTTGTACTCGTCGGCGAGGGCCAAGAGCTCGGTGCCGTCGCCCTGTCGGGCCGCTTGGAGTGCGCTGGTCAGGGTCGGCCAGCTCGCCTTGTTGTACAGCGGCCTGACGATCCCCGTGAGCGCGAGCGACTCGGTGAGCTCGCGGCTCGACGACGTCGGCAGCGGCTTCGCGTCGATCCGCTTCAGCAGGTCGACCACCTCGCGGGTGCCCGCCTCCGCGCCCCGGCCCGTGGATTCCAGGTAGTTGTTCAGCGCGCGCTGGAAGCCCAGGGCCTGGTTCTCGGCGTGGCCCGCCGCGTCGGCGCTCGGGTCGACCACCGCGTCCAGGACGATCCGGCCGACGTTCTTCGGGAACAGGTGGGCGTAGACGCCGCCCAGTTCGGTGCCGTACGAGATGCCGAAGTAGTGGGTCTTCCGGTCCCCGAGCACCTGGCGCATCAGGTCCATGTCGCGCGCGGTGTCGGTGGTCGACACGTGCGTTATCAGGGCGCCTCCGGCCCTTTGGCAGCCCTTGCCGAAGTCGGCGGCGTCACGGAAGTACGCGGTCTCCTCCGCCGGCGTGTCCGGCGTCAGGTCGACGGCCTCGGACGCCTGGATCTCCCGGTCGCGGCGGCAGCGCACGCCCTCGCTGGCCCCCACCCCGCGCGGATCCCAGCTCACCAGGTCGTAGCGCTCGCGCAGCTCGGACGCGCCCGCCGAGTACCAGGGCAGGGTGGCCAGGCCCGAGCCGCCGGGGCCGCCGAAGTTGAACAGCAGGGAGCCGATGCGGTCGTCCCCGGTGGCCTTGGCGCGGATCAGCGCGAGGTCGATCGTCCTGCCCTCGGGCTTCTTCCAGTCCAGCGGCGCTTTGACCGTCGCGCACTGCCACTCGCCGCCCGGCGCGGGTGAGCCCGCGGTGGCCCGGCAGCGCCCCCAGTCCGGATTCTGCGAGGTCAGGGAGGAGGGCAGCGCGGTCCCGGAACTCGCGGCCGGCGCCGAGGCACTGGTGCCACCCGTGTCCCCGTCGGACTTCGGGTCGTCCGACGAGCCTCCGCTGCACCCGGTCGCGAGCAGCGCGGCGGCAGCCGTCAGAGCCGTCCACCGTACGAACCGTGCCATGCCGTGTCCCCCCTCGCGGGCCCTCCGCACCGTGCAGCGGAGGGCGGTCCGGCCATACTAGGCGGATCACGGAAAGCCCGTCGGACCCTGTGGATAACTCTCTGACCTGCGGGTATTCGGTGGTTGTGGGGTCTCAGGAGCAGACCGTCCCGGCCGGAGGCACCTTCCCGTCCAGCAGATAGCCGTTCACCGCGTCCCGTACGCACTTGTTCTCGCTCTCGTACGCCCCGTGCCCCTGCCCCCTGTAGGTCATCTCGACCCCCACGCCGCCGCCCAGCGCCCGCGCCATCTTCCGGGCCCCCTCGTAGGGGGTGGCCGGGTCGCCGGTGTTGCCCACGACGAGGATCGGCGCCGAGCCGGGCGCGCTGACGTCGGGGTGGTTCGCGGCGCCGGGCACGGCCCAGTCGGTGCAGCTGAGCATCGACCAGGCGAGGGAGTCGCCGAAGAGCTCGGACGCCGTCCGGAACTCCGGCAGCCGGTCCTTCACGAACGCGGGGGTGTAACGGGGCTTGTCGTCGGCGCAGTTGATCGCGACGTTGGCGGCGGTGCTGTTGTTGTACTCGCCGTTCTCGCTGCGTCCGATCAGCGAGTCGGAGAGCATCATCAGGGTGCTGCCGTCCCCGTCGTACGCCTGCTCCAGGCCCTCCGTGAGGTAGGGCCAGAAGTCCTTCGAGTACAGCGCCTGCAGGATGCCGTTGGTGGCGGCGCTCTGGGTGAGTTCGCGCGGGAAGATGCCCTTGATCGGCTTGCGGTCGAGGTCCTTCAGCAGTGCGGCGACGCGGTTCTTGACGTCCTCGGGGTTGTCGCCGACCGGGCAGTCCTCGGCCTGGGAGGTGCAGTCCTCGGCGAAGTTGTCGAGGGCCAGCTGGAAGCCCTTGGCCTGGGCGAGCGATTGCTGCTCGGGGGTCTGGGTCGGATCGACCACCGCGTCGAACACCGCCCGTCCGACGTTCTTCGGGAACAGGTGGGCGTAGACGCCGCCCAGTTCCGTGCCGTACGAGATGCCGAAGTAGTGGAGCTTGTCGTCGCCCAGGACCTGGCGCATCAGGTCCATGTCGCGGGCCGCCTCGATGGTGCGCACATGCGGGAGCATCCTGCCGGAGTTCTTCTCGCAGGCGTTGTTGAAGTCCTTGGTGCTGTCCACGAGCTCCCTGCGCTCGGCCGCGTCGTCCGGTGTCACGTCCTGCTGGAAGTAGGCGTCGAGCTGCTGGTCGTCCTCGCACCACACGGGCGCGCTGCGGCCGACCCCGCGAGGGTCGAAGCTCACCAGGTCGTAGCGGGTGCGCAGGGTCTCGTACGACGCGCCGAAGGCCGGGAGCGTGGTGACTCCCGAGCCGCCCGGCCCGCCGAAGTTGAAGATCAGGGAGCCGATGCGGCGGTTCGCGGCACCGGTGGTCCTCACCCGGATCAGCTCGATGTCGATGGTGTCGCCCTTGGGGTCGTCCCAGTCGCGGGGCGCCTTCATCTTGGCGCACTGCCAGGTGCCGCCGTCCGGGAGCGGCGAGGGGCTGCCCTCGCCCCCTTCGGCCTTCGACGGCGCCGGGCAGTCCCGCCACGTCAGCTTCTGCGCCGTCAGGTCACGGTCCCCGGAGTCGTCGTCCCCGCAGGCCGCCAGCGCGGAGGCCAGCAGCAGGGCGGCGGCGGTCAGGGTTGCGGCGCGCAGCCGGGGCGGGTTCGGCATGCTCCCATCCTGCGGTCGTGCGGGGCGCGGCGCCCGGGCCACGGGCCGTACGAGGTACGGCGGCGCCACGCTCGGCCGGTGCCTCTCCGCCGTACGGCGCCCGGTGCGCCGTGCCGGGCTCGGCCCTACAGGGCGCCCTTGCGGGTCAGATGGTTGAAGGCGAGCCAGCCGGGCAGCACCGGCAGCCACAGGGTCAGCAGACGGAACAGCAGCACCGCGGGCGCGGCGACCTCGCTGGGCAGGCCGACGGCGATCAGACCGACCGTGAGGGTGGCCTCCACGGCGCCCACGCCGCCCGGGGTCGGAGCGGCCGAGCCGAGCGCGTTGCCCGCGAGGAAGACGACGGCCACGCTGGCGATGCTCAGCGAGGTGCCCTCGCTGCCGAACGCCCTGATCGAGGCGTCCAGGCACATCACGAAGCAGGCGGTCAGCAGCAGCATGCCGCCGATGCCGGTGACCAGCTTCTGCGGCCGCTGGAGCACGTCGAGCATGCGGGGCACGACGCCCGCGAACAGCGACCTCACGCGCGTGACGACGAACTTCCGCAGGAACGGCACCGACGTCACGACGAGCACCAGCACCGCCACCGTCAGCAGACCCGCGATGACCGTGCGGGACGGCGACAGCGAGGGCGTCTTCTCGGTTCCGGTGAGATAGCCGAAGGACAGCAGCATCAGGATGTGGCAGCCGAGCCCGAACAACTGGGACGCGCCCACGCTCGCCACCGCGAGCCCCGGCCGCACTCCCGCGCGCTGCAGGAAGCGGGTGTTCAGCGCGACACCGCCGACTGCGGCCGGTGCGACGATCTTCACGAACGACCCGGCGACCTGCGCCTCCACCGTCCGCCGGAACGGCACCCGCTCGGGCACGAAGCCCAACAGGGCCATCGCTGCCGCGAAGTAGCTGGCGGCGGAGAACAGCACGGCCGCGGCCACCCAGCCCCACTGGGCGTTCGCGATGAGCGGGCCGAACTCGATGTGCGTGAGCTGGGTGAGCAGGAAGTACGCGCCGATGGCGCCCGCGATGAAGCTGATCAGGGTGCGCGGGCGCACCCGCTCCAGCCGGGCCGGCTCGACCGGTGCCTGCGGCCTGATGCGCAGCACCTCGTGCCGGATCAGCGTGAGCAGGTCCTCCTCGCGGGCGTCGTCCAGGGCCTCGTCCAGCGCCCGCTTCTCGGCCCGCGCCTCGGCCCGCACGGTCTTCTTGTCCAGCTTGTCCGGCTTGTCGGACCGGGCCCCGGTCTCGGCGGCGGCCTCCTCGCTGCGAGCCTGCTTGGACAGCCGGGACGCCTCCAGGACCGCGTCGCGCTCGCGCTGCGCGCGTTCCCGGGCGAGCCGGCGCAGCGTCGCGCGCGTGGAGCGGCTCAGCGCGATGGGCTGGAGCATCGGCAGGCAGTCGGCCACGGCGTCCGGGCCGAGCACGCCGACCGCCGAGGCCACGGCACGCTCGGCGCCGATGCGCAGCCCGAGGGTGACCAGCAGCTGGGAGATGTCCATGCGCAGCAGCAGGCTGTTCGCCGCGATCTCGCCGATCCGGAGGTCGGTGATGATCACCTTGCCGGAACCATCCACCACGATGGCGTCACCGACCAGCCTGCGGTGCGCGATACGGCGGGACTGCAATGCCTTGACCTGCAGCCAGGTGTCGCGCAGCAGTCCGTCGGTGATCTCGTCCTCCGCGAGCGAGTCCAGGGTGCGGCCGCCGGTGTGCTCGTAGACCAGCATCACGGCGTCCGGGCCGAGCTCGGACGTGGCGATCAGCTTG
Organism: Streptomyces sp. NPDC056628; assembly: GCF_042792555.1. NCBI lineage: Bacteria > Bacillati > Actinomycetota > Actinomycetes > Kitasatosporales > Streptomycetaceae > Streptomyces > Streptomyces sp. NPDC056628. Next base: position 160,905 of record NZ_JBHTWG010000005.1, read on the forward strand.
GGCGCGTTGGCCCCGGCCGCGATGGCCGCGTAGGCGAGCAGGGCCTCCTGTTCCAGGGCCTGCCGCAGCGACTGCAGGCTGCTGCGGGTGGCGAAGCCGCGCAGCGTGAGGTTGCGCCACGCGCGGTAGAAGAAGCCCTGCGCCTGCTGCTCCCGGTCGACCACCGTGACGTCCAGCGGCGGCCCGTCCTCCAGGGTGACGAAGTAGCGCCGGCCGCGGTCGGTGGCGGTCTCCTGGGTGTCGGCGACCTCCTCGCGGGCCGCGCTCACCGGACGGAATCCGACATGCCGCAGGCCCGCCATCAGCGTCCGGCCGGTCGGGCGGACGTTGGGCGATCCGACCGCGTAGAGCGTGCCGTAGGCCACGGCCCAGCCGATCAGCAGCGTCAGCAGGATCGAGAACGGTGTGGTGTAGCCGGTGACCAGCATCGAGAAGGCGTACAGGACCAGGACCGCCCACAGGACCGCGCGCCAGCGGGGTCTGCGGGACATGCCCACGGCCGTCATGTACGCGATGACCGGCGCGAGGTAGCCGTGCACCGGGTCGGTGAGCGAGCCGACGTCACCGGGGGAGGGCTGGGTGAGCGCGTCCCGGATGGAGTCCGGGGCGGCCCGCGCGACCCACAGGTCTGTGGCGAGTGTCACCCCGTGCGCGAGGACGGCCGCCAGGACGCCGTCGGCGATGCGCAGCCCGTCCCGTTTGATCAGCCGTTCGATCGCGAAGGCCACCGGGACCAGCAGGATGGCGATGCTGGAGACCAGCCCCGCGAGCTTGCTGAACACGTCGGGCGCCTGCCCGGTGCCCTTGTTGATGTCCTGTTCGAGACCCGAGGTGGTGCCGTGCGCAAACGCGGCGATCGCGAGCAGCAGCACGATCCCCAGGAGGCCCGCCAGGACCCGGACGAGGTCGGAGGGGCGGTGCACGCGCGCGGGGAGCAGCGGTTCGTCGCCCTCCACCTCGTCGGTATGCGCCTCCTCGGCGTCCTGGGCCGTCCCCTCGCCGGCCGCGCGGCCCGCATCGGAGCCCTCGCTGACCTGCTGCTCCTCGTCGGTGGCGGTCCCCTCGGGGTCCTTGTCGCCCGGGCGCTCGGTGTCAGGGCGCGACGAAGCGCCGGACGTGCTCTCCGCGTCCTCCGGGTGCACGCCCTGCTGCTTCATCGTCTCTTCTTGATCTCGTATCACCGGTCACCGCCCGCACGATGGTGGCATGCCGCACCGACACACAGGGGCATCAGGGTGCAAACGCGGGGGCGCACAGTCTGCCCGAAGCGTCGCCCCGGGGCGAGGGCTACGCATGGTGGCGGGCGCGTCGCGTTGTCGGTGGCGTGGTGCAGGATGGGGCGGATGAGCGAGGAGAGCCTTCCGGACGCTGCCCGTCCGCAGCACGCGGACGCGCTGCCGGAGTACGCCGAGCGGGTCCTGGAGGTCGCCGAGCTGATCCCGCCGGGGCGTGTCATGACGTACGGGGACGTGGCGGAGTGGCTGGAGGAGGGCGGGCCCCGCCAGGTGGGCCGTGTGATGGCCCTCTACGGGGGCGCCGTCCCGTGGTGGCGGGTGGTCCGCTCGGACGGCGTCCTGCTGCCCGGTCACGAGCTGCGGGCGCTGGAGCACTACCGCGCCGAGGGCACGCCGCTGAAGGAGGCGAGCAGGGCCGCCGAGGGCCACCTGCCGCGCCTCGACATGAGACGGGCGCGCTGGGACGGCGGTGGACGCGCACAGGGTCACACCTGACAGCTTCCGCCATCGGCGGGCCCGCCGTGTGACGCGTGACGCGTCCCGGGGCAGGAGGGCACGTCCGAGGCATGACGTACGTTCGTGAGGCGAGGGGCGCAGGTGCCAGGAGTGACCCGAGGGATGAAGCGGAAGCCCTGCTTCCGTGCTGTTCCCCGGCGTAGCGTCGGCTGCGCGTGTCCCCCTCACCCCGCGGTCACCGCCCTCCCCGCGCGGAAGGCGGCCGCCCGCGGCCCCGACCACCGTCTTCCGGCCACGGCGCAGCGCGCCGGCCACGACCCCTTGCACACCCACCAGGACCGGCGAACCACGTGAGCTCCTCTTCCTCCACCAGGCGCCTGTCGCACACCCCGGTGCGACAGGGGGCCCGTGGCGCTTACCGGTTGGTGCGTACCCCTCCGGCGCAGGCGGCTCCCCCTCGTCTTGACGCCGCTCAGCGCTCGGTGGTTGACCACACCACCGGCCCGATGCTCGTCCTCGCGGGCCCGGGCACCGGCAAGACCACCACGCTCGTCGAGTCGGTGGCGGCCCGCATCGCGCGCGGCGGCGACCCCGAGCGCATCCTCGTGCTGACGTTCAGCCGCAAGGCCGCCGTGGAACTGCGCGACCGCATGGCCCTGCGCATCGGCGCCGCCCGCGCGCCCCAGGCGACCACCTTCCACTCGTTCTGCTACGCCCTGGTCCGCGCCCACCAGGACCACGACCTGTTCGTCGAGCCCCTGCGGCTGCTCTCCGGCCCGGAGCAGGACGTGACCGTCCGCGAGCTGCTCGCCGGCCAGCCCGAGCTGGAGCGGCTCGGGCTCGCCCATGTGCGCTGGCCGGACGAGCTGCGCGCCTGCCTGACCACCCGCGGCTTCGCCGACGAGGTCCGCGCGGTCCTCGCCCGCAGCCGCGAACTGGGCCTCGGCCCCGGCGCCCTCGACGACTTCGCCCGCCGCATCGGCCGCCCCGACTGGCGGGCCGCCGCCTCCTTCCTCGCCGAGTACCTGGACGTCCTCGACCTCCAGGGCGTCCTCGACTACGCCGAGCTGGTCCACCGCGCGGTCCTGCTCGCCCGGCGGCCCGGCGCGGCCGAGGCGCTCGCCGCGCGGTACGACGCCGTGTACGTCGACGAGTACCAGGACACCGACCCGGCCCAGGTGCGGCTGCTGCGCGCCCTCGCCGGCGGCGGCCGCACCCTCGTGGCATTCGGCGACCCCGACCAGTCGATCTACACGTTCCGGGGCGCCGACGTGAACGGCATCCTGGAGTTCCCGCACACCTTCGCGCGCGCGGACGGCCGTCCCGCCCCCGTCGAGGTCCTGCGCACCTCCCGCCGCTCGGGCACCGCGCTCCTCGCCGCGACCCGGCTGCTGACCCGGCGCATGCCGCTCACCCGGCTCCCGGCCGACAAGGTCCGCGCCCACCGCGAGCTCACCGCGGTCCACGAGGGCGGCCGGGTCGAGGTCCACACGTACCCGACGGCCGGCACCGAGCTGGACAACGTCGCGGACATCCTGCGCCGGGCCCATCTGGAGGACGGCGTCCCCTGGAGCGACATGGCCGTCCTGGTGCGCGCCGGCTCCCGCACCATCCCGACCGTCCGCCGTGCCCTCACGGCCGCCGGGGTGCCCCTGGACATCGACGGCGACGACCTGCCCCTGCGCCACGAGCCCTCCGTCGCACCCCTGCTGACGGCACTGCGCGCGGTGGCCACGGCGGTGGCGGGGCAGGGACGCACGGACGAAGGGCCGGCGGTGACCGGGCCGGCCGGGTCCGGTTCTTCCGAGGGGGACGACCCCGGCGGAACCGAGTCCGCCCTCTGCTGGCTCGACACCGAGACCGCCCTGACCCTGCTCGCCTCCCCGCTGGCCGGCATGGACGCCGCCGACCTGCGCCGCCTCGGGCGGGCCCTGCGGGACGAGGAGCGGGCCGCGGGCAACCCGCTGCCGCCGCCCTCCGACGATCTGCTCGCCCGCGCGCTGGCCGAGCCCGAGCGGCTGGCCGTGCACGACCCCACGTACGCGCGGGGCGCCCAGCGCCTCGGCGCACTGCTCCGCAAGGCACGCGAGCGCCTCGCGGGCGGCGGTACGGCCGAGGAGGCGCTGTGGGACCTGTGGGAGGGCACCCCCTGGCCCACCCGCCTGGAACGCGCCGCCCGCCGAGGCGGCGCCGCCGGCCGCAACGCCGACCGCGACCTGGACGCCGTATGCGCCCTGTTCGCGACGGCGGCGCGCGCTGAGGAGCGCACCGGCGGCCGGGGCGCCCTGAACTTCCTGGAGGAGCTCGACGCCGAGGACATCGCCGCCGACACCCTCACCCGCCGGGCCGTACGCCCGGACGCGGTGCGCCTGATGACCGCGCACCGCTCCAAGGGACTGGAGTGGCGCCTGGTCGTCGTCGCCGGGGTCCAGGAGGGCCTGTGGCCCGACCTGCGCCGCCGCGGCTCCCTCCTGGAGGCCGACCGCATCGGCCGCGACGGGCTCGCCGAACCGCTCACCCCCGGCGCGCTGCTCGCCGAGGAGCGCAGGCTGTTCTACGTGGCCGCCACACGCGCGCGTGAACGGCTCGTCGTCACAGCCGTGAAGGCCCCCGCAGACGACGGCGACCAGCCGTCCCGGTTCCTGACCGAACTCGGCGTGGAACCCGTCGACGTGACCGGCCGCCCCCGCCGCCCGCTGTCCGTGGCCGCCCTCGTCGCCGAACTCCGGGCCACGACGGTCGACCCGCGCGCGTCGGACACCCTGCGCCGGGCCGCGGCGCTCCGGCTGGCCCGGCTGGCCGCGCTCGCCGACGACGACGGCCGTCCGCTGGTGCCCGCCGCCCACCCCTACCGCTGGTGGGGCATGTTCGAACCCACCGAGTCGAAGGTGCCGCTGCGCGACCGCGACCAGCCCGTGGTGCTGTCCGGCAGCGCGCTGGACCAGCTGGCCAACACCTGCTCCCTGCAGTGGTTCCTCGGGCGCGAGGTGAAGGCCGACGCGCCCGCGACCGTCGCCCAGGGCTTCGGCAACGTGGTCCACGTCCTCGCCGACGAGGTCGCCTCCGGGCACACACCGGCCGATCTCGCGGTCCTCATGGAACGGCTCGACTCCGTCTGGAACGCCCTCGCCTTCGACGCCCCGTGGAAGTCCGAGCAGGAGAAGGCCAACGCGCGCGTGGCGCTCGAACGCTTCCTCCGCTGGCATGTGATGGACCGGGCGGGCCGCGCCCCGGTCGCCAGCGAACACGACTTCGACGTGACGCTGGGGGCGGGCGACTTCGAGGTGCGCATCCGCGGCCAGATGGACCGCGTCGAGGCCGACGCCGACGGACGCGCCTACGTCGTGGACTTCAAGACCGGCAAGCAGGCCCCCAGCGCCGCCGAGATGGCCCGCCACCCCCAGCTCGCCGTCTACCAGCTCGCCGTGCGCGAGGGCGCCGTCGACGAGGCCTTCGACGGCGTACGGCCCGAGCCGGGCGGCGCCGAACTCGTCCAGCTGCGTCAGGGCGCCCCCCAGCGGGACGGCGGCGACACGCTGCCCAAGGTGCAGGCGCAGCAGCCGCTGGACGGCCCGGAGGGGGAGTGGGTCGGCGACCTGCTGGCTACGGCGGCCGGCAAGGTCCTCGACGAGCGGTTCACGCCCACAGCGGGCCAGCACTGCACTCACTGCGCGTTCCGGGCGTCGTGCAGCGCGCGCCCGGAGGGCCGGCACGTGGTCGAGTGACCGCGCCCCCGGGAGGGGCGGCACGCGGGGTCCGGTGACCGCCCCGAGGGACGGCACGCGGTCCGGTGACCGGCGTGACGGATCGCACCACCCGGCTCCGACCTGCGCTTCTTCCGTCCCGGCGGGTCGATCCGGCACGCGCTGTCAGTGGCCGCCGCTAGCCTTCCTCAGGTGCCCGCCCGTATCACCGACCCCGAGCAGCTCAAAGAGCTCCTCGGCATCCCGTTCACCCCGGAGCAGACGGCCTGCATCACCGCACCGCCCGCCCCGCAGGTGATCGTGGCCGGCGCCGGATCGGGCAAGACGACGGTCATGGCGGCCCGCGTGGTGTGGCTGGTCGGCACCGGCCAGGTCGCGCCGGAGCAGGTCCTCGGCCTGACCTTCACCAACAAGGCCGCGGGCGAGCTCGCCGAACGCGTCCGCAAGGCCCTCGCCCGGGCCGGGGTCACCGACCCCGACGCCATCGACCCGGACCGGCCCCCGGGCGAACCGGTGATCTCCACGTACCACGCGTTCGCGGGCCGCCTGCTGACCGACCACGGGCTGCGCATCGGTCTCGAACCGACCTCCCGGCTGCTCGCGGACGCCACCCGCTACCAGCTCGCCGCGCGGGTGCTGCGCGAGGCTCCCGGCCCCTACCCGGCCCTCACCCGCTCCTTCGCCGACCTCGTCAGCGACCTGCTCGCCCTCGACGCCGAACTCTCCGAGCACCTCGTGCGCCCCGAGGCGCTGCGCGCCCACGACGCCCAGTTGCTGCTCACCCTCCAGGGCACCAAGCTCAGCAACGCCGACCTGCGCAAGGTCCCCGAGGCCGCCGCCGCGCGCCGCGAGCTCGCCGACCTCGTCGTCCGCTACCGCGCCGCCAAACGCGAACGGGACCTGCTCGACTTCGGCGACCAGATCGCCCTGTCGGCGCGTCTGGCGCGGATCCCCGAGGTGGGCCGGCTCCTGCGCGACGAATTCCGGGTGGTCCTCCTCGACGAGTACCAGGACACCTCCGTCGCCCAGCGCGTCCTCCTCGCCGGCCTGTTCGGCGACGGCACCGGCCACCCGGTGACCGCCGTGGGCGACCCCTGCCAGGCGATCTACGGCTGGCGCGGCGCCTCCGTCGCCAACCTGGACGACTTCCCCGAGCACTTCGCCCATGCCGAGGGCCGCCCCGCCGCCCGCCAGGCTCTCAGCGAGAACCGCCGCAGCGGCGGCCGCCTCCTCGACCTCGCCAACGGCCTCGCGGAGCCCCTGCGCGCCCTGCACGCGGGTGTGGAGGCCCTGAGCCCCGCCCCCGGAGCCGAGCGTGACGGCATCGTGCGCTGCGCCCTCCTGGCCACCCACGCCGAGGAGATCGACTGGATCGCCGACTCCGTCGCCCACCTGGTGAACACCGGCAAGGCGCCCGGCGAGATCGCCGTCCTGTGCCGTACGGCGACCGACTTCGCGGAGATCCAGGCGGCGCTCGTCGCCCGGGACGTCCCCGTCGAGGTGGTCGGCCTGTCCGGCCTGCTCCACCTGCCCGAGATCGCCGACCTGGTAGCCGTCTGCGAGGTCCTCCAGGACCCCGGCGCCAACGCCTCCCTGGTCCGCCTGCTCACCGGCCCGCGCTGGCGCATCGGCCCGCGCGACCTCGCCCTGCTGGGCCGGCGCGCCCGCCTGCTGGTCTCCCACGCGCGCGTGGAGGGCGACGACGACCCCGACCGCCGTCTCGCCGAGGCCGTCGAGGGCATCGACCCGGCCGAGGTGATCTCCCTCGCGGACGCCCTCGACACGTTCCTGGAGACGCCGCTGGACGGCGCCGGGGACGACGACGGGCTGCCCTTCTCGCCCGACGCGCGCGTGCGCTTCGCCCGTCTCGCCGCCGAGCTGCGCGACCTGCGCCGCTCCCTGTCCGACCCGCTCATGGACGTCCTGCACCGCGTCCTCGCCGTCACCGGCCTGGAGGTCGAGCTGTCGGCCTCCCCGCACGCGCTCGCCGCCCGCCGCCGCGAGACCCTGTCCAACTTCCTCGACATCGCCGCGTCCTTCGCCGCCGGCGACCGCGAGGCCTCCCTGCTCGCCTTCCTGGCCTTCCTGCGCACCGCAGCCCAGTACGAGAAGGGCCTCGACAACGCCCTGCCTGGCGGCGACAACACCGTCAAGGTGCTCACCGCGCACAAGTCCAAGGGCCTGGAGTGGGACGTCGTGGCCGTCCCCGGCCTGGTCACCGGCACCTTCCCCAGCTCCCAGGGCCGCGAGAAGTGGACCGCGCAGGGCAAGGTGCTTCCGCACGAACTGCGCGGCGACGCCGACACGCTCCCCGACGTCACCTCCTGGGACTCCCGGGGCCTGAAGGCCTTCCACGAGGCCATGAAGGAGCACCAGCACACCGAGGAGCTGCGCCTCGGCTACGTCACCTTCACGCGCCCCCGCTCGCTGCTTCTCGGCTCCGGCCACTGGTGGGGTCCCAGCCAGAAGAAGCCCCGCGGACCCTCCGACTTCCTGCTGGCCCTCCACGACCACTGCGCGGCCGGGCACGGGGAGATCGAGGTGTGGGCCGACGAGCCGGCCGAGGGCGCGGAGAACCCGGCCCTGCTCCGGGAGGGCGCCGAGCACGCCTGGCCCCTGCCCCTGGACGAGACCGCCCTGGCCCGGCGCCGCGCGGCCGCCGAGACGGTCCTGGCCCACCTGGAGCAGCTGGCGTCCCAGGACGACCCCGTCGCGACGCACGATCCCGACACCTACGACGACCCCGACTGGCCGCCCCCGCCGGACGAGGACGACGACCCCGCGTTCGCCGACGCGTACGCCCACCCGGACGACGACCCCGGCGCAGCCGACCTGTGGGACGACGCTCCCCTCGACGATGTTCCCCTCGACGACGCCCCGCTCGACGACGCTCCTTTCGAGGACATCGCCTACGACGACACCCCGTACGAGAGCGCCATCCAGCATGAGAGCGCCCCCGACGCGACCGCCGGACACGGGCGCCCTAGCGACCCGGAGCAGCCCCGGACCACCGGGCGCCCGGCCATCCCGCACCAGGCGGCGCGGCCGCGCCCCCGCACGGCGGACGGCGAACACCTCACACCGGAAGAGGCCCGCGCCCTCGCCTCCTGGGACCGTGACCTCGACGCCCTGACCGGCGAGCTGCTGCGCGCCCGCGCGAGCGTCACGGACGTACCGTTGCCCGCGTCCCTGACCGCGTCCCAGCTGATGCGGCTGGCCGCCGATCCGGACGGGTTCGCGCAGGAACTCGCGCGCCCCATGCCGCGCCCCCCGCAACCCGCCGCACGCCGAGGCACCCGGTTCCACGCATGGGTGGAAGCCCGCTTCGAAGAGTTGACGCTGCCGATGCTGGAACCCGACGAGCTGCCCGGCAGCGAGGCGGAGATCGCCGACGAACGCGACCTGGAGGCCCTCAAGGACGCCTTCGAGCGCACGGAGTACGCGCACCGCACGCCGTACCGGGTGGAGGCCCCGTTCCAGCTCGCGATCGCCGGCCGGGTCGTCCGCGGCCGCATCGACGCCGTGTACCGCGACGGAGACGGCGACGGGGCGACGTACGAGATCGTCGACTGGAAGACCAACCGCGCCCGCACCGCCGACCCCCTCCAGCTCGCCCTGTACCGGCTCGCCTGGGCCGAGCAGCAGGGCGTCCCCCTGGAGTCGGTGGACGCCGTCTTCCTGTACGTCCGCAGCGGCGAGGTCGTACGCCCGGACCACCTGCCGGACCGCTCGGCGCTGGAACGCCTGCTCACCGGCGAGCCCGCCGGGGAGACGGAGTGTGAGGAACCGCCCAATCAGGATGCCCCCGCGGGCCGATAGGCTCGGGAGTATGAGCCAGACCCCGGACGACGCTGTCCGTACGTACATCGAACAGCACAGCACCGCCTTCCTCGACGATCTCGCGGAGTGGCTGCGCATCCCGTCCGTCTCGGCTCAGCCCGCCCACGCGCCCGACGTGCGCCGCAGCGCCGACTGGCTCGCGGCCAAGCTCGTGGAGACCGGCTTCCCCACGGTCGAGGTCTGGCCCACGCCCGGCGCACCCGCCGTCTTCGCGCACTGGCCCTGCGGCGACCCCGAGGCGCCCACGGTCCTCGTCTACGGCCACCACGACGTGCAGCCCGCCGCCCGCGAGGACGGCTGGGACAGCGACCCCTTCGAGCCCGTCGTCCGCGACGGACGGCTGTACGCGCGCGGGGCGGCCGACGACAAGGGCCAGGTGTTCTTCCACACACTCGGCGTCCGGGCCCACCTCGCGACGACCGGCCGCACCGCCCCGGCCGTCAACCTCAAGCTGCTGATCGAGGGCGAGGAGGAGTCCGGCTCCCCGCACTTCCGCGCCCTGGTCGAGGAGCGCGCCGACCGGCTCGCCGCCGACGCGGTGATCGTCTCCGACACGGGCATGTGGGCCGAGGACACCCCCACCGTGTGCACGGGCATGCGGGGCCTCGCCGAGTGCGAGATCCGGCTGCACGGCCCCGACCAGGACATCCACTCCGGCTCGTTCGGCGGCGCCGTCCCGAACCCGGCGACCGCCGTCGCCCGCCTGGTCGCCGCCCTCCACGACGACCAGGCGCGCGTGGCGGTCCCCGGTTTCTACGACGGGGTCGTGGAGCTGACCGACCGCGAGCGCGAGCTCTTCGCCGAGCTGCCCTTCGACGAGGCGCGGTGGCTGCGCACCGCCAGGTCGCACGCCGTCCACGGCGAGAGCGGCCACACCACGCTGGAGCGCGTCTGGGCCCGCCCCACCGCCGAGGTCAACGGGATCGGCGGGGGCTACCAGGGCCCCGGAAGCAAGACGATCATCCCGTCGTCCGCCATGGTGAAGTTGTCCTTCCGGCTGGTCGCCGGGCAGGACCCGGACCACATCGAGAAGGCCGTCCGCGCGTGGGTCGCCGAGCAGGTGCCCGCGGGGATCCGCTGCGAGATCACCTTCAGCGGGGCCACCCGTCCGTGCCTGACGCCGCTCGACCACCCGGCCCTGCAGTCCGTCGTCCGGGCCATGGGCCGCGCCTTCGAGAGCCCCGTCCGCTTCACGCGCGAGGGCGGCTCCGGGCCCGCCGCCGACCTCCAGGACGTGCTCGGCGCACCCGTGCTCTTCCTCGGCATCTCCGTCCCCTCCGACGGCTGGCACGCCCCGAACGAGAAGGTCGAGCTCGACCTGCTCCTCAAGGGCGTCGAGACCATCGCCTATCTGTGGGGCGACCTCGCCGCGCACTGGCGTCATGTGCCCTGACACACCGCCCCCGCCCGGAGCGGCCTCGCGCGCGCGGCACACCGCAGACGCCGCCGCACAACGCCGGGCGCTGCCGCCCCCGGTCGTCTCCCGTCCCACGTCCCGCCGATCCACCCGCCGAAGCACACCGTTCCACTGGGGGAGTTGGAAGCACCCGTGACCACCTCGACCGACCACACCGCCGACCGACCCGTCTCGCTCACCGCCCCGAGCGGCATCGACCGCGCCGCCCACCACCGGCTCGACGAGGCCTGGCTGGCGGCGGCGTGGAGTCACCCCACGACCCGCTGCTTCGTGGTCTCCGGCGGTCAGGTCCTGATCGACGAGACGCCGGACGGGCGTACCGAACTCGTCATGACCCCCTCGTTCGAGGCACCCGTCACCGAGGCCCACCGGTACTTCCTCGGCATCGACGAGGACGGCGTCAGCTACTTCGCCCTGCAGAAGGACGCCCTGCCCGGCCGTATCGACCAGTCCGCGCGACCGGCGGGCCTGCGCGAGGCCGGACTGCTGCTGTCACCGCGTGACGCGGGCCTGATGGTGCACGCCGTCGGCCTGGAGAACTGGCAGCGCACCCACCGCTTCTGCTCCCGCTGCGGCGAGCGCACCGTCATCGCCGCGGCCGGGCACATCCGCCGCTGCCCCGCCTGCGGCGCCGAGCACTACCCGCGCACCGACCCGGCCGTGATCATGGCCGTCACCGACGAGGAGGACCGCATCCTCCTCGGGCGCCAGGTGCACTGGCCCGAGGGCCGCTTCTCCACGCTCGCGGGCTTCGTCGAGCCGGGGGAGTCCATCGAGCAGGCCGTGCGGCGCGAGGTCTTCGAGGAGGCCGGCATCACCGTCGGCGAGGTCGAGTACGTGGCCAGCCAGCCCTGGCCCTTCCCGTCCAGCCTCATGCTCGGCTTCATGGCCCGCGCCACCTCCTACGACATCCAGGTGGACGGCGACGAGATCCACGAGGCCCGCTGGTTCTCCCGCGAGGACCTGCGCGCGGCCTTCGAGTCGGGCGAGGTCCTGCCGCCCTACGGCATCTCGATCGCGGCCCGTCTGATCGAGATCTGGTACGGCAAGCAGCTGCCGACGCGCGGCTTCTGACCTGCGGGGAAGCGCACGGACGCAGACGAAGAGGGTGGCGGCCCGATCACGGGCAGCCACCCTCTTCTCAACTGTGGAGCGGACGTCCGCTCAGACGCTGATCTTCTGCTTCACCTGGGCCAGCGACGGGTTCGTCAGCGTCGAACCGTCCGCGAAGAGCACGGTCGGCACGGTCTGGTTTCCGCCATTGGCCTTCTCGACGAACGCGGCGGACTCGGGGTCCTGCTCGATGTTGATCTCGGTGTACGCGATGCCCTCGCGGTCCAGCTGCTTCTTCAGTCGCTGGCAGTAGCCGCACCAGGTGGTGCTGTACATCGTCACAGTGCCCTGCATGTCTCGTGCGCTCCTCGGATGGCTCGGGGATCAGGTCGTCGGTGGGGGGAACGTACGGCAGCGGCGCTCCATTCCCACCCGGGGTATACCGGGCACGTGACGCCTGCCGCATAAGTACGACTATCCCTGCCCGCCTGTGGACAACCGGCGCGGCCGTCTCCGGCGACCTGGCAGCATGAACGTGTGACAGCAGCAACGCACTCCACCCTCTTCCCGCAGGTACCGGACTCTCCCGACGCGGTGCTCGAAGGGCTCGACCCCGAGCAGCGCGAGGTGGCGACCGCCCTGCACGGTCCGGTGTGCGTGCTCGCGGGAGCCGGTACCGGCAAGACCCGGGCCATCACCCACCGCATCGCCTACGGGGTGCGCGCCGGCATCCTCCAGCCATCCAGCGTCCTCGCCGTCACCTTCACCGCCCGCGCCGCGGGGGAGATGCGCGGGCGGCTGCGCCAGCTCGGCGCCGCCGGGGTCCAGGCCCGTACGTTCCACTCGGCCGCGCTGCGGCAGCTGCAGTACTTCTGGCCGAAAGCCGTCGGTGGCTCCATGCCGCGCCTCGTCGACCGCAAGGTCCAGCTCGTCGCCGACGCGGCCGCCGCCTGCCGCATCCGCCTCGATCGCAACGAGCTGCGGGACGTCACCGCCGAGATCGAGTGGTCCAAGGTCACCCAGACCGTCCCCGCCGACTACGCGCTCGCCGCCGCGAAGGCCGGTCGTGAGGCCCCCCGCGACCCCGCCGAGATCGCCCAGCTCTACACCGTCTACGAGGACCTCAAGCGGGACCGCGCCGTCATCGACTTCGAGGACGTCCTGCTGCTCACGGTCGCCGTCCTCCAGGACCGCCGGGACATCGCTGAGCAGGTGCGTTCCCAGTACCAGCACTTCGTGGTCGACGAGTACCAGGACGTCAGCCCCCTCCAGCAGCGCCTGCTGGAGCTGTGGCTCGGCGACCGCGACAGCCTCTGCGTGGTGGGGGACGCCAGCCAGACGATCTACTCGTTCACCGGCGCCACCCCGGACCATCTGCTCGACTTCCGCGCCCGCCACCCCGGAGCCACCGTCGTCAAGCTGGTCCGCGACTACCGCTCCACCCCCCAGGTCGTCCGCCTCGCCAACGGTCTGCTCTCCCAGGCCCGCGGCCGCGCCGCCGACCACCGGCTGGAACTCGTCTCCCAGCGCGACCCCGGCCCCGAGCCCGTCTACACCGAGTACACCGACGAACCGGCCGAGGCGGAGGGCGCCGCCCGGCACATCCGCGACCTGCTGGACGCCGGTGTCCCGGCCGCCGGGATCGCCGTCCTGTTCCGGACGAACTCCCAGTCCGAGACCTATGAGCAGGCCCTCGCCGACGCGGGCATCCCCTACCAGCTGCGCGGCGCCGAGAGGTTCTTCGACCGCCCCGAGGTGCGCAAGGCGGGTGTCGCCCTGCGCGGCGCGGCCCGCTTCGGCGGCAACGACTCCCTCCTGGACGACGTCGTGGACCTGCCCTCGCAGGTGCGTGCCGTGCTGTCGGGGGAGGGCTGGACGTCCCAGCCGCCCGCCGGTTCCGGTGCCGTCCGAGAGCGCTGGGAGTCGCTGGCCGCCCTCGTCCACCTCGCGCAGGACTTCGCGGCGGCCAAACCCGGCGCCACCCTCGCCGACCTGGTCGCCGAGCTCGACGAGCGGGCGAACGCCCAGCACGCCCCCACTGTCCAGGGCGTCACCCTCGCCTCCCTGCACTCGGCGAAGGGCCTGGAGTGGGACGCCGTCTTCCTGGTCGGCGTCGCCGAGGGCATGATGCCGATCTCCTACGCCAAGACCGACGAGCAGGTCGAGGAGGAGCGCCGCCTCCTGTACGTGGGTGTCACCCGGGCCCGGCGCCACCTCCATGTCTCCTGGGCGCTGACCCGTGCGCCCGGCGGCCGCCCCAATCGCCGTCCCAGCCGTTTCCTGGACGGACTGCGCCCCGGTTCCGGGGGCGCCGCGGGCCGGGCGGCGGCCGGGGGCGGTGCCGGCGGCGTCGAGCGGGGGCACACGCGGGGGTACACCAGCCGGCGCGAGGACGCCCCGAGACGGAAGCAGCGCAGTCCGGCCCGCTGCCGGGTCTGCGGGCGCACTCTCATCGACGCGGGTGAGATGAAGCTGATGCGCTGCGAGAACTGCCCCTCCGACATGAACGAAGGCCTGTACGCGCGTCTGCGCGACTGGCGAGCGGATCAGGCGCGGCGCAGCGGCCAGCCCGACTTCTGCGTCTTCACGGACCGGACCCTGATGGCGATCGCCGAAGCGGAGCCGAGCAGTCCAGATGAGTTGGCCCGCATTCCAGGTCTCCTCAAGCGGAAGCTCGACCGCTACGGAGCCGATGTGTTGGCCATATGTGCAGGTCAGGAGGTTGGGGAGAGCGAGACGGGGGACTGAGGGGAACTCGTCCCAAAAATAGTTTGCGCATGCCCCAGCGATCCCCATAGGTTCTTAACCACGCGAACGGAGGCCTTCTCGCAGGCCCCTGATCCGTGATGTACTTGCATACCCGCAGGACTGGTTCACACCAGTTCCCCCGAGACGCCGAGAGGAGGCGAGTCCAGTGATCAGCATCAACGCCAGCTCCATCAGCACCGCCAAAATGACCGATCGCTCGGTCGTCGCCTCCCTGTGCATGCTCGACGCCTCGGACCTGGGCACCGGTCTGTCCGGCATTCGTGCCGGTCGTCCGGCGTCCGCCGTGTCCCTCGCGGGCCTTCCCGTCCGTGAGCGCAATGAGCGACCGACCAAGGCACTGGAAGCGGCAGTAGTGGCACAGGCGCAGGCCTATGCCTTTACGGCGACCGGTGCCGGATTCCGGAAGCAGACGACGCAGCACCACCAGATGTGGGCCTTCCGTGGGCCAGAACCCTGGAGTGATCCAGCCTGATCGTCGATCAGGCCGGCGCCTTCAGGGCCGCGGAACCCCATCCGGGATCCGCGGCCCTTCTGTTTGTCCTCCCACAGGGACGACAGAGCGAAGGGGCCTCGGGACAGGCAAGACCCGGTACCAGCCGCCAACCGGCCCAACAGGGCCGGAACGAACAGACGAGGAAGACGAACCGTGCAACTCGAAGCGCACGCCCCGTCCGTACCGCCTTCAGACGTGATTCCCAAGCCTGGCTCCACGGAGGACCCGACCTTGACCCCCCTCACCGCGCTCACCGCGCTCGACGACGCCATCGAGAACCTCGGCGTGCCCGTCCCCTGCCGTTCGTACGACCCGGAGGTCTTCTTCGCCGAGTCGCCGGCGGACGTCGAGTACGCCAAGTCCCTCTGCCGCACCTGCCCGCTGGTCGAGGCCTGCCTCGCCGGCGCCAAGGAACGGCGTGAGCCCTGGGGCGTCTGGGGTGGCGAGCTGTTCGTCCAGGGTGTTGTCGTCGCCCGGAAGCGGCCGCGTGGCCGCCCGCGCAAGAACCCGGTCACGGCATGAACATCACCGGAACGATCGACCGCCCCCTCACGCACGACCCCCAGAAGCAGGCCCCGATGAAGCCGTCCACCAACGAGACCGCAGGCTCCGCGCCTGAAGACTTCACCAGCAGTGGCGCCACCACCTCGCGCCAGAACAGGAACCGAGAGATGCAACTCATCCAAGAAGCCCTGGCACGTGCGCATATGCACGACCTCCAGCACGAGGCGCAGCGGGAGCGACAGGCCGTGCGCCTGGCGACCGCTCGCCGGATGCAGCGCCGGGCCGAGCGCGCCTCGCGGCGCGCCCGCCGCGCGCTCGCCATGGCGGTCATGCAGTAATCGCCGCACCGCCGGCCGGTGGGTCCTTCCACCGGCAGGGCACTGACTCCCGCGGGGGCCGATCCGTCACGAACGGAGCGGCCCCCGCCGTGCGTTGACCGGGAGGTCGGCAGACGCCGGCGATATCGTCGGTGGGTGACGAGTCCTCCCGGCAGCGACGGCAACCGTGGCTCCGACGCCGAACCCCGGCCGATGGTGTGCGTTCGCTGCGGCGCCCGCAGCGCGCAGCCGCGGCCCACCTGGACCTGCTCCGTGGAGAACGGCGTCCGGATCCACTTCTGCGACACCTGCTCGCGTGAGAACCTGCGCGCGATCGAGGGCC
This sequence comes from Streptomyces sp. NPDC056628, assembly GCF_042792555.1. Classification (NCBI taxonomy): domain Bacteria; kingdom Bacillati; phylum Actinomycetota; class Actinomycetes; order Kitasatosporales; family Streptomycetaceae; genus Streptomyces; species Streptomyces sp. NPDC056628. Next base: position 177,036 of record NZ_JBHTWG010000005.1, read on the forward strand.
GGCTGGACTCCGCCTGGTGGTAGTCCCGGCCGCTCAGGCCTCCGCCGCCGAGTCCTCCTCGTCCGTCAGGCCCTCCGGCGCGAACCCCGGCAGCCACTCCTCCAGTTCCTCCCGCAGCCGCACCGTCGCCCCCAGCTGGCACAGCACGCCGATGGTGCTGAGCGTCACCCGGTGGATGAGGAGGTAGGCAGGGGGCAGATTGAGCCGCTTGCCCAACTGGTAGGCGGGGGAGCGGGGGTCGGCCACCCGGGCCGCCTGACTGCGCATCCAGCCGCGGGTGAACGTGAACTCCTCGACCTGGGCCGGTTCGATGATCGGCAGCAGGTAGTCCAAGACGGCGTCGGGCTCCAGGTCGATCGACTCCTTGACGAAGCCCTCGGCGCACAGCATCTCGTAGACCGCGTCCGCGTCGCCGTCCAGCGTCATCCGCAAGGACTCCCCGATGGGCGTCGGCAGGCCTCCCGGGAGCCGGTCGACCGTGCCGAAGTCCAGCACGCCCAGCCGCCAGTCGTCCTCGCCCTCCGGGCCGCCCGGCAGCAGACGGAAGTTCCCCGGGTGGGGGTCGGCGTGCAGCAGGCCGGTGCGGGCCGGGCCGGAGAAGAGGAACCGGGCCAGGAGCTGACCGGCGCGGTCGCGCTGCTCCTCGGTGCCGTCGGAGATCACCTCCGAGAGCGGCACCCCGTCGATCCACTCCGTGATCAGGACCTCGTCGCTCTGGTGGACGACCGCCGGTACGACGACGTCCGGGTCGTCCGCGAACTCCTCCGCGTGGGCCTGCTGCGCCTGCGCCTCCAGGCCGTAGTCCAGCTCCTCGGAGACGCGGTCCCTCAGCTCCGCGATCAGCGGCTTGATGTCCATGCCCGGGATCAGGGGGCCGAGCAGCCGGGCGAAGCGGCTCAGCTGGTTCAGGTCGGACAGCAGGGCCTCCCCCGCTCCGGGGTACTGCACCTTGACCGCGACCTCACGGCCGTCGTGCCACACGCCCCGGTGCACCTGGCCGATCGAGGCAGCGGCGGCCGGTTTCTCCTCGAACTCCAGGAACAGGTCGTGCCAGTCCTCGCCGAGCCGTTCCGCCAGCACCGTGTGCACGGTGCGCGTCGGCATCGGCGGCGCGGCCTCCTGGAGCTTGGTGAGTGCCGCCCGGTACGGCCCGGCGACTTCCTCGGGCAGGGCCGACTCGAAGACGGACAGGGCCTGCCCGAACTTCATCGCGCCGCCCTTGAGCTCGCCCAGGACCTTGAACAGCTGCTCGGCGGTCCGCTGCTGCAGTTCGCGGCCGACGATCTCCGCGGACTCGCCGACGATCCGCTTGCCGAGTCCCCAGGTCGCCCGCCCGGCGAAGCCGAGCGGCAGCGCCGCGAGCTTGGCGGTGCGGGTGACCGCCTTGCGCGGAAGATCAGACATGCGCCCTCCAGATCCGAGCCGGCCGTGCGGTGCCCGCCTCGCGGCGTGGCTTCTTCGACGGCCGTTCCTCCGCCATTGTCTCGTGTGAGTCCTCCTTGGCGGAGGGGTGTTCCTCCTCACCTTTGTCGGCCGCGCCGCACGGACAGGCGCGATGCGCCCACACCGGGCGAGCGTGCCAGGTCAGACCCGGTACGGACACCTCCCAGCGGGCACCCGCCGTCGACGGGGTCCGGCCGTCGAGGAAGGCCAGCGCGTGCGCGGCGGCCAGTCCGGCGACCGCGGTGGCCAGCGCGAGATCGCAGGGCGGCACCGGCCGGGCCCGTCCCCGACCCGACCGCCACTGGGTCACCAGGCGGGGCCAGGCCGGGTCCCGGTCGGCGCGGTCCGCGTCGAGGCACCCGGCGCACGCCGTCTCGCCGGGCAGGACGAGAGGGCCGACCACACCGGTGCCCTCCACCACGCCGACGTACAGATGGGGCGTACCGGAGCCGATCAGCGGTTCCGCGGCGGACGGTGACGGGGCGTGCACGCCGACGTCGTCGCGCGGCGCGATGATCACCAGGGAGTGGCCGTGGGCGTCCTGTCCGCGAGGGGAACGGGTGTCACGGCGCGGTGGGCGGTCCGGCGCGTGGCGGCGCGCGACGCGCCGGGCTGCCTCGTCCCTGCGGTCGCCGACCGTCTCCGCGGGCAGCCCGCCCGGCGTCACGTCCCACGGCTCGACCCGCCCGATGTCGCGCACGTCCACCTCGCCGACCCCGGCCGCCGCCAGCAGCGAGGCGAGCACCGCGCCGACCCGGCCCGCGCCGCGCACCTGCACCCGCGCGGAGCGGCGGGCGGCGAGCCGGCCGATCGCCTCGCCGGGCTCGGACGTGGTCAGGGACAGCGAGGCCAGATCGGGACGCAGCCGGTCCAGGACCGCCTTTCTGCGCCGCAGCATGTCGCCCCCCGGCCCGCCGCCCCGGGCGTCGTCGAGCAGGCCGGCCCGCGTGAGCCGTCGCAGCAGCCCGTCGACATGACCGTCGGGCAGGTCCATCCGCCGGCCCTCCTCGCGCAGCAGTTCCGGTCCCCGCGTGCCGTTCAGCAGGTCGAGGAAACTCCCCGTCGCGGTGTCCAGCGGGCCGAGCGTCAGCGCGTGCGCCGGAGTCATCCCGAACTGCACCGTGTTGAGGTCCCGCCAGCCGCGCCTCAACGCGGGCTTCAGCAAGGGCGCCCGCGGGAGTCCCGCCCCGGCCTCCCTGTCCGCCTCCGCCGAAATGGTGGACGAATCAGCTGAAATCGATACATCGGTGTCGGTCGAAGCTGCAGCGTGCATGAACAGGCCCCCGTAGCTGTCGTCGTGGTGCGTCCCCGTCTGCCGGGGGAGCCCGGTCGTGGCCTCCCCGACGGCAGCCAGGATGCCCCGGCGCGGCGATCGGTGCGGAAAGTTGTCCACAGGCAGTGGATATTCTTCGTACAAACCAGACGCCGGGTGAGGGATCAGAATCGAACCGTCCCGGAGTGGGGACTTCCCCCCGGGGCAACGGGTAACGTCGGGGCGTGTCCGCCGACCCACTGCACCGCGCCGGAGCGCCACAGCGCAGTACGACGAGCCCGCCCATGAGCGGCTCGGGGGCGAACGCGATCGAGGTCCGCAGGAGCGCCCGGCGCCGCCGGACGGTGTCGGCGTACCGCGAGGGCGATCGCACCATCGTGCTCATCCCCGCCCGGATGTCCGAGGCGGAGGAGCAGCGCTGGGTGAGCGTCATGCTCGACAAGCTGGCCGCCCAGGAGAGCAAGAAGGTCCTCGGCGACGCCGAACTGTCCACGCGTGCAGCCCGGTTGTCGGAGCAGTATCTGGGCGGCCGGGCCCGGCCGGACTCGGTGCGCTGGGTCACCAACCAGAACACCCGCTGGGGTTCGTGCACCCCGGCCGAGGGCAGCATCCGGCTCTCCCACCGCCTGCAGGGCATGCCCGAATACGTCGTGGACTACGTCCTCCTGCACGAGCTCGCGCATCTCCTCGTCCCCGGTCACGGTCCGCGCTTCTGGCGCCTGCTGGAGGCGTATCCCCGCACCGAGCGGGCCAAGGGCTATCTCGAAGGCGTCGTGGCCGCCGAGCGTCTGCCCCATCTCCCCGCTGCCCGGGGCGAGTGACAGCCCCCTCCAGGGTGTCCGGACACGGTGCTTCCGCCTCCTTCGCGGCGGTTGTGTACCGGGTCTGTACCGGCTTCGTCCGATGTCCGAGTTTGCCGTTAGCCTGTCGCGACGCACTTACTTCGGGATGGGGGACGGTCGTTACGCATGGCCAGGGAATTCCAACGCGGCCACAAGGCCAGGATCAGTGACCTCACGGCGGGCACGGATCTGTACGTAGGCGTACAGATCGGCGGCCCAGGGCTGAGCTTCGACATCAGCTGCTTCGGTCTCGACGCCGACGAACGGCTCTCCGACGACCGTTACTTCATCTTCTTCAATCAGCCGAAGTCCCCCGAGGAGGCCGTCCAACTCCTCGGCGCGCAGGCCGGTGACACCGAGTCGTTCCGGGTCACGCTCGACAAGATCCCCCCGCAGATCCAGAAGCTGTCCTTCACGGCGACGATCGACGGCGCCGGCCAGATGTCGCAGATCGGCCCCGGATACCTCCGCATCGTAGCGGGCGGCGAGGAGGTGGCCCGGTACGCCTTCACCGGCTCGGAGTTCACCACCGAGCGCGCCGTGATGCTGGGCGACTTCTACCTGAAGGACGTCTGGCGGTTCGCCGCCGTCGGGCAGGGCTTCGACGGCGGTCTGGAGGCGCTGCTCAGGAACTTCGGTGGCGAGGTGATGGAGGAGGAGACGCCCGCCGCCGCCCCGCCGCAGCCCCCGGCCGGTGCCGGCGCGCCCAGCTTCGCGCCGCCCGCCTTCGGCGCCCCGGTAGGGGCCCCGGCGCCCGCCCCTCAGCCCGCGGCCCCGCCCGCTCCCGCGCCGGCCGCCCAGGGCTTCGCGCCCCCGCCGGGTGCCACGCCGCCGCCGCCCAGCCCGGCGCCGTCGGTGCACGCCCAGCCGACCATCGTCGCGCCCTTGACGCCGCCCGGCGGCACCCCGCCGCCGCCCGCCCCGGCGCCCGCGCCCTACGGCCGGCCCGCCGCGCCGCCGCCTCCCGGCTACGGCTACCCCCAGGCGCCCGCGCCGCAGGCACCCCAGGCCCCGCCCCCGCCACCCGGCTACGGCCAGCCGGCCCCGCCCCCGGGATACGGCCAGCAACCCCCCTACGGACAGCCGCCCGGACAGATCCCCGGGCAGGTGCCCGGCCAGGTCCCGCACGGTGTCCCGCAGGGCGCACCCCAGGCGCCCGGAGTCGCCGCCGCGCTCCAGCAGTTCAAGGAGACGCCGACCGGACAGCGCTGGACGCAGCAGAACAAGAAGATGGTCCGCGTCGACCTAGGCATCGGCGGCCAGCCCGTGCTGGCCCGGCAGGGCAGCATGGTGCTGTACCAGGGCAAGGTCGACTTCAGCTACAAGGGCGCCGGATTCGCCGGCCGGCTCGTGGGCAACGCGACCGGCCAGGAGATGCAGCTGATGCGCTGTACCGGCCAGGGCCAGGTGTTCCTCGCCGAGGACTCCACGATGCTGCACCCCATCGAACTCCAGGGCGACGGCATCTGTGTCTCCGCGGAGAACGTCCTCGCCTTCGACGAGTCCCTCCAGTACGAGGTCCGCCGGATCGAGGGGCACGGCATCCCCGGTGGCGCGCTGTTCACGATGCAGTTCACCGGCACCGGCACGATCGTCGTCAAGACGCACGGCACCCCCGTGGTGCTGCCCGTCACACCCACGACGTTCGCCGACTGCAACGCCGTGGTCGCCTGGTCGGCCGCCGCCCAGGTGGTCGTCTCCAGCCAGGTGCGCATGCGCCGCAACGCCTACCCGGGCGACACCGGCGAGAGCGTGAACCTCCAGTTCCGGGCCGCGCCCGGCAGCTTCGTCGTCGTCCAGCCGTACGAGATCTGAGGGAGAGCCCGTCATGAACCAGCCGCTCGCGGGCTACGCTCCCGCACCCGTCACCGCCCGCATGGAGAACCACGGCAACCACATGGTCAAGGTGGCCATGCAGACCGGGCACGACCTCATGGCGCGCGTGGGCTCGATGGTCGCCTACGAGGGCTTCGTCCAGTACGAGCCCAACCCGCCCGCCGTCCGCCAGATCGCCAAGGACTGGCTCACCGGTGAGGGCGCGCCGCTGATGAAGTGCTCCGGCGACGGCCTGCTCTACCTCGCCGACTACGGCGCCAACATCGTCGTGATCAACCTCAACGGCGACGGCATCTCCGTCAACGCCACCAACCTGCTGGCCTTCGACGCGCATCTGACGTGGGGGGTCGAGCGGGTGAAGGGCCTGGCGAAGTTCGCCGGGCAGGGCCTGTGGAACACCAAGATCTCCGGGCAGGGCTGGGTCGCGCTGACCTCCCGGGGCAAGCCGATCGTCGTCGACTGCGGCGGCGGCGAGGACGAGACGTACGTCGACCCCGACGCGCTCGTCGCCTGGTCGCCCAACCTCAAGGTGAAGGGCAAGCGCAGCTTCAAGGCGCAGTCCCTGATCGGCCGGGGCAGCGGCGAGGCCTACCAGATGGCCTTCTCCGGCCAGGGCATCGTCGTCGTCCAGCCGAGCGAGGACAGTACCGACCGCCTCCGGGTCCGGGGCTGAGGGGGAGCAGAGAACGCCATGCAGAGCCCGATTTTCGCCTACAACGACCAGCAGACCCAGGACCGCTGGGGCCTGCAGAACAAGCAGATGCTCCGCGTCGCCCTGGAGGGGCACGACGACGTCCTGGCCCGCAAGGGCACGATGGTCGCCTACCAGGGACTCGTCGAGTTCGACGCCGAGTTCCAGAGCAACCAGCAGTCCCGCGCGCGGGCGCGCACCGGTGAGGGCCTGGACCTCATGCGCTGTCACGGTCAGGGCGTCGTCTACTTCGCCAACCTCAAGCAGCACGTCCACCTCGTGGACGTCGACCAGGACGGGCTGACCGTCGACAGCAGCTACGTGCTGGCGATGGACTCCTCGCTGCACCACGAGGTCATCGCCGTGGACAGCCTCTACGGCATCTCCGGCTCCGGGAAGTACCAGCTCAACATCACCGGCCGCGGCAAGGTCGCCCTGATGACCTCCGGCATGCCGCTGATGATGCAGGTGACGCCCGACAAGTACGTCAACTGCGACGCGGACGCGATCGTGGCCTGGTCCACCGGTCTGCGAGTGCAGATGCAGGCGCAGACGCACTCCTCCGGGGTGTGGCGGCGCCGCGGCAACACCGGGGAGGGCTGGGAGCTCAGCTTCATGGGCACCGGCTTCGCGCTGATCCAGCCCAGCGAGCTGCTGCCGCCGCAGAACGCCCAGATCGGTTCGGGCCTCGCCGCCCAGTACGGCATGGGCCAGCAGGGCGCCCGCGGCCAGAACCAGGGCAACGTCTGGAGCTGACGCAGGAGCGCGGGTGAGGGGCGGCCACCATGGGCGGTCGCCCCTCACCCGTTCCCGCTCACGCGCTCACAGCCGTTCGCGGCTCGCCCGCAGCAGCCGTACGACGGACTCGTCCGCCACGTCCGCCACCTCGTCGTAGCCGAACCAGCGCACGTCCAGTGACTCGTCGCTGATCGCGTGCTCGGCGTCCGGGGGCGCGAGGACGGCGTACTGCACGTCCAGGTGCCAGTTGCAGGGCGCCGGGATGGGATGCCGGTCGAGGCGCACCGGGCCACCCGGCAGCAAGGTCAGGCCGGGGACGCCGGACTCCTCGGTGGCCTCGCGCAGGGCCGCCGCCGCCAGTGTCGCGTCGCCCGGCTCGCAGTGGCCGCCCATCTGCAGCCACATCCGCAGCTTCCGGTGCAGCGTCAGCAGCACCCGCCCGCGGGCGGGGTCGACCACCAGGGCGCTCGCCGTGATGTGCCCGTCCGAGCAGGATTTCCACAGGCCGTCAGGGTGTGCCGCGAGATGGTCGAGGTAGACCTGGCGCAGCTCGGGCTGGTCCTCGTACCCCTTGAGCACCAGGACCGCGTCGTCGTACAGGCTCACTCGCTGTCGTCGTCCTTCTCGCGGTCCTTGCCGTCATCCGAGCCCTTGCCCAGGTCGGGCTTACCGGTGGAACCGCCGCTCGCCGCCTCGCCGAGCATCTTGTCGAGCTCGCTGAAGTCGATCTGCTCGCGGTGCACGAAGCCGTCCGGGTCGTCCAGGTCACTGGCCGTCGGCAGCATGTCGGGGTGGTGCCACAGGGCGTCCCTGCCGTCGACACCGCGCGCGTCCGTGAGCGAGGCCCACAGCCGGGAGGCGTCGCGCAGCCGGCGAGGCCGCAGTTCGAGCCCGATCAGCGTGGCGAACGTCTGCTCGGCCGGACCGCCCGAGGCCCGACGGCGGCGCAGCGTCTCGCGCAGCGCGTCGGCGGACGACAGACGGGGCTTCGCGGCCGCGTGCACCACGGCGTCCACCCAGCCCTCGACCAACGCCAGAGCCGTCTCCAGGCGGGCCAGGGCGGCCTTCTGCTCCGGGGTGTCCTCCGGCTGGAACATGCCCTGCTGGAGGGCGTCCTGCAACTGCTCGGGGTTCTGCGGGTCGAACTGGCCGACGACGTCCTCCAGCTTGGCGGTGTCGACCTTGATCCCGCGCGCGTACCCGTCGACGGCGCCGAACAGGTGGGAGCGCAGCCACGGCACATGGGCGAAGAGCCGCTGATGGGCTGCCTCGCGCAGCGCCAGGTAGAGCCGCACCTCCTCCTTCGGCACACCGAGGTCCTTGCCGAACGTCTCGATGTTGACCGGAAGCAGCGCGGCCTTACCGGCCGGGCCGAGCGGCAGGCCGATGTCGGTGGAGCCGACGACCTCGCCCGCGAGCACGCCCACGGCCTGCCCGATCTGCGTGCCGAACATGGCGCCGCCCATCGAGCGCATCATGCCGATCAGCGGGCCGGCCATGGCCTGCATCTCCTCCGGCAGGACGTCGCCCATGGCGGTGCCGACCCGCTCGGCCACCGGGTCGACGAGCTCCTGCCACGCGGGCAGGGTCGCCTCGACCCACTCCGCGCGGCTCCAGGCGACGGCGGTGCCCGCGCCCGACGGCAGCGACGTCGCGTCGTCGAGCCACAGGTCGGCGAGGCGCACCGCCTCCTGGACGGCGCTGCGGTCGGTCGGGCCGACGCTCGCGTCCTTGGTGCCGTCCGCCGTGCCCTGGGAGACCGTCTGCCGGGCGATCTGCTTGGCCATGTCCCAGTTCACCGGGCCGCCCTCGTAGGAGAGCATCTGGCCGAGCTGCTGGAAGGCCGCGCCCAGGTCGTTGGGGCTCAGTGAACCGAACATGGCTGCGAACGGATTGTCGGCGCCCGGGCTGCCAAAGCCTCCGGCACCGGGCAGCCCGAAGCCGAACGGGTTGGACGGTCCCTGACCACCACCGCTCTCCTGGTCCTTCTTCTTGCCCTCGTCGCCGTCGTCCGGCTCCTCCGGCGGAAGGCCGAATCCGAATGGGGTGTCACTCACGGGGTTCCTCGGCTGTTAAGGCCACCGGCTGGCGCCGACGGCACGACTGCCCGATAACACCACCCAGCGTAGACACCTGGGACCGATCGGGCCTCGGTGCTTCGCCGACACTCGGCCTGCGGCAGGATGGATGCCACCTGGTACGTACGCGTCACTCACGCTCGTACTGAAGACAACCGCTGGAGACGCCCGGTGAGTTCCCCCGATCCGCAGGTTCGCGCAGCGCGAAACCCGTCAACCCCTCCCGCGCGCGGTGTGCGCGGTCCCGTCGTCGCGGTCACCGGTGCCGCGTCCGGCGTCGGCGCCCTGCTCACGGAGCGGCTCGCCGCCTCGGAGGAGGTCAAGCAGGTCATCGCCATCGACGAGCGGCGCGGCGCGTGCGCGGCGGCGCAGTGGCACATCCTGGACGTGCGCGACCCGGCGATCGCGGACAAGCTGCGCGGCGCCGACGTCGTCGTGCACCTGGCGCTCGACCTGGATCTGGAGACGGATCCCGCCGCGCGGACCGCCTACAACGTTCGGGGGACCCAGACCGTCCTGACGGCCGCCGCGGCCGCCGGAGTGCACCGGGTGGTGCTGTGCACCTCCGCCATGGTCTACGGCGCCCTGCCGGACAACGAGCTGCCGCTGTCCGAGGACGCCGAGCTGCGGGCGACCGCCGAGGCCACCGGCGTCGGCGACCTGCTGGAGATCGAGCGCCTGGCGCGCCGCGCCCCCCGCGCCCACCCCGGCCTCAACGTCACCGTCGTCCGCCCCGCCGTCCTGGTCGGCGGCACCGACACCGCCCTGACCAGGTACTTCGAGTCGCCCCGGCTGCTCGTGGTCGCCGGGTCCCGGCCCGCCTGGCAGTTCTGCCACGTCGAGGACCTGTGCGGCGCGCTGGAGTACGCCGTCCTGGAGAAGGTCGACGGGGAACTGGCCGTCGGCTGCGACGGATGGCTGGAGCAGGAGGAGGTCGAGGAGCTCAGCGGGATCCGGCGCATGGAACTGCCGTCCGCGGTCGCCCTCGGCGCCGCGGCCCGGCTGCACCGCATCGGCCTGACGCCCTCCCCGGCCGGCGACCTCGCGTACACGATGTACCCGTGGGTGGTCAGCGGGAGCCGGCTCCACGACGCGGGCTGGCGGCCGCAATGGACCAACGAGGAGGTGCTCGCGGAGCTGCTGGAGGAGGTCTCCGGCCGGCACACGGTCGCCGGACGGCGCCTGGGCCGCAAGGACGCGACGGCCGCCGGTGCCGCGGGTGCGACGGTGGCGCTGCTGGGCGCGGCGGCGGTGGTCCGCAGGGCCCGCAAGGCCCGCCGCCGGATCTGACCGCGCCCGACGCCCCGCGCCGTCTGTAGGAGGCTCCGAAGCCCCACACGCGGGTGCCGGGCGATGACGCTATTCCCCGCCCTCGCGCGCGTGGGGCACGATGGGGACATGGCACCTACCAGTGATCACCCCGGTGAGCAGGGCGCTCAGGACCCGGTCAAGCTCATCGGCATCCGTGAGACGGCCCTCTCCGTGGACGAGGTCTTCCGGGCCGTCGGGGACGACGCCGCCGGGGGGACCGCGCTGTTCGTGGGCACCGTGCGCGACCACGACGGGGGCGCCGACGTGGACGCGCTCACGTACTCCTGCCACCCCAGCGCCGAGGCCGAGATGCGGCGGATCGCGGAGAAGGTCGTCGCCGAGTTCCCGGTGCGGGCGCTCGCCGCCGTGCACCGCGTCGGTGATCTCACCGTCGGTGATCTCGCCGTCGTCGTCGCCGTCTCCTGCCCGCACCGCGGCGAGGCGTTCGAGGCGTGCCGGAAGCTGATCGACGACCTCAAGCACGAGGTGCCGATCTGGAAGCACCAGAAATTCTCCGACGGCACCGAGGAGTGGGTCGGCGCCTGCTGACCTGCCTCGAAGGCGCCGGGAACCCGTCCACCCCACCCGGCTTGCGTAACCGCACCCCTGGCGTGAGCGTTGTCAGTGCCAGCGGTTAATCTGCTGATCAGTCAGTTGCGGTTCGCTCTGTGGGGACGGGAGGCGCGCATGACGGCGCTCGCCTGGTTGCTGATTCCGCTCGGGGCCGCGATCGGCGCAGGGCTGTGGGGGAGCTGGGCCAACAGGACCCGCAGGACCCGCGGCGACGGGCCCGAGCTCGACGGGTACGCGCGGTTCCGCGCGGCCATGGAGAAGCCCCCGTCCCGGACCTGATCCGCCGGCGCCCCGGAGGCGCCCGCGTGGTCCGGTTCCCGGCCCTGACGGGGCTCTGACAGGACTGTCACGTACTGTCGTGCCATGCCACGCCGCACCGCGACGATGCTCGCCTCCACCCTGATGCTGATCGCGCTCCTGTGCGCGGGAGTCTTCATCCGCGTGCCGTACGCCGAGATGTCCCCGGGCCCCACGGTCAACACCCTCGGGGAACACGACGGCGAGCCGGTGCTGCAGGTCTCCGGGCGCAAGACGTATCCGACGAGCGGCCACCTCAACATGACCACCGTCCGGGTCACGAGCGCCGACTACCGGATGAACCTCGTCGAGGCCGTCTACGGCTGGCTCGCGCACGACAACAAGGTCGTGCCCCACGACACCCTCTACCCGGACGGCAAGACGGAGGAGCAGTCCACCCAGGAGAACGCCGAGGAGTTCAGCCAGTCCCAGGAGAGCGCGAAGGTCGCGGCCCTGGAGGCGCTGGACATCCCGGTGCGGAGCTGGGTGATCGTCGCGACCGTCGTCAAGGGCAGCCCGGCCGAGGGCAGGCTGCACGCCGGTGACGTCATCAAGGCCGTCGACGGCACCGTCGTCAAGAAGCCCGGGGACGTCGCCGAGCTGGTGACCAAGCACAAGCCCGGCCAGCAGGTCGTCTTCACGATCGTGCCCGCCAAGGAGCAGGCCGCCGCGGAGAAGGAGCGCCGGATGCCGCAGCGCACCGAGAAGGTGACGATCACCACCGCCGAGTCCGACGACAGCGGCGCGAAGCGCGCCATCGTCGGGATCTCCGCCGGGACCGACCACACCTTCCCGTTCGACATCGACATCAAGCTCGCCGACGTCGGCGGCCCCAGCGCCGGGCTGATGTTCGCCCTCGGGCTCTACGACAAGCTCACGCCGGGCAGCCTCACCGGCGGGAAGTTCGTCGCCGGCACCGGCACCATCGACGACGACGGCAAGGTCGGGCCCATCGGGGGCATCGAGATGAAGACCGTGGGCGCGCACGACAAGGGCGCGCAGTACTTCCTCACCCCCGCCGACAACTGCGCGACCGCCGCCAGGGACGTCCCCGACGGGCTCACCCTGGTCAAGGTCGACACCATCGACGACGCGCTCGGCGCCCTGAAGGACATCCGCTCCGGCGACACCGCCGCCCTGCCGAAGTGCACCACCGGGAGCTGACCCCCGGCCGGCACACATGACACGGGGGCGCCCCTCACCCGAGGGGCGCCCCCGCCGTCGTAGCCGGGTCCTCAGTCCTCGAACGTCGCCGCCAGCGCCTGCGCCAGGCCGGGCACCAGCTCGGGGCCGGTCAGGACCTCCGTCGGGGTGTCCTTCTCACGCAGCCGCAGCGCCGACTCACGGCTGCCGTCGCGCAGCACCGCCACCGTCATACGGACCTCCTGGCGCTCGGGGTGCTCCGCCACCCACCGGGTCAGCTCGGCGTCGCTCAGGCCCTGCGGCACCTGCGCCTCGGCGGACGGGGGCAGCATCAGGCGCTCCACGGTGAGCGCGCAGCCGGACACGGCGTCGGGCCAGGCGATCGTGCCCAGGAACTCGTCGAGCTGCTTGCCCGTTGGAAGTTCGTCCTGCTCGATCGGGGTCAGGCCGGTGGACTCCTGCTCGTCCCCCAGGCCGAGCTGGGCGGCGAGGCCGGGTTCCTGGACTCGCAGCCGTGCGGTGTCGACGAGGGCGAAAAGGCGGGCGGGCTGGTCCCAGCCGAGTCCGGAAACGTACTCGTCGATCTCGAGAACGGCCCGGGTCAGCGGGTTGGCTGCCATGGGAGTGTTGGACATGGTCACAATCCTGCCTCGTTCCCGGCCGGAATCGGGAACCGAGTAAAGGGTGAGTAAGTTGCATAGGTGTGGGCCCGCGATCACGGGGGGCCACAGAGGGTCCACGAAGACGCGGGCCTGACCCAGACCAACAGCGAACTTCGGGGTGCGAAACCTTGGCTTTCCAGATGCCGGACCGCGGCGGAGGCCCGACCGGGCCACGGATGAGAGTGGGCCGCCCGTCCCGGCGGGTCCGGACCCTGCTCATGACACTGGGCGTCCTCGCCGTCCTCGGCATGGCCTTCACCATGTTCGCGGGTTTCTGGACGGACTGGCTCTGGTACCGGTCGGTGAACTACTCGTCGGTGTTCACCACGACGCTGTGGACGAAGATCGGGCTGTTCTTCGTCTTCGGCCTGCTGATGGCCCTCGCGGTCGGCTTCAACATCTGGCTGGCCCACCGGCTGCGCCCGCCGCTGAGCGCGATGTCGATGGAGCAGCAGAACCTCGACCGCTACCGCATGGGCATCGCGCCCTACAAGAAGTGGCTGCTGATCGCCATCACGGCCCTGGTCGGCCTGATCGCCGGAGCCTCCGCCTCCAGTCAGTGGCGGACCTGGCTGATGTGGGTCAACGGCGTGCCCTTCGGCGAGAAGGACCCGCAGTTCCACCTCGACGTCGGCTTCTACGCCTTCGACCTGCCCTGGTACCGGTTCCTGCTCGGCTTCGGCTTCGCCGCCGTGATCCTCTCCGTGATCGCCGCCGCGCTCACCCACTACCTCTACGGCGGGCTGCGGATCACGAGCCCCGGCGCGCGCGCCACGGCCGCGGCCACCGGGCACCTGTCGGTCCTCCTCGGCATCTTCGTCACGCTGAAGGCCGTCGCCTACTGGCTCGACCGGTACGGGCTGGCCGTCAAGTCCAGTGACTTCAAGGCCACCGACAACTGGACCGGCCTGCGGTACGTCGACGCCAACGCCTATCTGCCGGCGAAGACGATCCTGTTCTGCATCGCCGTCATCTGCGCCCTGCTGTTCTTCGCCACCCTGTGGCGGCGCACCTGGCAGCTGCCCGTGATCGGCTTCGGCCTGATGGTGCTGTCCGCGATCCTCATCGGCGGCCTGTACCCGGCGATCGTGCAGAAGTTCCAGGTCCAGCCGAACGAGCAGGCCAAGGAGGCGCCGTACGTCGAGAAGAACCTGAAGGCGACGCGCGACGCCTACGGCATCGACGGCACGCAGGTGACCGAGTACCCGGGCACCAGCAAGACCGAGGACAAGACCGAGCTGCGCGACGACGTGGGCCCCACGGCGAGCATCCGGATCATGGACCCGAACATCGTCTCGCCGACGTTCCAGCAGCTCCAGCAGATCAGGAACTACTACGCGTTCCCGACCAACCTGGACGTCGACCGGTACAGCAAGGACGGCAAGGACCAGGACACGGTCATCGGTCTGCGCGAGATCAACCTCAACGGCATCCCGAAGCGCAACTGGATCAACGACCACTTCCGGTACACCCACGGCTACGGCGCCGTCGCCGCCGAGGGCACCAACGCCGACTCCCAGGGCCGTCCGGACTTCACCGAGTCCGACCTGCCGTCCAAGGGCGACCTCGGCACGTACGAGCAGCGGGTCTACTACGGCGAGAAGACCACGATGTACTCGATCGTCGGCGGTCCCCAGAAGGAGATCGACTACTCCGACGACAGCGGTGAGAAGACCTACAGCTACAAGGGCGGCAGCGGGGTCAGCCTCTCCAGCCCGGTCAACCGGGCCGCGTACGCCGTGGCGTTCGGCGAGCCGCAGATCCTGTACTCCGGCGCCATCGGCGACGGCTCGCGCATCCTGTACAACCGCACGCCCAAGGAGCGCGTCGAGGCGGTCGCCCCGTGGCTGACCATCGACGGCGACGCCTACCCGGCGGTCGTGGACGGGCGGATCCAGTGGATCGTCGACGCCTACACGACGACGAACGGCTACCCGTACTCCTCGCGCACGACCCTGGGCGACACCACGGCCGACTCGCTGACCGCCACCAACGACAACCGCGCGGTGGTGGCCCAGCAGAACCAGGTCAACTACATCCGCAACTCGGTGAAGGCGACGGTCGACGCCTACACCGGCGAGGTCAAGCTGTTCCAGTGGGACACCAAGGACCCCGTCCTGAAGACCTGGATGAAGGCGTTCCCCGGCACGGTGAAGGCCAAGAGCGAGATCTCCAGCGGTCTGATGGCCCATCTGCGCTACCCGCAGGACCTGTTCAAGGTCCAGCGCGAGCTGCTCACCCGCTACCACGTGAAGGACGCGACGACGTTCCTCAGCGGCAGCGAGGTCTGGCAGGTGCCGGACGACCCGACCAACAAGTCGGGCAGCGCGGTGCCGCCGTACTACCTGAGCATGAAGATGCCTGACCAGAAGGCGCAGGCGTTCTCCCTGACGACGACGTTGACGCCCAACGGCAGGGACAACCTCAGCGCGTTCATGGCCGTCGACGCCGAAGCGGGGACCAGTGACTACGGCAAGATCAGAATTCTGAAACTGCCGACCAACACCACGGTCAACGGGCCCAGTCAGGTGCAGAGCCAGTTCAACTCCGAGCAGAACATCGCCGAGACGATCAGGCTGCTGAGAGGCGGCGACTCGGAGGTCGAGTACGGCAACCTGCTGGCGGTCCCGCTGGACGGCGGACTGCTCTACGTGGAGCCGGTCTACGTCCGAGGCGGCGGGCTGAAGTACCCGCTGCTGCGCAAGGTGTTGGTCTCCTACGGCGGCGCCACCGCGTTCGAGGACACCCTCGACGAGGCGCTGAACAAGGTCTTCGGAGCCGAGGGCTCGACCGCCGAGCCGCCGGACAGGGGAGACGACGGCGGTACGAAGCCGCCGCCGAAGTCCACCGATCCGACGGTCCAGGACGCGCTGAACGACGCCCAGAAGGCGTTCGACGCCGGCCAGGAGGCCCTGAAGAAGGGTGACTGGGAGGCGTACGGCCAGGCGCAGAAGGACCTGCAGGACGCGCTGCGGCGGGCCGAGGACGCCCAGGACACCGCGGACAAGGGTGCGAGCGGTGTCGGTGACGGCGGCGCGAGCGCCAAGCCGAGCAAGAGTCCCGAGCCCACCGGCAGTCCCACCGGCACCTAGGGACGCTCGGCTGGTGAAGGGGCCCATCCCGCGCCGTGGTACGGTTGCAACACAACGGCGCGGGGTGGAGCAGCTCGGTAGCTCGCTGGGCTCATAACCCAGAGGTCGCAGGTTCAAATCCTGTCCCCGCTACTGAAGTCGGCGATTCGTTCGCACGACACCGAAGGCCCGGATCCTGATGGATCCGGGCCTTTGTGGTGTGCGAACGCATGTGCCGGGCAGCGGGATGGACGCGCCGCCGTGGTGAGTCGCGCCTCTTGTGTTTGACTTGTCTCTCTGTGGGCATGTCGACAAAACGCTGTAGTGACCTCACTGGCTGCGGTATACCAGGTGTACCCAGGTTGCAGGTGGTGCGACGATGGACGTTATGGGGGACAAGGCAACTCTGTTGGAGACAGGGCGGTTTGTGCAGCCTGCCGGCTTTGTACGGTCGGTGGGCGATTTCGTGCAGCCGACAGGGGACGCCTCGCAGTCGATGAGTGACCTGGTGCAGCCCGACGCCACCGCGGTTCCCGGCCGCCCGGTGGACGCCGACGAGGCGGGGGAGGCCGCCGAGGAGGCGGGGGAGGCCGCCGAGGAGGCGCGCCACCGGCTCGCCGCTCAGAGCGGCGAGGTCGAGGCCATGAGCGTCCTCGGGGCCATGCTGCTGCGCCGCGGCGACCTCGACGGCGCCGAGCCGCATCTGCGCGCGGCCACCGCCGCGGGCGACCGGGCCGCGGCCAACAACCTGGGTGTGCTGCTGCATCAGCGCGGCTACGCCGACGAGGCCGCCGGCTGGTGGCGGATCGCCGCCGTCGCCGGGTCGGCCGCCGCCGCGCACGCGCTCGGCCGGCACCACCGCGAGCGCGGTGACGAGCCCGCCGCCGAGTACTGGCTGCGGCAGTCCGCCGAGCAGGGGCACGCGCTCGGCGCGTACGCGCTCGCCGATCTGCTGGAGCACCGCGGCGACCCCGGCGCCGAGCGCTGGATGCGGGCGGCCGCCGAGCGCGGCCACCGCGAGGCGGCGTACCGGCTGGCCCGCGCGCTCGACCGGCAGGCCGGCCGTACGGACCTGGACGGCCCGGACAACGGTGTCGCCGCGGACGGGGCCTCGCCGGAGGAGGCCGAGCAGTGGTACCGGCAGGCCGCCGCGCGCGGACACCGCAGGGCCGCCCTGCACCTCGGGGCCATCCTCGAACGGCGGGGAGAGCTCAAGGAGGCCGGGCGCTGGTACCTGACGTCCGCCAAGGACGGCGAGCCGCGGGCCGCCTGCGCGCTGGGCTTCCTGCTGCGCGACGCCGGGGACAGCGAGAGCGCCGCCGTGTGGTGGCTGCGGGCCGCCCAGGACGGCGACGGCAACGCGGCCAACGCGCTGGGCGCGCTGCACGCCGAGCGGGGCGAGACGCAGACCGCCGAGCGCTGGTACCGGGCCGCCATGGACGCCGGTGACGTGAACGGCGCCTACAACCTGGGGCTGCTCTGCGCCGAGCAGAAGCGCACCGCGCAGGCCGAGCAGTGGTACCGGAGGGCCGCCTACGCCGGGCACCGCGAGGCGGCGAACGCGCTGGCCATCCTGCTGCTGCAGGGCGGGGACGCCGCGGGCGCCGAGCCCTGGTTCTCCAAGGCCGCCGAGGCCGGGAGCGTGGACGCCGCGTTCAATCTGGGCATCCTGCACGCCGGGCGCGGTGAGGAGGAGGCCGCGCTGCGCTGGTACGGGCGCGCGGCCGCCGCCGGGCACTCGGAGGCGGCCCTCCAGGTCGGCATCGCGTGCCTGCGGGACGGGGACGAGTTCGCGGCCGAGCGGCATCTGCGGTGCGCGGCCGGGGCCGGCAGCGCCGAGGCGGCGTACCGGCTGGCGACCCTGCTCGACGCGCGGCGCCCGCCGGAGCCCGCGCACGAGCTCGGGGAGACCGTGCACGAGAAGACCGAGTGCGAGGAGTGGTACGAGCGGGCGGCGACCCAGGGCCACCGGCGCGCCCAGGTCCGGGTCGGGATGCTGGCCGCGGCGCGGGGCGACGTGGTGGAGGCGGCCGAGTGGTACCGCAGGGCCGCCGAGGCCGGCTCCCGCAACGGCGCGTTCAACCTCGGCCTGCTGCTGGCCAGGGAGGGCAGCGAGCCCGAGGCCGCCGTGTGGTGGACCCGTGCGGCCGACGCCGGGCACGGGCGGTCGGCCTTGCGCCTCGCCCTGGTCTACGCGCGTCGCGGCGAGCTGGCGGAGGGCCAGCGGTGGGCCGACCGCGCGGTGGCCCTCGGTCCGAAGGAGGTCGCCCAGCGCGCGGCGCGCCTGCGGGACGCCCTGCGCGAGGAGCTCTCGGCCTGAAGTGATTTGCCTCTGTCCGCGTCCTTGACGTAGTGTTCATTTCATCGACGCGGGGTGGAGCAGCTCGGTAGCTCGCTGGGCTCATAACCCAGAGGTCGCAGGTTCAAATCCTGTCCCCGCTACTGAAGGCCAAGGGCCGGAATCCCAGGATTCCGGCCCTTGGCGTTTGTGCCGTCATGCATCCCACGGTCGCCGGGCAGCGCGAAGCCCCGGCACCGCAGGGGCGCCGGGGCTTCGGAAGCGCGTGCTCAGGCCTTCGAGCAGTTCGGGCAGACGCCCCGGTAGGTCACCTCGACCTCGGAGACCGAGAAGCCGAAGCGCTCGGAGTCGGGAAGGTCGGCCATCGGGTTCCCCGTGGGGTGGACGTCCCGGATCGTGCCGCACCGGGCGCACACCAGGTGGTGGTGCGGCTGGTGGGCGTTCGGGTCGTACCGCTTGGCGCGCTTGTCGGTGGAGACCTCGATCACCTCGCCGAGCGAGACCAGCTCACCCAGCGTGTTGTAGACGGTGGCGCGGGAGATCTCGGGCAGCTTGGCGACAGCTCGGGCGTGCACCTCGTCGGCCGTCAGATGGACGTGCTCGCCGGCGAGGACCTCGGCCACGACACGCCGCTGTGCGGTCATGCGCCATCCGCGTCCACGCAGCCGTTCCAGAAGGTCACTCATGCACGACACCTTAACAGCACCAGGACCAGATTCTGAACCGATGTGACTTTGGAGCGCAGCTTGACTTAGACAGTGTCCATTGTAGGATCGGTAACGACTTTGACCAAGGGACAGGAACGGTCGGATTCACACAGAACCACGCAGGAGGCGTACGTGACCCAGGGACCGCTCACGACGAAGGCCGGAGCTCCGGTGGCCGACAACCAGAACAGCGAGACCGCGGGGATCGGCGGCCCGGTCCTCGTCCAGGACCAGCTCCTGCTGGAGAAGCTGGCCCACTTCAACCGCGAGCGCATCCCGGAGCGCGTGGTGCACGCCCGTGGTGCCGGCGCCTACGGCACCTTCACGGTGACCGCCGACGTCACCGGATACACCCGGGCGAGGTTCCTGTCCGAGGTCGGCAAGGAGACCGAGGTCTTCCTGCGCTTCTCCACGGTCGCGGGCAACCTCGGCGCCCCCGACGCGGTGCGCGACCCGCGCGGTTTCGCGGTGAAGTTCTACACCGAGGAGGGAAACTACGACCTCGTCGGCAACAACACCCCGGTGTTCTTCATCCGCGACGCCATCAAGTTCCCCGACTTCATCCACACCCAGAAGCGCGACCCGTACACCGGCTCGCAGGAGGCGGACAACGTATTCGACTTCTGGGGTCTGTCGCCCGAGTCCACGCACCAGGTGACCTGGCTGTTCGGTGACCGCGGCATCCCGGCGTCCTACCGCCACATGGACGGCTTCGGCTCCCACACCTATCAGTGGAACAACGAGGCCGGCGAGGCCTTCTGGGTCAAGTACCACTTCAAGACGGACCAGGGCATCAAGAACCTGACCGCCGAGGAGGCCGAGATCCTCGCGGGCAAGGACCCCGACTCCCACCAGCGGGACCTGCGCGAGGCCATCGAGCGCGGCGAGTACCCGTCCTGGACCGTCTCCGTCCAGCTCATGCCGGTGGCCGAGGCGGCGACCTACCGCTTCAACCCGTTCGACCTGACCAAGGTCTGGCCGCACGCGGACTACCCGCTGATCGAGTTCGGCAAGCTGGAGCTCAACCGCAACCCGGAGAACATGTTCGCCGAGGTCGAGCAGTCGATCTTCAGCCCCGCCCACTTCGTGCCGGGCATCGGTCCCTCCCCGGACAAGATGCTCCAGGGCCGTCTCTTCTCCTACGGCGACGCCCACCGCTACCGCGTCGGCATCAACGCCGACCACCTGCCGGTGAACCGCCCGCACGCCACCGAGGCACGCACCCACTCCCGTGACGGTCATCTGTACGACGGCCGCCACAAGGGGGCGAAGAACTACGAGCCGAACAGCTTCGGCGGCCCCTTCCAGACGGACCGCCCGCTGTGGCAGCCCGTCCAGGTCTCCGGGGTCACCGGGGAGACGGTCACGCCCCTGCACGCCGAGGACAACGACTTCGTCCAGGCGGGCAACCTCTACCGGCTGATGACGGAGGAGGAGAAGGAGCGCCTGGTGGGCAACCTGGCGAACGCCATCTCCGGGGTCACGCGCGACGACATCGCCGAGCGCGCGATCGACAACTTCCGGCAGGCCGACGACGACTTCGGCAAGCGGCTGGAGGCCGCCGTGCGGACGCTGCGCGGCTGATCACCAGCACTGGACCGCCTGCCGGGCGGACGGGCCGGGTTCCCTCGGGAGCCCGGCCCGTCCTGTGCTCAGGCCGGCACCTGCTGACGGGACGGAGCCCAGCAGCGGATGACGTCCCGGACCGAGACGACGCCCACGGGCTCGTCGCCCTCCAGCACGATCAGATGCCGGAAGCCGCCGTGCGCCATGGCGCGGGCGGCCTCCTCCAGGGTCCAGGACGGCGTGGCGAAGACGACGTCGTCGGTGGTGTGGTCCTGGACCCGTTCGGAGTCCGGGCTCTGCCCGAGACCGACGGAGTTCAGGATGTCGCGTTCGGTCAGGATGCCGATGCCGCCCGCGTCGGGATCAAGGACGATGGCCGCGCCGACCCGGCGGGTGGACATCAGCGCGGCTGCCTGGCGAAGGGTGTGGGTGGGGCCGATGGTGAGGACCACGGTGCTCATGGCGTCTCGTACGAGCATGGATGGAGCCACCTCCTGAAGTGCCCCCGCACCGCCGCTCCTGCCCGGCGCCGGACGCGCCAGTCGACGATGCACAAGTTCACAAGTGGGGGGATTCCCAGAGTGACAGGTAAAGAGGGGGTCAACAAGAGGGCGGTCAGTAGCGGCCGTTCACGTAGTTCAGGAGTTCGTCGTGCAGCAGTCCGTTCGAGGCCGCGGCGTTGCCGCTGTGCGGGCCGGGGCGGCCGTCGAGGCCGGTGAAGGTGCCGCCCGCCTCTGTCACGACGATGGCGGTGGCGGCCATGTCCCAGAGGGAGAGCTCGGGCTCGGCGCACAGGTCGACCGCGCCCTCGGCGACCATCATGTACGGCCAGAAGTCGCCGTACGCGCGCGTGCGCCACACCGCGCGGGTCAGGTCGAGGAAGCCGTTCAGGCGCCCCTGTTCCTCCCAGCCGCTGAGCGAGGAGTACGCGAACGACGCGTCCGCCAGCTTCGAGACGCGCGAGACGTGCAGCCGGGTCGCGGCGGAGAGACTGCGCCCGCTGAACGCCCCGTACCCCTTGGCGGCCCACCAGCGCCGGCCGAGGGCGGGCGCGGACACGACACCGACGACGGGCTGGTAACCGCCCTCACCCGCCTCCATCAGCGAGATGAGCGTGGCCCACACCGGGACGCCGCGGACGTAGTTCTTGGTGCCGTCGATCGGGTCGATCACCCAGCGGCGGGGGCCGGTCCCCTCGACGCCGTACTCCTCGCCGAGGATCGCGTCCCTCGGGCGGGCCCGCTGCAGCTGCCCCCGGATCAGCTCCTCGGCCGCCCGGTCGGCCTCGCTCACCGGCGTCATGTCCGGCTTGGTCTCGACCTTGAGGTCGAGCGCCTTGAAGCGGTCCATGGTGACGGCGTCGGCGGCGTCCGCGAGGACGTGGGCGAGGCGGAGATCGTCGAGGTAGTCCGGCATGGAACGAACCGTATCTGTCGTGATCGGGGTGGGGCCACCACGCCCCCGCGCGGGTCCGGTCCCGCGCGCCACCGGGGCCCGGTCCCGGCTCCGAACACCCGGCCGAAGGGTGCCCGTACGCCCTCGCGGGCCCTTGACAGTGCCCCCGCCCCCGTCAAATCTGGGCGCTAAGCCGCTCGCCCCAGGAGGCGATGATGCCTGCAGCGCGGGAATCCCTGCTCGACGCCGCCCACACGGCGCTGGCGCGCCGGCCGTGGTCAGCCGTGCGGATGGTCGACGTGGCCGTGGCGGCCGGGGTCTCCAGGCAGACGCTCTACAACGAGTTCGGGAGCAAGGAGGGGCTCGCCCGCGCTCTCGTGCGCAGGGAGGCCGACACCTATCTGGCGGGCGTCGAACGCGCCCTCGCCATACCCACCGACGTCCGGGGCCGTCTGACCGCCACCGCCGAGTGGACCGCGCGTCTCGCACGGGACAACGCCCTCGTCCGTGCCCTGCTCACCGGTTGCTGGTGCGAGCGCCTGCCCGCCCTGACGCTGGCCGCCGTGCCGTCCTCCTCGGCCGTGCCTGCCCAGCGCAGGGCCGACGGGCCGCTGCCCGCGCCGGGCGACTTCGTGGCCATGGTGCGCGACCGGGCCGTCTCGGTGCTCGCCGCGTCCGGTGCCGCCCCGCCGGACCAGGCCGGCCTCGCGCGCTGCTGCGAACTCGCCCTCCGGCTCGCCCTGTCCTGCGTCGCCGCCCCGCCACCCGGCGAGGACGGCGTCGCCGCACTCGTACGGGAGGCGCTGGACCGTCAGTTGACGGACTGAACGCGGTCCGCCGGGATCGCCCTCAGTGCGCCGATCCGGACAGCTGGAGGCCGACCACTCCCGCGATGACCAGGGAGATCGACACGATCTTCAGCGTCGAGACGACGTCGCCGAGGAAGATCATCCCGTAGATCGCGGTGCCCGCCGCCCCGATGCCCGTCCACACCGCGTACGCCGGACCCACGTCCAGCTTGCGCAGGGACAGCGTCAGCAGGCCGAAACTGCCCAGCGCGAAGACGCAGAAGGCGACGGTCGGCCACAGCCGGGAGAAGCCGTGCGACAGCTTGAGACAGACGGCGAAGCCGGTTTCGAGCAGCCCCGCCACGATGACCAGCAGCCACGCCATGTGCTGTCCTCCCGTACGCCGTGTTTCGGTGACCGCATCGTCAGAATCGTCAGCCTTTGGCCAGGCTTGGAGCTCGCTCGGTGCGATTATGCCCTTACCGGACTCGAGGGGGGACAAACAACGCGGAGGTCAGTCGCCCTCCGTGCGCTCCCGTGTCGCCAGCAGCCGCCGCAGCGAGTAGAGCCGCGCGGGATCGGCGTGCCCCTCCGCCACCCACGCGTCCAGCGCGCAGTCGGGCTCGTCGTGACTGCAGGCGCGCGGGCAGCCCTCGGTGCCCCGCTCCAGGTCGGGAAACGCGTGGATCACCCGCGACGGGTCGACGTGGGCGAGGCCGAACGACCGCACGCCCGGGGTGTCCACCACCCAGCCGTCCGCGCCGCCCAGCGGCAGCGCGAGCGCCGACGTCGTGGTGTGCCGGCCGCGCCCGGTCACCGCGTTGACGTGCCCGGTCGAGCGCCGGCGGTCCTCCGGCACCAGCGCGTTCACCAGCGTCGTCTTGCCGACGCCGGAGTGGCCCACGAACGCCGTGACCTTGCCGCCCAGATGCTCGCGCACCCGGTCCGCCGCGCTCCCGTCGGCCAGCTCCTCACGGTTGGTGACGACGTACGGGATGTCCAACGCGCCGTACAGCTCCAGCAGTTCGTCCGGCGACGCGAGATCGGACTTCGTCAGCACCAGCAGCGGCTCCAGGCCGCCGTCGAACGCCGCCACGAGACAGCGGTCGATCAGCCGGGGCCGCGGCTCGGGGTCGGCGAGGGCGGTGACGATCGCGAGCTGGTCGGCGTTGGCCACCACGACCCGCTCGAACGGATCGTCGTCGTCGGCGGTACGGCGCAGCACCGAGGTGCGCTCCCCGATGCGCACGATCCGCGCGAGCGTGTCCTTCTTGCCGGAGAGATCACCGACGAGGGCCACCTGGTCACCGACCACCGCGGCCTTGCGGCCCAGCTCCCGTGCCTTCATCGCCAGGACGACCCGGTCCCCCACGAGGCAGGTCAGCCGGCCCCGGTCGACGGTGAGGACCATGCCCTCGGCGGCGTCCTCGTGCTTGGGCCGGATGTTGGTGCGGGGCCTGGTGTTCCGACGGCCGGGGCGCGTGCGGATGTCGTCCTCGTCGGTGTGCTTGCCGTAGCGGCGCATGGCTGTGTCCCCGGCCCTATGCCCCGAGCATCCCGGTCCACAGATCGGGGAAGTCCGGCAGGGTCTTCGCCGTCGTCGCCACGTTCTCGATGCGCACGCCCTCGACCGCGAGGCCGATGATCGCGCCGGCCGTCGCCATGCGGTGGTCCTCGTAGGTGTGGAAGACGCCGCCGTGCAGCGGGCGCGGGCGGATGTGCAGGCCGTCGGCGGTCTCGGTGACGTCGCCGCCGAGCTCGTTGATCTCCTTGGTGAGCGCCGCCAGCCGGTCCGTCTCGTGCAGCCGCAGATGGGCCACGCCGCGCAGGGTGGAGGGGGAGTCCGCGAGGGCCGCGACCGCCGCGACGCCCGGGGTCAGCTCGCCGACCTCGCCGAGGTCCACGTCGATGCCGTGGACCGCACCCGAGCCGGTGAACACCAGCCCGTACTCGGTGAGTTCGCAGGAGCCGCCCATCTCGGTGAAGACCTCCCGCAGCCGGTCGCCCGGCTGCGTGGTGCGGGCCGGCCAGTCCGGGATGAGGATCTTCCCGCCGGTCACCAGCGCCGCCGCCAGGAACGGCTGGGCGTTGGACAGGTCCGGCTCGACGGTCAGATCGCGGCCGAGCAGCGCGCCCGGCGTGACCCGCCAGACGTTCGGCTCGCCGCCCGACTCCGGGGTGTCCACCTGGGCGCCGACCGCGCGCAGCATGTCGACCGTCATCCGGATGTGCGGCATCGACGGCAGCGTGGAGCCGATGTGCCGGACCTCGACGCCCTGGTTGAACCGCGGGCCGGACAGCAGCAGCGCCGACACGAACTGGGACGACGACGAGGCGTCGATCTCCACCACGCCGCCTTCCAGCGCACCCCCGCCGTGCACCGTCAGCGGCAGCGCGCCCCGGCCGTCGTCGTCGATCCGGGCGCCGAGGACGCGCAGCGCGTCGATCACCCCGTTCAGCGGACGCTCGTACGACCTGGGGTCGCCGTCGAAGCGGACCGGGCCGTCGGCCAGCGCGGCCACCGGAGGCAGGAAGCGCATCACCGTGCCCGCGTTGCCCACGTCGACCGTGGCCGGGCCGCGCAGCCCCGCGGGCAGCACCCGCCACGCCTCACCGGTGCCCTCGGGACCCACGCCCTCCTCGATGCCGACGCCCATCGTGCGCAGCGCGCCGGCCATCAGCAGCGTGTCGCGGGAGCGCAGCGGGCGGCGCAGCCAGCCGGGCTCGCTGGCCAGGGCGGCGAGGACGAGGGCGCGGTTGGTGACCGACTTGGACCCCGGCACGTGGACCGTCGCGTCGACGGCTCCGCTCGCGTGCGGGGCGGGCCAGAGGGCGGTGGATGCGTCGTGCGGGGCGTTCGGGGCCATGGCCCCACTTTATAAGCAGGAGGTCCCGCCGGTGCCGCGCCGTGGGCCCGGTCACGCCGCGGGGCCGCGCCCCGGTGACCTGGGGCCCCTCAGGCCCTCACAGGTCCAGCAGCCACCGGCCGCCGCCGAGGAGCGAGCACAGCGACACCGCGTGGAACAGGAACAGCCACAGCCCCGCCGGTACATGGGTGAGCCGCGACAGCTGGTCCGCGTCCGAGTCGCCGGCCCCGCCGTGCGACCGCTTGGCCTGCAGTTCGAAGGCCGGCCGCACACCACCCACCAGCAGGAACCACACCACCGCGTACGCGAACGCCGCCTGCACCTGCGGTCCCGTGAGCCACGAGACGACCACGAAGGTGCCGCCCGTGAGGAACACCGTGAGCGCCCCGTAGGCGTTGCGGATCATCACCAGCATGGCCAGCAGCAGCACCGTCGCCAGCCACAGCAGCAGCGTGATGCGCCCGGCGGACAGCAGGGCGGCCCCGCCGAGCCCCAGCAGCGGCGGCGCCGTGTAGCCCGCGGCCGCCGTGAGGATCATCCCGAGGCCGTACGGCTTGCCCCGGCTGACGGTCAGGCCGCTGGTGTCGGAGTGCAGGCGTATCCCGGTCAGGGTGCGGCCGGTCAGCAGGGCGACCAAGCCGTGCCCGCCCTCGTGGGCGATGGTGATGGTGTTGCGCGACAGCCGCCACAGGCCGGGCGGGACGACGACGGCCAGGGCCGCCACCAGGGTGGCGATCACCACCCACAGGTCCGGATCGGTCTGGGTACCGGAGACCTCGCCCCACAGGGAGGCGAGCGAGGTGGATGCGGTGCTGTCCATGTGGGGCATTGGCTCCCTCGGGGTGGATGGAGTCTGGCAGTGTGGCACGTATGTGCGGACGGTATGCAGCCAGTCGTGGGCCCGAGGACCTCGCGGCGATCTTCGAGATCGAGACGTGGGAGCCCGAGGAGAGTCTGGAGCCGGACTACAACGTGGCTCCGACGAAGGAGGTCCACGTCGTCCTCGACCGTCCCCTGAAGGACGCGGCGGACCCGCGTCCGGTTCGGCAGCTGCGCACGCTGAAGTGGGGACTGGTCCCCAGCTGGTCCAAGACGCCCGAGACCGCCTTCAAGATGATCAACGCGCGCGCGGAGACGGTCCACGAGAAGCCGTCCTACCGGCGGGCCTTCACCTCCCGGCGCTGCATCATCCCCGCCGACGGCTACTACGAGTGGGTCACCGGCCGTCAGGAGCTGGACCTGGAGCAGGAGGGCAAGCGCAAGCGGCCGCGCAAGCAGCCCTACTTCGTGCTCCCCGCCGACGGCTCGGTCTTCGCGATGGCCGGGCTGTACGAGTTCTGGCGGGACCGGACCCTGCCGGACGACCACCCGCGGGCCTGGTGGGTGACCTGCTCGGTGATCACGACCGAGGCGGAGACCGCCCCGCTGGCGGTCGCGCCCGAGGAGGGCCCGCGCTCCCTGGCCGACATCCACCCGCGGATGCCGCTGATGCTCACCCCCGACCGCTGGGACGCCTGGCTGGACCCCGCCCGCCAGGACCCGGAGGAGCTGCGGCCGCTGCTCGCGCCGCCGCCGGCCGGGCTGATGCGCGCCTACCCCGTCTCCACCCTGGTCAGCAACGTCCGCAACAACGGCCCGGAGCTGCTGAAGGAGCTCGACGGCCCCGAAGAGGGCACACTCTTCTGACGTGACGAACGAGATTATCGCCACGGACGCCGGGGACGCCCGCGTCACCTGGCACCCGGCGCCCCGGCCCCGGCTCGTGCTGGCCGTGAGCCACGGCGCCGGCGGCGGCATCGGGGCCCGGGACCTCGTGGCGCTCGCCCGGACCCTCCCGGCGCACGGGGTGAGCGTCGCCCTCGTCGAGCAGCCCTGGCGGGTGGCCGGCAAGAAGGTGGCGCCCGCGCCGAAGACCCTGGACACCGGCTGGCGGGGGCTGTGGCCCGCGCTCGCCGCGCCGGGACTGCCCGTGATCGCCGGCGGGCGCAGCGCGGGCGCCCGCGTCGCCTGCCGTACGGCCGGTGACCTCGGGGCGCACGCCGTGCTGGCGCTCGGCTTCCCCCTGCACCCGCCGGGCAGGCCCGAGAGGTCCCGGGCGGACGAACTGCTCGGTGCCGGGGTGCCCACCCTCGTCGTCCAGGGCGGCAACGACCCCTTCGGCAAGCCCGAGGAGTTCCCCGACGGCCCGTACGAACTTGTCGAGGTGCCCCACGCCGATCACGGGTTCGCCGTGCCCAAACGGGCGCCCCTCGGGCAGGACGAGGCCGTGGCCCTCGTCACGGACGCCGTGGTGAGGTGGGCCGGGTCACTGGGGTGAAGGTCCGGGAATGTTGCGGCCCCGGCCTCTGTTGTGGCGGACATGCGGGTGCTGAGCACCGGCACCGACGTCGTAGGAGAGGAAGTCCACCGCATGGGTTCGACCTTCTGCCCGAGTCGCAGCAGCCGCGCCGACCTGGACTGGACGGTGCTGCACGCGGCCAAGACCGCCCCGATTCGAGGGGCGGCAGGTACGGCAGGTCGTCTATCCTCCGATTCAGGCACGGCCGGATTCGGCCCTGCCCGGAATCTTGAGGAGGTGGGTCCGGTTCCCGGTACCGACGCAGGGACCGACAACGGCCAGGCGGAGCAGCCCGAGGGCCTGGGCACGGGCGTGGGCACGTCCCCGGAGTCGACCGCCGAGCGCACCGCGCGCTTCGAGCGGGACGCGCTGGAATTCCTCGACCAGATGTACTCGGCCGCCCTGCGCATGACGCGCAACCCGGCCGACGCGGAGGACCTGGTGCAGGAGACCTACGCCAAGGCGTACGCGTCCTTCCACCAGTTCCGCGAGGGAACCAACCTGAAGGCCTGGCTGTACCGGATCCTCACCAACACCTTCATCAACTCGTACCGCAAGAAGCAGCGTGAACCGCAGCGCTCCGCGGCCGAGGAGATCGAGGACTGGCAGCTGGCGCGCGCCGAGTCGCACATGTCGACGGGTCTGCGCTCCGCCGAGTCGCAGGCGCTCGACCACCTGCCGGACTCGGACGTGAAGGAAGCACTGCAGGCGATCCCCGAGGAATTCCGCATCGCCGTGTATCTGGCCGACGTAGAGGGCTTTGCGTACAAGGAGATCGCGGACATCATGGGGACACCCATCGGTACGGTGATGTCCCGGCTGCACCGGGGCCGCCGTCAACTGCGCGGCATGCTCGAGGACTACGCCCGTGAGCGCGGGCTCGTCCCGGCCGGCGCCGGAGAGTCGGACGAAGCGAAAGGCTCGGGCTCATGAGCTGCGGAGAGCCGCACGAGACGGACTGCTCCGAGGTACTCGACCACCTCTACGAGTTCCTCGACAGCGAGATTCCGGACGTCGACCGCGACAAGTTCAAGCAGCACTTCCAGGAGTGCTCGCCGTGCCTGGAGAAGTACGGGCTCGAAGAAGCGGTCAAGAGGCTCGTCAAGCGCTGCTGCGGCCATGACGACGTCCCCACGGACCTGCGCGCCAAGGTGCTGAGCCGGCTGGACCTGATCCGCTCGGGCGAGTCCGTGCCCGAGCGCGACGTCGCCGCTGCGCCGCAGGAGACCTGACCCCCGCGTCACCCGAACGTGCGAAAGGCGGGCGACACGCCCGCACCGGCCCCCGCGCCCACCTAGGCTCCGCTTGAGCTGAGCAGGTGACGGTGGGGGAGGGGCCGGGCATGGAGACCTTGCCGGTGCGGGCGCGTGTGTACGTCGCCTGTGCCGCCGTCGCGGCGGCGCTCTGTCTGCTGCCCCTGCCCTCCGCACACCCGCCCTGGTGGGCGGTGGCCCTCCTCGCCGCGCTGTACGCCGGCGGGGGACGCGTCGCCGCCCGCGGACGGCTGTCCGGCACCTTCTACCCCGTGCTGCTGGCCGGGGCGTTTCTGCTGCCGCCGCCCGCAGCCGCGCTCGTGGCGGTGCCGGGGGCGCTGCTCGGGCCCGTCGGACGCCGGCCGCGCGGACCGCGGCGCCTGTGGCGGGCCGCCCAGCTCGTGCTCGCCGTGCGGGCCGCCGCCGAGGTCTACGGGGCACTGGGCGAGCCGGACGCCGTGACCGCCGCGGAGTTCCCCGGCGCGCTCGCCGCCGCCGGGGCCGCCGTCGTCGCGTTCTGCCTGGTCCTCACCCTGCTCGACGGCGGCATCCTGGCGCTCGCCGAGCGCGTTCCCGCGCGCCGCGCCTGGCGGGGCCTGTTCCCACGCTCCCTCGCGCCCATCGCCGTGCACGGACTCGCCGGGCTCATGATGGCCGTCCTGTGGCACAGCCCGTACGGCCCGGTCGCGGCCCTGCTCGTGCTGCTGCCCATGTGGGTGTCGTGGTGGGTGTTCGCCCAGTACCACCGGGAACACGCGGCCCACCAGGCCACCATCCGCGCCCTCGTCCAGGCCGTCGACATCAAGGACGGCTACACCCGGGGCCACAGCGAGCGCGTCGGGCACGCCTCCATGATGATCGCGCGGGAGCTGGGCCTGGAGGACGAGCGGGTGGAGGTGCTCCGGTTCGCCGGGATCCTGCACGACGTCGGCAAGCTCGGCGTGCCCACCCGGCTGCTCCGCAAGGACGGCCCGCTCACGCCCGAGGAGCGCCGGATCATCGAGCTGCACCCGGAGTACGGGCACGAGATGGTCCGCGGCATCTCCTTCCTCGGTGAGGCCCGGGCCGCCGTCCTGCACCACCACGAACGCCTCGACGGCAGCGGCTACCCGTACGGGCTGAGGGGAAGCCAGATCCCGGAGCCCGCCCGGGTGGTGGCCGTGGCGGACGCCTTCGACGCGATGACGTCCACCCGGTCCTACTCCCGGGCCCGGCCCGTCCCCGTCGCCCTGCGGGAGCTGGAGCGGTGCGCCGGCTCGCAGTTCGACCCCCGGATGGTCACCGCGCTGGTCCGGGCCGTCCGCCGCCTCGGCTGGCACCCCGCCGTGACCGCCGACGAGACCGGCGCGCCCCCTCATCGGCCGTCCGTCTCCAGTGCCGGGGCCCACCGATGACCGCCCCGCGGCCCCCGCTCCTGCTCGCGTGCGTCCACACCGGCGCCGCCCTCCTCGCCGGTCTCTCCCTGCTCGACTGCCTGCGCGGCGGCCTCGACGAACGCGGCACCGCACTCGCCTTCGGCGCCCTCGTCGTCCTGGGCGAACTGACCCGCCGGCCCGGCGCCGAGGGCCGGGAGACCGCACCCCTCGGCGCCGCGGCCGCCCTGTCGTACGCGCTGCTCGGGGAGGCGGGCGGGCAGGCCACCCACCACGGGGTGACCCAGGTGGTCGGCGTCGTCCTCACCGCCTCGCTGCTCGGCAGCGTGCCGCACATCGCGCGGGGCCGGCCCGTGCGGGACCACCTCGCGCGGCGCGTGCTCACGACCGGCTTCGCGGCCGTCTGTCTGCACCCCCTCTACAACCAGGGCGCCTTCCACGGCTGGGGCACCTCCTACGCCCTGCTGCTGGCGGCGGTCCTCACCCTCACCTTCCTGTGCGACGCGCTGCTCGCGGCGGCCCTCGCCCACTCCCGCACCGGCTGGCCGTTCGGGCCGCTGCTGCGGGACGAGCTGCGGGCCACCCTCGGCATCGGCTCGGCGGTCTGCGCCACGGGCGCGGTGATGGCGCTCGCGGTCGCCGTGGTCGGGCTGTGGGCGCTGCCGGTCTTCTCGGTGCCGCTGCTGCTCACCCAGATGTCGTTCCGCCGGTACGCCGCCGTGCGGACCACCTACCGGCAGACCATCGCCTCCCTCGCCCGGGCCACCGAGATCGCCGGGTACACCCCGGCCGGGCACGCCCGCCGGGTGGCCGCCCTCAGCCGTGAGGTCGGCCGGGACCTCGGGCTGTCCGAGGCGGAGCTCACGATCCTGGAGTACGCGGCGCTCATGCACGACATCGGGCAGCTCAGCCTGGTCGACCCGGTGCCGGCCGGGGCCACGGCCCGGCTGCCCGCCGAGGAGCAGCGCCGGATCGCGCTGCTCGGCGGGGCCGTCGTCCGGCAGACCGGGGTGAGCCCGCAGGTGGCCCTGGTCGTGGAGCGCCTGGCGGACCCCTGCGCCGAGCAGCCGGTCGCCGCCCGGATCGTGCGCGCGGTGAACGCCTACGAGGAGAAGGCCCGCGACGCAGGGCCCGGCGGGGCGCTGAAAGCCCTGGAGGAACTGCGCCTGGGGACGGCCGGGGAGTACGCCCCGGAGGTCGTCGGATCGCTGGCGCGGGTCCTGTCCAGAGACGGTCTGAGCATGCCTGTGGCGGGGTAACCCATGGGTAATGAGCGCCCTTCCAGCCGTACGTGGTTGGATGCGAAGGAAAGGGTGTCCGGGGGCAGCACTAGCCAGCCCACTCCACGGAACTGGCAGGCGGGAATCGTGAGGATCTTCGGCAAGGGACGGCACCGGCCCTCCGCCTCCTGGCGGCAGGCCACCGACCGGGCGTTCACTCTCATCGGCGACGGCCGGTACGAGGACGCCGGCGCGCTGCTGACGCGGGCCGCCGATCTGGAGCCCTGGCTTTCCGAGTCCTGGTTCAACCTCGCCCTGCTGCACAAGTTCCGGCACGACTGGGAGCAGGCCCGCGCCGCCGGGCTGCGGGCCGTGGCCCTGCTGGACCGGGAGACCGGCGCCCCCGACTGGTGGAACGTCGGCATCGCGGCCACCGCGCTCCAGGACTGGCCGCTGGCCCGGCGCGCCTGGCAGGCGTACGGCCTGCGGGTGCCCGGAGGGGCCACCGAGTCCGGTGAGCCGGCCGGGATGGACCTGGGCAGCGCGGCCGTACGGCTCTCCCCGGAGGGTGAGGCCGAGGTCGTGTGGGGGCGGCGGCTGGACCCCGCCCGGATCGAGGTGCTGTCGATCCCGCTGCCGTCGTCCGGGCGCCGCTGGGGCGAGGTCGTCCTGCACGACGGCGTGCCCCACGGGGAGCGCACCACGTCGGCCGGTCACTCCTTCCCGGTCTTCGACGAGATCGAGCTGTGGGCGCCCTCACCGGTCCCGACCTGGGTGGTGCTGCTGGAGGCGGCCACCGAGGCCGACCGGGACGCCCTGGAGCAGCTCGCCGCCGACGCCGGGTTCGCCGCGGAGGACTGGTCGTCGTCCGTCCGTCTGCTGTGCCGGATGTGCTCCGAGTCGCGGATGCCGTCCGACGAGGGCGACGGGGAGCATCTGGACCCGCACGACCACAGTGAGCCAGGCCATCCCGGTCCGCTCGGGCACCGCACCGACGGGCAGCTGTGGGTGCCGGAGCGCGAGTGCGGGGTCGCCGCGCCGGCCGCGCTGGTCCGGGGGCTGCTCGACGGCTGGGTCGCCGACAGCCCGGACTCCCGTGACTGGCGTGATCTCGAAGAGGTCTGCTGAGCATTCGCCGTACCCTGTATCCACATCACCGTCCGTACGATCCCCGGTTTGTGCAGGAAAGGCTTACGTCTGTCATGGCCCAGCAGGACACCGAACAGCAGCACGCGGGCGTGCTCCCCGTCGACGACGAGGGATTCGTCATCGACTCGGAGGACTGCGAGGAGCGCGAGCAGGCGTACCGCGAGCGCGGCACCTCGCGGCCCATCACGGTCGTCGGCAACCCGGTCCTGCACAGGGAGTGCAAGGACGTCACCGAGTTCGACGACGAGCTGCAGAAGCTGGTCGACGACATGTTCGCCTCGCAGCGCACCGCCGAGGGGGTCGGCCTGGCCGCCAACCAGATCGGCGTCGACCGGAAGGTCTTCGTCTACGACTGCCCGGACGACGAGGGCGTGCGGCACGTCGGCGTCGTCTGCAACCCCAAGCTCGTGGAGCTGCCCGCGGACCGGCGCCGCCTGGACGACAGCAACGAGGGCTGCCTGTCCGTACCGACCGCGTACGCCCCGCTCGCCCGTCCCGACTACGCCGAGGTGACCGGCCAGGACGAGAAGGGCAACCCGATCCGGGTGCGCGGCACGGGCTACTTCGCCCGCTGCCTCCAGCACGAGACGGACCACCTGTACGGCTACCTCTACATCGACCGCCTCTCCAAGCGGGAACGCAAGGAAGCGCTGCGCCAGATGGCCGAGAGCGAGCCGCGCTACCCGGTCGTCGCCAACGACTGACCCGCCTCTCGCCCCACAGGCACCCTCCGTACGGCGCCCCCCGTGACCTCCGTCCCGAGCGGGCGCCGTTCGCATGTCCGTCATCTGTTCGACCGTGTTCTACCGGTGACAGCGGGACGGCGGTCCTGTAGGGGTAGTGAATGATGCAAATCCGTTCCCAGAACGGTCAGTTGTGGTGCTGAATGTAAGTGCGGGGATACACGACGGTGCACGCCCGGCGCAGGGAAGGGCGTGACCGGCTGGCGGCCTGAGAGGGGTTTGTTCGTGCATGCTTTCTCACGCGGCACCACATCGACACCGACGGCGGTACCGGTTCCACCATCGCTCTCTCTCCCGGTGATCGAGGAAGCGTTTCCCAGGCAACTCCATCCGTATTGGCCCCGGCTCCAGGAGAAGACCCGCACCTGGCTCCTCGAAAAGCGGCTCATGCCGGCCGACAAGGTCGAAGAGTATGCCGACGGCCTGTGCTACACCGACCTCATGGCGGGGTACTACACCGAGGCCCCCGAGGACGTCCTGCAGGCGATAGCCGACTACAGCGCGTGGTTCTTCGTCTGGGACGACCGGCACGACCGCGACATCATCCACCGCCGCCCGGCCGCCTGGCGGCGTCTGCGGGTGCGGCTGCACGCCGTCCTCGACGCGCCCGAGAGCCACCTCCGGCACGCCGATCCGCTGGTCGCGGGCCTCGCCGACAGCCTGGTGCGGCTCTACTCGTTCCTGTCCCCCACCTGGAACACCCGCTTCGCCCGCCACTTCCACGCGGTGATCGAGGCGTACGACCGGGAATTCGTGAACCGCACCGAGGGCCGTATCCCCACCGTCGAGGAATACCTCGCACTGCGCCGTCTCACCTTCGCCCACCGGATCTGGACCGATCTGCTGGAGCCGAGCGCACAACTCGAACTCCCGGACCCGGTGCGAAAACACCCCGCCTATCGACGGGCGGCCTTACTGAGCCAGGATTTCGCCGCCTGGTACAACGACCTCTGCTCGCTCCCGAAGGAAATAGCGGGCAACGAGGTCCACAATCTCGGCATCAGTCTCGTGACCCATGAGCGGCTGACTCTGGAGGAGGCGGTCGCGGAAATGCGGCGACGCATCGACACCTGCGTCTCCGAATTCCTCGTCGCCGAACGCGAAGCTCTGGAATTAGCCGACTCCCTCTCCGACGGCACGCGACGCGGAAAGGAACTCGGTGCCGCCGTGCGCACCTGCATCGGCGATATGCGCAACTGGTTCAGCTCCGTCTACTGGTTCCACCACGAGTCCGGCCGGTACAAGGTCGACAGCTGGGACGACCGGTCCACGCCCCCGTACGTCAGCAACGAAGCGGCAGGTGAGAAATGACCGTCGAGTCCACGCACCCCACGACCGGCTCCCGTCCGTCCTCCGAACTGCGGGAGCCGCCCCTCGCCGGCGGCGGGGTCCCCGTGCTGCGCCACGCCTGGCGGATGGTCCGCGACCCCCTGGCCTTCATGTCCGGGCTGCGGGACCACGGCGACGTCGTCCGGCTGAAGCTCGGACCGAAGACGCTGTACGCCGTCACCACCCCCGAGCTGACCGGCGCGCTGGCGCTGAGCACCGACTTCGAGATCGCCGGGCCGCTGTGGGAGTCGCTGGAGGACCTGCTCGGCAAGGAGGGCGTGGCCACCGCGAACGGCCCCCGCCACCGCCGTCAGCGCCGCACCATGCAGCCCGCCTTCCGGCTCGACGCCATACCCGGCTACGCGCCGGTCATGGAGGAGGAGGCCCACGCGCTCACCGAGCGGTGGCAGGCCGGCCAGATCATCGACTGCACCACCGAGGCCTTCCGGATCGCCGTGCGGGTCGCCGCCCGCTGCCTGCTGCGCGGGGCGTACATGGACGAGCGCGCCGAGCGCCTGTCCGCGGCGCTCGACACGCTCTTCCGGGGCATGTACCGGAGGATGGTGATCCCGCTCGGGCCGCTATACAAGCTGCCGCTCCCGGCCAACCGCCGATTCAACGGCGCCCTGGCCGACTTCCATCTCATCGTCGACGAGATCGTCGCCGAGCGCCGGGCATCCGGTCAAAAGCCGAACGATTTGCTGACGGCATTGCTGGAGGCCACGGACGGGAATGGTGACCCCATTGGGGAGCGGGAGATCCACGATCAGGTCGTGGCCATTCTCACCGCGGGCGCCGAAACCGTGGGATCCACGATCATGTGGCTGCTCCATGTGCTCGCCGAGCACCCGGAACACGCCGACAGGGTGCGTGCGGAAGTTGAATCCGTGACCGATGGGCGGCCGGTGGCATTCGAGGACGTCCGCAGCCTGCGGCACACCAACAATGTCGTCGTGGAGGCAATGCGACTGCGGCCCGCCATCTGGATTCTCACCCGGCGCGCGGTCACGGACACCGAACTCGGTGGCTATCGCATTCCGGCCGGGTCCGACATCGTCTACAGCCCGTACGCGGTCCAGCGCGATCCGCGGTCGTACGCCGACCACCTCCGGTTCGACCCGGACCGCTGGCTCCCGGAGCGGGCGAAGGAGGTGCCCAAGCACGCCATGGCCCCGTTCGGCGTCGGCAACCGCAAGTGCCCGAGCGACCACTTCTCGATGGCACTGCTGACCCTCGTCACGGCGGCGCTGGCGACGTCGTACCGCTTCGAGCAGGCACCCGGCTCGAAGGACGGCACCAGGGTCGGCATCACCCTCCACCCGCACGACCTCAGGCTGCGGACGGTGCCCCGCGGATAGCCTCGGCTAGGGCGTGTTTCGAAAGTAGCGTCGTCCGCCCGAAGGGCGGTGTCCGCGGCGTCTGGTGCGGTGCATCGCAAGGCGGAGGGTCGTCCGCGTACTTGGGCGTACGCGGACGATCCCGACAACGCGGCGAGGCGCCGTGCCAGGCGTCGCGGACCAGACGGGACTTTCGAAATACGCCCTAGGCGGCGTCGGGCCCCTGGAACGTCCGCCGGTAGGCCTGCGGCGTCGTTCCGAGGGCCCGTACGAACTGGTGGCGCAGCGCGGCCGCCGTGCCGAACCCCGTCCGGCCGGCGATCGCGTCCACCGTCTCGTCCGT
This sequence comes from Streptomyces sp. NPDC056628, assembly GCF_042792555.1. Taxonomy (NCBI): domain Bacteria; kingdom Bacillati; phylum Actinomycetota; class Actinomycetes; order Kitasatosporales; family Streptomycetaceae; genus Streptomyces; species Streptomyces sp. NPDC056628. The sequence goes on from NZ_JBHTWG010000005.1 coordinate 213,701, forward strand.
CGCCTCCAGCAACTCCTGGGCCAGCAGGACCCGTTGCCGCAGGATCCAGCGGTAGGGGGTGGTGCCGGTCTCCTGCTGGAAGCGGCGGGCGAAGGTCCGCGGGGACATCAGCGCGCGCTCGGCGAGCTGCTCGACGGTGACGTCCTCGTCGAGGTGCCGCTCCATCCAGGCCAGTACCTCGCCGACCGTGTCGCACGAGGAGACGGGCAGCGGCCGCTCGATGTACTGGGCCTGGCCGCCGTCGCGGTGCGGCGGCACGACCATGCGCCGGGCGATCTTGTTGGCGATCTCCGTCCCCTGTTCCCGCCGCACCAGGTGCAGACAGGCGTCGATGCCGGCGGCGGTGCCGGCGCTGGTGATCACCGGCCCCTCGTCGACGTACAGCACATCGGGCTCGACCGTCGTGCGGGGGTGCCGCCGCGACAGCTCCTCGGCGTGCCGCCAGTGCACACTGCACCGCCGCCCGTCGAGCAGGCCCGCCGCCCCCAGCAGGAAGACGCCGGAGCAGACGCTGAGCACCCGGGCGCCCCGGTCGACCGCTCTGACCAGGGCGTCCAGCAGCTCGGGCGGGAAGTCACGGGTGACGTAGTCGTCGCCGGCGGGCACCGCGATCAGGTCCGCCTCCTCCAGCCGCTCCAGACCGTACGGCGTGGAGAGGGTCAGCCCGCCGGTGTGGGTGCCCAGCGTCGGCCCCTCGGCCGAGGCGACCGCGAAGTCGTACGTGGGCAGTCCCTCGTCGCTGCGGTCGATGCCGAACACCTCGCAGACCACACCGAGTTCGAAGGGGTGTACGCCGTCCAGCAGGACGGCCACCACGTTCTTCAGCATGCCGCCATTGTGCCGTGCGGATGGCAGTAAATCGAGGGTGTGCGGCAGTCCTGCCACTGTTCGACAGGAGTGTCCGGCGCGACAGTGGTGTCATGACTGCAGAACAGACACAGACACTGCTCGCCATGGTCGTCGTGCTCGGGATGTTCGTCCTCCTGGCCCTCCCCTCGGTGATCGGGATCGTGCACGACCGCCGCATCGACCGTCAGATCAGGGAGGCCCAGGAGCGCGACGCGGTCCGGACTCAGAAGTCCTCGTCCAGGTCGACGGTGCCCTCCACCGCCACCTGGTACGCCGAGGGACGCCGCTCGAAGAAGTTGGTCAACTCCTGAACCCCCTGCAGCTCCATGAAGGAGAAGGGGTTCTCGGAGCCGTACACCGGAGCGAAGCCGAGGCGGGTCAGCCGCTGGTCGGCGACACACTCCAGGTACTGCCGCATCGAGTCGGTGTTCATGCCCGGGAGGCCGTCACCGCACAGGTCGCGCGCGAACTGCAGCTCGGCCTCGACGGCCTCCTCGAGCATGTCGGTGACCTGCTGCCCGAGCTGGTCGTCGAACAGCTCCGGCTCCTCCTTGCGGACGGTGTCGACCACGTCGAACGCGAACGACATGTGCATGGTCTCGTCCCGGAACACCCAGTTGGTGCCGGTCGCGAGGCCGTGCAGCAGGCCCCGGCTGCGGAACCAGTAGACGTACGCGAAGGCGCCGTAGAAGAACAGGCCCTCGATGCAGGCCGCGAAGCAGATCAGGTTGAGCAGGAACCGCCGGCGGTCCGCGTGGGACTCCAGGCGGTCCAGCTTCTCCACCTCGTTGATCCACTTGAAGCAGAAGCCGGCCTTCTCGCGGATCGACGGGATGTTCTCCACCGCCGCGAACGCCGCCGCCCGGTCCTCGGGGTCGGGGAGGTAGGTGTCGAGCAGCGTCAGATAGAACTGGACGTGCACGGCCTCCTCGAACAGCTGACGCGACAGGTACAGCCGCGCCTCGGGGGAGTTGATGTGCTTGTACAGCGTCAGCACCAGGTTGTTCGCGACGATCGAGTCACCGGTCGCGAAGAACGCCACCAGGCGCCCGATCAGGTGCTGTTCGGCCGGGGTCAGCTTCGCGAGGTCGGCCACGTCCGAGTGGAGGTCGACCTCCTCGACGGTCCAGGTGTTCTTGATGGCGTCCCGGTAGCGCTCGTAGAAGTCCGGGTAGCGCATGGGGCGCAGGGTCAGCTCGAAGCCGGGGTCGAGCAGGTTCTGGGTAGGGGTCATCGCTGTCGGCGCGGAGCGCCGTCCTCCAGGGGTGGTGGTCGGGTGACGGGCGGGCATTACTGGCAGGCGTCGCAGGACTCGGGGTTCTCGAGGGAGCAGGCGACCGCGTCGGGGTCGGTGACCTGCGGTACGGGGACGGTCGCCCGTGCGGCGCGGGCGATCCTCGTCGCCGGGCGCGAGCGCAGGTAGTACGTCGTCTTCAGCCCCTGCTTCCAGGCGTACGCGTACATCGAGGAGAGCTTGCCGATGGTCGGCGTCTCCAGGAACAGGTTCAGGGACTGCGACTGGTCGAGGAACGGGGTGCGTGCCGCCGCCATGTCGATCAGGCCGCGCTGCGGGATCTCCCAGGCCGTGCGGTACAGCGCCCGTACGTCCGCCGGGATCCAGGCGAAGTCCTGCACCGAGCCGTTGGCCTCGCGCAGCGCCTCGCGGGTACGGGCGTCCCACACGCCGAGCCGCTTCAGCTCCGCGACGAGGTAGGAGTTGACCTGGAGGAACTCGCCGGACAGGGTCTCGCGCTTGAACAGGTTGGAGACCTGCGGCTCGATGCACTCGTAGACACCGGCGATGGAGGCGATCGTGGCGGTGGGCGCGATCGCCAGCAGCAGCGAGTTGCGCAGCCCGGTCGCGGCGATCCGCTCGCGCAGCGCGGCCCAGCGCGCGGGCCAGGTGAGCTCGACGTCGTAGTGGTCGGGGTGCAGCACGCCCCGCGCGGTCCGCGTCTTCTCCCAGGCGGGCAGCGGGCCGTCGCGCTCGGCGAGGTCGGCGGACGCCTCGTACGCGGCGAGCATGACGCGCTCGGCGATCCGGGTGGACAGCGCCTTGGCCTCGGGGGAGTCGAAGGGCAGCCGCAGCTGGAAGAGGACGTCCTGCAGGCCCATCGCGCCCAGGCCCACCGGACGCCAGCGGGCGTTGGAGCGGCCGGCCTGCTCGGTCGGGTAGAAGTTGATGTCCACGACCCGGTCGAGGAAGGTGACGGCCGTGCGGACCGTCTCGTCCAGGCGCTCCCAGTCGATGTCACCGTCGCGCACGAAGGCGCCGAGGTTGACCGAGCCGAGGTTGCAGACCGCCGTCTCCCCGTCGTCCGTGATCTCCAGGATCTCGGTGCACAGGTTGGAGGAGTGCACGACGTGCCCGGGCAGGGCGGTCTGGTTGGCGGTCCGGTTGGCGGCGTCCTTGAAGGTCATCCAGCCGTTGCCGGTCTGCGCGAGGGTGCGCATCATACGGCCGTACAGCTCACGGGCCGGGAGGGCCTTGCGCGCCAGCCCCGCGCGCTCCGCCTCGCGGTACGCCGCGTCGAACTCCTCGCCCCACAGGTCGACCAGTTCGGGCACGTCGGCGGGGGAGAACAGGCTCCATGGCCCGTCGGCCTCGACCCGGCGCATGAACTCGTCCGGGACCCAGTGCGCGAGGTTCAGGTTGTGTGTACGGCGGGCGTCCTCACCGGTGTTGTCCCGCAGCTCCAGGAACTCCTCGATGTCGGAGTGCCAGGTCTCCAGGTAGACCGCGGCGGCGCCCTTGCGCCGGCCGCCCTGGTTCACGGCGGCGACCGAGGCGTCCAGCGTCTTCAGGAACGGCACGATGCCGTTGGAGTGCCCGTTCGTCCCCCGGATCAGCGAACCCCGGGCACGGACGCGGGAGTACGACAGACCGATGCCGCCCGCGTGCTTGGAGAGGCGCGCGACCTGGTGGTAGCGGTCGTAGATCGAGTCCAGCTCGTCCTTGGGGGAGTCCAGGAGGTAGCACGACGACATCTGGGGGTGCCGGGTGCCGGAGTTGAAGAGGGTGGGGGAGGACGGCAGGTACTCCAGGCGGCTCATCAGCCGGTAGAGCGCGGCGACCTCGTCCACCGCCCCGGCGGTGTCGTCGGCGGCGAGACCGGCGGCGACGCGCAGCAGGAAGTGCTGGGGCGTCTCGATCACCTTGCGGGTGTGCGGGTGCCGCAGCAGGTAGCGGCTGTGGAGGGTGCGCAGACCGAAGTAGCCGAACCGGTCGTCGGCGGCGGGGTCGACGAGCGCGTCGAGCCGGGCGGCGTGCGTCCGGGCGAACGCGGCCGTCCGGTCGGCGACGAGGCCCTCGCGGTGCCCGGTCGCGACCGACTCGGTGAAGGTCGTCACGCCCTGCGAGGCCGCCTCGGCGGCGATGGAGCGGGTGAGCAGCCGCGCGGCCAGCCTGCTGTACGCGGGGTCCTCGGAGATGAGCCCGGCCGCCGCCTCGGTGGCGAGCTCGCGCAGCTCCGTCTCGTCGGCCCGGGCGGACCGGCCGCGCAGCGCGGCGGCGGCGACCCGGCCGGGGTCGGCGTCGGGGAGGTCGGCGGTCAGCTCGGTCAGGGTCCGCAACAGCGCGGCACCGGGACCCTCGTTCTCCGGTTCGGCCGCCGCTGAGGCCGGTTCGGCTGGCGCGATGGTCACGTGAGGCTCTCCCTCGCTCGGCACGGGGCCTTGCGGAGGCAGGGGGCAGCTCACGAGCGCACGGGGCGTCGCGTCCACCGGCCCATTCCACGAGGCCCGGACGTCGGAGCGCACCGGCCAGGGTGGCCGGGACGCACTGCCGGCAGGTCCTCGGACTGACGATGTGCACGCGACATGCACAAGTACACCGTTGCGGGACAGTTCCGGATTCGCACCGGATTCCCCTGCGGCGACAGCGAGCATGAGCATACATCTTGTGCTCGCCTGCCGCGCCACCCCTAGATGTTGTGGCGGACTGGTGTCAGAGCGTCAACTCATAGGTGAGGAGCATGAGGTCGGTCAGCTCCGGCAGGGGGTTCCAGTCCCGGTCCGGAGTGCGGACGAAGCCCATGCGCTCGTAGAGGCGGTGGGCGGAGCGCATGGTGGGCTGGGAGGAGAGGATCACCCGCACACAGCCCTCCGTGGCGCGGGCACGGTCGACGCAGGCGCGGACCAGCGCCTCGCCGGCGCCACGGCCCCGGGCCGCGTGGTCGACGGCGAGCATACGGATCTCCGCCTCGCCGCGGCGGGCCAGATCGGCCATCGGGCCGCCGTCCGGGACGAAGGTCACGCCGCCGAGGACGCGGTCGTGCTCGACGGCCACGAGCACCTGTGCGGCGGCCGCGCGCTTGGCCACGTCCTTGAGCTCGCCGAGGTAGTCGTCGCTCTCGCCGAAGTCGAGGAAGCCGTCCTGGAGATAGGCCCGTGCGGTGATCTCGCCGAGGATGCCGTACTCGCCGGGGTCCGCCTGCCGGATCACGATGTCCATACGGACGAGTCTGCCGTAGGGCGTGTCCCGCCGGTCGGGCCGGGCCCCCCGGCATCATCGACACGACAACCCCCGCGCACACGGCGGCGGGCCGCCGGATTTCTCCGACGGCCCGCCGTGTGCCGGTGGTTCAGTGGGCGGAGCCCGCCGTGGCCGGCGGCAGCTCCACCTGGACGCCGGGGTCGCCCGCGTCCGCCGTGTAGTCCTGCGGCTTCGTCTCGTCGACGCCCTCGGGGGCCTTCGCGGCCCTCAGGACGAAGGTCAGGACGACCGTGACCAGCACATTGAGCACGAACGCCGTCAGACCGATGTAGCCGATCTCACCGATGCCCGGGATCTCCTTGGCCGAGCCGCCGAAGTGCGGCTGGGTCGGGGACGCCACCCCGTACGCGGCGACCGTGCCGTAGATCATGCCGACCGCCCAGCCGGCCAGCAGCGCCCAGCGGTGGAACCAGCGGGTGAACAGGCCGCCGACCAGGGCCGGGAAGGTCTGCAGGATCCAGATGCCGCCCAGCAGCTGGAAGTTGATGGCGACCGTCTTGTCCATGGTGAGGACGAAGACCAGCGCGCCCACCTTCACCAGGAGGGACACGATCTTGGAGACCTTGGTCTCCTGGGCGGGCGTGGCGTCGGGTTTGATGAAGTCCTTGTAGATGTTGCGGGTGAACAGGTTCGCCGCCGCGATGGACATGATCGCCGCCGGCACCAGCGCGCCGATGCCGATGGCCGCGAAGGCCACGCCCGCGAACCAGTCGGGGAACATGTTCTCGAACAGCTGCGGGATCGCCAGCTGCCCGTTCTGCACCTTGATCCCGGCCGCGATCGCCATGAAGCCCAGCAGCGCCAGCAGACCCAGCATCAGGGAGTACAGCGGCAGGATCGTGGTGTTGCGCCGGATCACCTCACGGCTGCGCGAGGACAGCGTCGCGGTGATCGAGTGCGGGTACATGAACAGCGCGAGCGCGGAGCCCAGCGCCAGCGTGGCGTACGTCCACTGGCCCGCCTCGCCCGGGGCCAGCGCACCGCGCGGCGCGCCGGTGGCCGGGTTGGTCTGCGCGAAGGCGTCGCCCGCCTTGGCGAAGATCTCGTCGAAGCCGCCGAGCTTGATCGGGATGTAGATGATCGCCACCGCGATGACGAGGTAGATCAGCGTGTCCTTGACGAAGGCGATCAGCGCGGGGGCGCGCAGTCCCGACGAGTAGGTGTACGCCGCCAGCACGCCGAAGGCGATGAGCAGCGGCAGGTCCTTGACGAACCAGTGGGTGCTCTCGCCGCCGCCGACGCCCATCACGTCCAGGACGGCCTGGATGCCGACGAGCTGGAGCGCGATGTAGGGCATCGTCGCCAGGATGCCGGTGACCGCCACGGCCAGCGACAGGCTCTTGGAGCCGAACCGACCGCGCACGAAGTCCGAGGTCGTCACATAGCCGTGCTTGTGCGAGACCGACCACAGCCGCGGCAGGAACGTGAAGACCAGCGGGTAGACCAGGATGGTGTACGGCACCGCGAAGAAGCCCGCCGCGCCGGCCGCGTAGATGGCCGCCGGGACCGCCACGAAGGTGTACGCGGTGTACAGGTCGCCGCCGAGCAGGAACCAGGTGACCCAGGTGCCGAACGACCGGCCGCCCAGGCCCCATTCGTCGAGGCTGTGCTCGTTCTCGGCCTTGCGCCAGCGCGCGGCCAGGAAGCCCATGACCGTGACGGCCAGGAAGAAGAAGATGAAGACGCCGAGTGCGACGCCGTTCACGCCGTCGTTCATTCCGCCGCACCGCCCTTCCGCGAGGCGCGGGCGCGCTGGTCACGCCGCCACAGCGTGTACGCCGTCATCGTCAGCAGCGTCGAGAGCAGCACCCACAGCATCTGGTACCAGTAGAAGAAGGGGATGCCGATGAACTCCGGGTCGGTCTTGGCGTACGAACCCACCCACAGCATCGCCACGAAGGGCGCTGCCAGGCAGAGACCGATGACCACCCGGGTCGGCGTCACCACGCCTCTGTTCACTTCTGGGGCATCTGACATCTGACGGCTCCGTCCCCTTGTTGATCGCCTGTGAAATGCCCGGGCAATCTAGGTGACGGCGCGACCGCAGCGGAAGGCCTTGACCGTTGTTCGGTTGTGGAGGAATCGTGTGCGTGGCACAGGGCCGTTGAGCAGCGGCGTCAGCGCCTCAGTCCCGCGGCCGCTTCAGTCGCGCGACGAACTTGTACCGGTCGCCGCGGTAGACCGACCGCACCCACTCCACCGGCTGGCCGTCGCGGTCCAGCGAGTGCCGGGACAGCATGAGCATCGGCAGGCCCACGTCGGTGCCGAGCAGGCCCGCCTCGCGGGGGGTGGCCAGGGAGGTCTCGATGGTCTCCTCGGCCTCGGCGAGGTGGACGTCGTAGACCTCGGCGAGCGCGGTGTAGAGCGAGGTGTACTTGACCAGCGACCGGCGCAGGGCGGGGAAGCGCTTGGCCGACAGGTGCGTGGTCTCGATGGCCATCGGCTCGCCGTTCGCCATGCGCAGCCGCTCGATGCGCAGCACCCGGCCGCCGGCCGTGATGTCGAGCAGGCCGGCCAGGCGGTCGTCGGCGGTGATGTAGCCGATGTCCAGCAGCTGTGAGGTCGGCTCCAGGCCCTGGGCGCGCATGTCCTCGGTGTACGAGGTGAGTTGCAGCGCCTGCGACACCTTCGGCTTGGCGACGAACGTGCCCTTGCCCTGGATGCGCTCGAGCCGGCCCTCGACGACGAGTTCCTGAAGGGCCTGACGCACGGTCGTGCGCGAGGTGTCGAACTCGGCGGCGAGCGTGCGCTCGGGCGGCACCGGCGTGCCCGGCGCCTGGGTCTCCGTCATGTCGAGGAGGTGCTTCTTCAGGCGGTAGTACTTGGGCACGCGGGCGGTACGGACGGGGACGCCGCTCTCGTTCTCCGCACTGCTGACGTCGGTGCTCATGCTCCGCCTTCCCGGCTCCGGCTGCGGCTCACATCGTGGCACGGCCGCGTGGGGCCTGTCCCCGTACGCTCCGTGATCTGTTCTGTATACCGTCGCCGCGTCGTTTGGTCTAGTCCACAGAATGCAGTGGTACAGCGACTGATGGCGGCTGTGAGCCGCCTTTTCGAGGGTTTCTTACTTAAAGGTTCCTGCATATGTAGGTCGCATAACGGCTGGTCGGAGGCTATTCGCGCACCCTTGACACCCTTTCTGGTCTGGTCCAAGCTCCGGGTACTGGTCTACACCATTGGTCCAGGTCCCGGCCCATCGCTAGTGCGGGGAGGCAGGGGGGTTTGTGGCATCCCTGAGGAGGATGGCGTGAAGCGCAGGCTGATATCCGCGATCGGTGTCGCGGGCATGATGATCTCCCTGGCGGCGTGCGGGGGCGACGACGGCGACGGCGGCGGCAAGGCCGGGGCGGACGGCTACGCGGGCGAGACGCTCACGGTGTGGGTGATGGACGGTTCCTCGCCCGACCAGTGGCAGAAGGACGTCGCCGCGGCGTTCGAGAAGAAGACCAAGGCCAAGGTCAAGTTCGAGATCCAGCAGTGGAACGGCATCCAGCAGAAGCTGACCACCGCCCTCTCCGAGGACAACCCCCCGGACGTCTTCGAGATCGGCAACACCCAGACCCCGGCGTACGCCAAGACCGGCGGCCTCGCCGACCTGGCGGAGCTGAAGAGCGAGATCGGCGGCGAGTGGACGGCGTCCCTCAACGAGTCCTCGATCTTCGAGGGCAAGCAGTACGCGGCGCCCTGGTACTTCGCCAACCGCGTCGTGCTCTACAACAAGAAGGTCTGGGCCGACGCCGGCATCAAGGACACGCCCAAGACCCGCGACGAGTTCTACGCCGACCTCAAGCAGATCGGCGAGAAGACCGACGCCGAGCCGATCTACCTGCCCGGCCAGAACTGGTACCACTTCGTCGGCCTCACCATCGGTGAGGGCGTCCAGCTGGTGAAGGAGCAGGACGGCAAGTACGTCTCCAACCTCGACGACCCCAAGGTCGCCGCCGCGATGGAGACCTACAAGAAGTTCCAGGCCCTGTCCAAGGCCCCCAAGGACAAGGACGAGGCCACCCCGCAGCAGGGCGAGGTCTTCGGCAAGGGCGACGTCGGCGCCTTCATCGGCATGGGCTGGGAGGCCGGCATCGCCATCAAGGCGAACCCGAAGATCGAGAAGGAGATCGGCTACTTCACCATCCCCGGTGCCACGGCCGACAAGCCTGAGGGTGTCTTCCTCGGCGGCTCCAACCTCGCGGTCGCCGCGGGCAGCAAGAAGCAGGAGCTGGCCAAGGAGTTCCTGAAGATCGCCCTGTCCGACACGTACGAGGGCGAGCTCGCCAAACTCAACGGCGTTATCCCCAACAAGGAGTCGCTGCAGAGCAACCTGAAGGGCAACGCGGTCGCCGAGGCCGCCGCGCCGGCCGCCGCGGGCGGTGGCACCACGCCGCTGATCCCCGAGTGGGCCGCCGTGGAGAACGCGCCGAACCCGGTGAAGACGTACATGACCGCCGTGCTGAACGGCAAGTCGCCGGCCGCCGCCGCCAAGCAGGTCGAGGACGAGTTCAACAAGCGCCTCGCGCAGCAGCAGTAAGGGCACCGGGTGCGGGGGCCGGCCGTCGGGCCGCCCCCCGCACTCTCGTTCCGGTAGGTCGAGAAGAGAGATCGCGAGCATGACCGTGCAGACCGAACGGCCGCCCTCCGGTCCGGTGGACGTGGCGAAGACGACGCCGGGCCGACCCGGCGGGCCCAGACCCGCGACGGGGAAGCGCGCGGGCACGTTCGTCCCGTACCTCCTGCTGCTGCCGGCCTGCGCGGCCACCGTGCTGCTGCTCGGCTGGCCGCTGCTGAAGGACGTGCTGCTGTCGTTCCAGAACCTCAACATGGCGCAGCTGATCCAGCACGTCACCGAGTGGAACGGCGTCGAGAACTACAAGCAGGTCCTCACCGGCGAGGACTTCTGGCGCGTCACCCTGCGCTCGATCCTGTTCACGGCGGTCAACGTCGTCCTGATCATGGTCGCGGGAACGCTGGTCGGCCTGCTGCTCGCCCGCCTCGGCCGGCGGATGCGGGTCACGCTCATGATGGGGCTCGTGCTGGCGTGGGCGATGCCCGTGGTCGCCGCGAGCACCGTCTACCAGTGGCTGTTCGCCCAGCGCTTCGGCGTCGTCAACTGGGTGCTCGACAAGCTGGGCTGGCACTCGATGGCCGACTACAGCTGGACCAGCAGCCAGATGTCCACGTTCTTCGTGGTCACGCTGCTGATCGTGTGGATGTCGATCCCGTTCGTCGCGATCAACCTCTACGCGGCCACGACCACCATCCCCGGCGAGCTGTACGAGGCCGCGGCCCTGGACGGCGCGGGCGTGTGGAAGAGCTTCACCACGGTGACCATGCCGTTCCTGCGCCCCTTCCTGTACGCCACGACCTTCCTCGAGGTCATCTGGGTCTTCAAGGCGTTCGTACAGGTCTTCACCATCAACGGCGGCGGGCCCGACCGGCTCACCGAGATCCTGCCCGTCTACGCCTACATCGAGGGCGTCGGAAACCAGCACTACGGCATGGGCGCCGCGATCGCCGTCCTGACCATCCTGATCCTGCTCGGCCTGACCGCGTACTACCTCAGGATCGTGCTCAAGCAAGAGGAGGACGAGCTGTGAAGCGCTCACTCTTCGGCCGCCTGTGGCCCAACGTCACGGCCGTCGTCCTGTTCGTCGGCTTCGTCTTCCCCGTGTACTGGATGTTCGCCACGGCGTTCAAGCCGACCGGCGACATCATCTCCGAGGACCCGGTCTGGTTCCCGGCCGACATCACCTTCGAGCACTTCCGGCGGGCCACCGGCGTCGACCACTTCTGGACCTACGTCGGCAACTCGCTGATCGTCACCGTCTGTGCGGTCGCCTTCGCCCTGGTCATCGCGCTCGCCGGCGCGTTCGCCCTCGCCCGGATGCGCTTCCGGGGGCGACGCGGGTTCGTCGTCGGCTTCATGCTGGCCCAGATGGCGCCCTGGGAGGTCATGATCATCGCGATGTACATGATCGTCCGGGACGCGTCGATGCTCAACAGCCTTCTGCCGCTGACGGTCTTCTACATGATGATGATCCTGCCCTTCACCATCCTGACGCTGCGCGGCTTCGTCGCCGCGGTGCCCCGGGAGCTGGAGGAGGCGGCGATGGTCGACGGCTGCACCCGCTCCCAGGCCTTCCTCAAGGTCATCCTGCCGCTGCTCGCACCGGGACTGATGTCCACGTCCCTGTTCGGCTTCATCACCGCGTGGAACGAGTTCCCGCTGGTCCTGGTGCTGAACAAGGAGGCTGAGTCGCAGACGCTGCCGCTGTGGCTGTCCAGCTTCCAGACCGCGTTCGGCAACGACTGGGGCGCGACCATGGCGGCGTCCTCCCTCTTCGCCGTCCCGATCCTGATCCTCTTCGTCTTCCTGCAGCGCAGGGCTGTCAGCGGCCTGACGGCCGGCGCCGTGAAGGGATAACGCCACCCGATGACGACAATCGCCAGCGGCACCGACACACTCACGCGCGATGCCCTGACCGTCCTCCAGCCGGGCTTCACCGGCACCACGGCCCCGGACTGGCTGCTGCGCCGGCTCGGGGAGGGCCTCGCCTCCGTCGGACTGTTCGGCCGCAACATCGCCTCGCCCGAGCAACTGGCGGCCCTCACCGCCCAGCTGCGCGCCGAGCGCGACGACGTCCTCGTGGCGATCGACGAGGAGGGCGGTGACGTGACGCGGCTGGAGGTGCGCTCCGGCTCCAGCTTCCCCGGCAACCACGCCCTCGGCGCCGTGGACGACGTCGCGCTCACCCGCCAGGTCGCGGCCGAACTGGGCCGCCGCCTCGCCGCCTGCGGGGTCAACCTCAACTGGGCGCCGTCGGCCGACGTCAACTCCAACCCGGCCAACCCGGTGATCGGCGTGCGCTCCTTCGGCGCCGACACCGCCCTGGCCGCCCGGCACACCGCGGCCTATGTCACCGGCCTCCAGTCGGCGGGCGTCGCGGCGTGCACCAAGCACTTCCCCGGCCACGGCGACACCGCCGTCGACTCCCACCACGCCCTGCCCCGTATCGACGCCGGCGCCTCGGTGCTGACGGAGCGCGAACTCGCCCCGTTCCGCGCGGCGATCGCGGCCGGCACCCGGGCGGTGATGAGCGCGCACATCCTCGTCCCCGCCCTGGACCCGGAGCGCCCGGCGACCCTGTCCCGCGGCATCCTGACCGGACTGCTGCGCGGCGAACTCGGCTACACCGGCCTCATCGTCACCGACGGCATGGAGATGCAGGCCATCGCCGCCACCTACGGCATCGAACGCGGCAGCGTCCTCGCGATCGCGGCCGGCGCCGACGCGATCTGCGTGGGCGGCGGCCTCGCCGACGACGAGACGGTACGGCGGCTGCGCGACGCCCTCGTCACGGCCGTCCGCTCGGGCGAACTCCCCGAGGCGCGGCTCGCGGAGGCGGCCGAACGCGTCCGCGAGCTGGCCCGCTGGACGGCCACCGCCGCGGCGGACCCGGTGGAGGCGCGCCCCGACATCGGCCTCGTCGCGGCCCGCCGCGCCCTGCGGCTGACGGGCGCCGCGTCCTTCACCCCGCTCACCGAGGCGCCCTACGTCGCCGCCTTCACGCCGGTCGCCAACATCGCCGTGGGCGACGAGACCCCGTGGGGCGTGGCCGCGGACCTGGACCGTCTCCTCCCCGGTACCCGGACCGGCAGCCACACGGGCGAGGACGCGGGCCTGGAGGCCCTGGCGGCGGCCGGCGACCGCCGCCTGGTGGCGGTCGTGCGCGACGAGCACCGCCACCCCTGGATGGCGGCGGCCCTGGACGACCTGCTCACGGCCCGCCCCGACACGATCGTGGTCGAGATGGGCGTCCCCCAGGCCGCCCCGCGCGGCAGCCTGCACATCGCCACCCACGGCGCGGCCCGCGTCTGCGGCCGCGCGGCGGCCGAGGTCATCGCGGGCGTCCAGGCAGGATGACGGAAGGCGCCGGTCCCCCGAGGGGAACCGGCGCCCGAGTCGTGGGCAGGGGGCTCAGATCCCCTGCCAGTCGGGCTTGGCGGCGTACGTCTGCCGGAAGTAGTCCGCCAGCTTCAGCTTGGAGGCGGCCGCCTCGTCGACGACGACCGTGGCGTGCGGGTGCAGCTGCAGCGCCGACGCCGGGCACACCGCGGCGACCGGCCCCTCGACGGTCGCGGCGACCGCGTCCGCCTTGCCCTCGCCGGTGGCCAGCAGCACCAGGTGCCGCGCCTCCAGGATCGTCCCGATGCCCTGGGTGATCACGTGGTGCGGGACCTGCTCGATGTCCCCGTCGAAGAAGCGCGCGTTGTCCACCCGGGTCTGCTCGGTGAGCGTCTTGATCCGGGTCCGCGAGGCCAGCGACGAACAGGGCTCGTTGAAGCCGATGTGCCCGTCCGTGCCGATCCCGAGCAGCTGGAGGTCGACGCCGCCGGCCGCCGCCAGGGCCGCGTCGTACGCCTCGCACGCGGCCTGCACGTCCTCGGCCGTGCCGTCCGGACCCATGAACGCGTCCATGCCGATGCCCAGCGGTTCCAGCACCTCGCGCCGCAGCACCGAGCGGTAGGACTCCGGGTGCTCGGCGGGAAGCCCCACGTACTCGTCGAGCTGCGCGATGCGCGCCCGCGAGGCGTCGACGGCACCGGAGCGCACCTTGGCCGCGAGCGCGGTGTAGACGGGCAGCGGTGTCGACCCGGTGGCTACACCGAGCAGGGCGTCGGGCTTGCGTCGGAGCAGCTGGGCCATGGCCTCGGCTATCAGCTCGCCGCCCGCCTGGGCGTCCGGAACGATGACAACTTCCACGCTGGGCCTGCCGATCTGAAGAGGGACTCGAAGGGCACCCTGAAGGGAGCATGTGGTTTAGACCAATCTAACAGAGCGGGGCCCTCGGGCCCAGGTGAGCGCGCCCCGTGAGCCGCCGCCCGCGGCCCGGCGCGAGGGGCCTTCCACGGCTCCGGCGCGATTCCCACGCCCCGGCACGAGAGGTGCCGAATGGGGGGATCCAGGACGAACCGGGTCCGCCCGCTGGAATTGCCCCGGCCGACCCGCCCCGACATGAACCCGTACGGGTTAGGCTGCGTGATGCATGACAGGGCGACCGACGGGCTCGGGCCGGTCCGAGAGCCCGCTCGGAAGCGCCAACAGCGAACAAGCTCCCACGCATGGACACACCCGAGTGGTCTAGTCCACAATGCCAGGGAGTGCGTAGCGAAGTACGCACCGACTTCCGCCTTCCCCGCACAGGAAGGCGGACCGAGGAACCGGAGCTCTCTGCCCTGACTGCCCCGGGTCCTCACCTCGGCCGACCGGGACCGCACACCCCACGGCCGATATTGCTCCGGGCTGCGGTGCCGGGAGGGTTGAGGGTCCCTCTCAGGCGCCGCGGCCCGCGGGTGTCTTCGGGGCCGTACGGCCTCCGAGGGCGGCGTTCGGGCCCCGTCCGTAACCCCAGGTACGCTCGGCCTCGTGCCCTCCATGAACGAACTCGTACGCCAGCACACGGCCCTCGACGACACCGACCTCGAGTGGCTTCATCTGCTGGTCTCGGAGTGGCAGCTGCTCTCCGACCTCTCCTTCGCCGACCTCGTGCTGTGGGTGCCCACCAGCGACGGCACCCGCTATGTCTCCGTGGCGCAGATGCGGCCCAACACCGGCCCGACCTCCTACCAGGACGACATGGTCGGCCACCTCGTCCCGCGCGGCCGCCGCCCCATGCTGGACGCCGCGCTCGACGAGGGCCGCATCGTGCGCGAGGGCGACCCGGAGTGGCGCGAGGAGGTCCCGGTCCGCGTCGAGTCGATCCCGGTCCGGCGGGAGGGCCGCGTCCTCGGCGTCATCGCCCGCAACACCAACCTGCTCACCGTCCGCACCCCGAGCCGTCTCGAGCTCACCTATCTGCAGAGCGCCTCGGACCTCGCGCAGATGATCGCGGCCGGCTCGTTCCCGTTCGCCAACCAGCAGGTCGACATGGACGCCTCGCCGCGTGTCGGCGACGGCCTGATCCGCGTGGACGCCGACGGCGTCGTCCAGTACGCCTCCCCGAACGCCCTCTCCGCCTACCACCGCCTCGGTCTCGCGGCCGACCTGGTCGGCCACCACCTGGGCCGGACGACCGCCGAACTCGCCCCGACCCACGGCCCGGTGGACGAGGCGCTCGCCAAGGTCGCCAGCGGCTGGGCGCCCCGTGAGTTCGAGATCGAGTCCGGCGACGGCGTCATCCAGTTCCGGGCGATCCCGCTCAAGCCCAAGGGCATCCGCATCGGTTCGCTGGTGCTGCTGCGGGACGTCACCGAACTGCGCCGCCGCGAGCGCGAGTTGATCACCAAGGACGCGACGATCCGGGAGATCCACCACCGGGTCAAGAACAACCTCCAGACGGTGGCCGCCCTGCTGCGCCTGCAGGCCCGGCGCATCGAGTCCGACCGCGGCCGCGAGGCCCTGGAGGAGGCGGTCCGACGCGTCGGCTCGATCGCCATCGTGCACGAGACGCTCAGCCAGAACCTGGACGAGCGCGTCGAGTTCGACGAGATCGCCGACCGGGTGCTCGCGATGGTCGCCGAGATCTCGCCCGGCAAGGTCACCGGCCGGCGCACGGGCCGCTTCGGCATCCTGGACGCCGAGGTCGCCACCCCGCTGTCCATGGTGCTGACCGAAGTCCTGCAGAACGCGCTGGAGCACGGGTTCCGCGACGGCGACACCGGCACCGTCGAGGTGTCGGCGGTCCGCGGCGGGACGGCCAAGCAGGCACGGCTCCTGGTCACCGTCCAGGACGACGGCGTCGGCCTGCCCGAGGGCTTCGACCCGCACACCGCGGGCAACCTCGGCCTGCAGATCGTGCGGACGCTCGTCGAGGGCGAGTTGGGCGGCTCCTTCGACATGGTGCCCGCGCCGGAGCGGGGCACCCGGGTGATCCTCGACATCCCGGTGCGGGCGGCCAAGTAGCACCGGCCGGGGGAGTGGCCCGCGGCGGGGGGAGTGCGGACAGCAAAGAGCCCCGGACCAGAAGGTCCGGGGCCAGTGCTCGTTGCTGCTCGCCAGCAAGGCGATGGTCATCCCTTGCTCGACCGGGGCCGAGTGTCGGGGGAGCATCGGGGGTACTGCGCGCTGCGGCTCGGGGGCGGGAGATGCGTACGCGCTGTACGCGCCGCCAAGCTCAGGCTGTTCTTACGGGGTGAGAGTGTCAGGCGGAGGCCTGACGGGCCCGGTTGCGGGCGGCGCGGCGCTTCATGGCACGGCGCTCGTCCTCGCTGAGACCACCCCAGACGCCGGAGTCCTGACCGGACTCGAGCGCCCACTGCAGGCACTGCTCGATAACCGGGCAGCGACGGCAGACGGCCTTGGCTTCCTCGATCTGCAGCAGCGCAGGACCGGTGTTGCCGATGGGGAAGAACAGCTCGGGGTCTTCCTCGCGGCAAACGGCGTTGTGACGCCAGTCCATGGCTGCTACCTCTCCTTGATTACATGCGGGTTGCTTGTGAATGTGAACGCTTTCACGAATCCCTCAACAAGTGAAGGGCCTATCGCCAGGTTTCCCGGCGTGGGTCCTGTGAGTTGAAGGGGATTCTGGTGATCAGTGGAGGCCGGTCTTGCGGGCCGTCCCGATCGCCATGAAGAGACTCGCAAACCTCGGCGGCGGATACAACCCCTTCCGAAAAGTTTTTTTTGATTCCTCGGTGTCGACTAGGTCACAGCCGTACTTCCATGGGGTGGATCCTGGCCTAAACGTTCGAGTGAAAGGACTTTCGCCCGTTCCGCTCACACAATCACACGCAGTGCACGGCGTACGCCTGTGAACGTCACGCTCGTACGCAGCCCCAGGTGGTCGCCGTCCATCTGAAGGGGCAGGGGCACCTTCGAATGCAAGGTGAACCGGTCCAGGTCATGCAGCGAGACCGCGTGCTTGCCCTGGGGTCCCCGCTCCGGGGACGAAGTGAGCAACTGGGTCGCATACCGGGCAACCGCGACCGTGGACATTCGGCTGAGACCGAGTACGTCGAGACCGGTATCGAACGAGGCCTTAGGTGCCGCGTACACGGGGCGATTGAGCAGATACGTCCACGGAGCGGTGTTGCAGACGATGGACAGCACCAAATCGGTCACCGGGTCCTCACCCGGCCGCTCCAGGGTGATCGTGCCGTGCCGGCGGTTGGGTTCCTGGAGGAACTGGCGTACCACCTGGCGCAGATACAGCGCGTGCGTGGACTTCCGGCCCTGCTCGCGCTGCTGCTCGACCCGGCCCACGACCCCCGCGTCGAAGCCGAGCCCCGCGCAGAAGGTGAACCACCGGCCCGGCACCGTCTCGTCGGCACTCCCCGGGGTGCCGGCGGCTATCCCCATGCCGACCGTGCGCTCGCTGCCCTCGCGCAGGGCGTCGAGCAGGGCGCCGGTCGCCTCGACGGCGTCGTTGGGCAGCCCGAGGGCGCGGGCGAAGACGTTCGTGGAACCGCCGGGGACCACCGCGAGACGCGGCAGGCCCTCCGGATCGGGGCCGTTGTGCAGCAGGCCGTTGACGACCTCGTTCACCGTGCCGTCGCCGCCGAGGGCGACCACCAGATCGATGTCGTTGCTGTCCGCCGCCTGCCGGCCCAGGTCGCGCGCGTGGCCGCGGTACTCGGTGGTGACCGCCTCCAGCTTCATCTCGCTGGCGAGCGCATGGATCAGGACATCGCGCGTACGTGCGCTTGTGGTGGTTGCCGCCGGATTGACCACGAGAAGTGCACGCATGACTGGCAGCGTACCTACTGGGGGGTACCGGGCACAGGCCGAGGCGGGGATCGACCGGGACATTCCGCGTGAGCCTCGCCACGGGGGAGCCGGGGGACCTCGGCCGGAAAGGGGCCCCGCACGGAGGGCTACCCTTCAGGAGTGACCAAGCAGCAGACCCCCACTCCCGAGGAAACCGCCGGTCCGCGCCCGCGGCGGCTGACCTACGCCGCCGTGCTCACCGCCCTGGAAGGGTTGGCACTGGCCGCCGGCGGCATCTGGGTCCTGGTGCTCGGACTCACCGGGGACCCCGACGACCGGCAGCAGGCCGTCACTCTCGGTGTCACGCTCGTCGTCCTCGCCCTGCTGCCGCTGCTCGCCGCGCGCGGACTGTTCGCCCTGCGCAGCTGGAGCCGGGGACCGTCCGTGATCACCCAGATCCTGGCGCTGCCGGTGGCCTACAGCCTGCTGCAGGCCGACAGCATCGCCATCCCGGTGGGGATCGCCGTCGCCGCCGCGGCGATCGCCACGCTGGTCTTCCTGGTCAGCCCGTCGACCACGCAGGCCCTCGGCATCCGGCGGCCCGGCGCCGAACCCGACGAGCGGTAACCACCGGCCTGTCCGGACCCGGCCGCCACGCCCGCGCGGCGCTCACTCCTCCACGAGCAGCTTCTCCCGCAGCTGCGCCAGCGTGCGCGCCAGCAGACGCGAGACGTGCATCTGGGAGATGCCGACCTCCTGCGCGATCTGCGACTGGGTCATGTTGCCGAAGAAGCGCAGCAGCAGGATGCGCTTCTCGCGCGGCGGGAGGTCCTCCAGCAGCGGCTTCAGAGACTCGCGGTACTCGACGCCCTCCAGCGCCTCGTCCTCCGCGCCCAGGGTGTCCGCGACCGCCGGCGACTCGTCGTCGGTGTCGGGGACGTCCAGGGACAGAGTGGAGTAGGCGTTGGCCGACTCCAGGCCCTCCAGGACCTCCTCCTCCGAGATCGCCAGCTTCTCGGCGAGCTCGTGGACGGTGGGGGAGCGGCCGTGCAGCTGGGACAGCTCCGCGGTGGCCGTCGTGAGGGCGAGGCGCAACTCCTGGAGCCGGCGCGGGACGCGGACCGCCCAGCCCTTGTCACGGAAGTGCCGCTTGATCTCCCCGACGACCGTCGGTGTCGCGTATGTCGAGAACTCCACGCCGCGGTCCGGGTCGAACCGGTCGACCGACTTGATCAGTCCGATGGTGGCGACCTGGGTGAGGTCGTCGAGCGGCTCGCCTCGGTTGCGGAAGCGGCGCGCGAGGTGCTCCACGAGCGGCAGATGCATCCGGACCAGCCGGTTGCGCAGCTCCGCGTACTCCGGGGTGCCGTCCTGCAGCCCGCGCAGCTCGATGAACAGGGCGCGTGCCCCGCTGCGGTCCCGCGGGTCGTGGCGTGTGGCCTGCGCGCCGCGCGCGCTCGTCGCCCGGTCCTCGGCGTATCGCTCGTGCTCGCTCATCGTCCCGCCCGTCGCCCTCTCCCGAGCCCCCGCCGCCGGCCGGGCCGGGGAGACCCCGATGCGCCCGGCCGTGGGCGCGCCCTGCACGGCACCCTCGTCATCCCGTCCGTCGTCCAGGAGGCCGGTCGCCACGGAGTCGTCCTCCGGGTGCGGCCGGGCCTGCTCGGGGATGCCGTCGATGCCGTCCGCCATGCGGCGGGAACCGCTCGGGCCGCTCGGGCCCGCCCCCGGGCTCCCGGCTCCGTCGGAGCAGGGGGAGGTGCCGTCCGGCAGCTCCCGTGCGCCGCGCTCTTCGTCCCGCACCGGCCCGTCCCCGTCCCTCACGCCGGCCCGGGTCCCGCGCCGCGCTGTTTGTAGAGGCTGATCGACACGGTCTTGTCCTCGTCCACCGCCGAGGAGACCTTGCCGGCCAGGGCCGACAGGACGGTCCAGGCGAAGGTGTCCCGGGACGGGGCGTGGCCGTCCGTAGTCGGGGCCGAGACGGTGACCTCCAGCGAGTCGTCGACGAGCCGGAACACGCAGCTGAGCACCGAGCCGGGCACGGCCTGCTGGAGCAGGATCGCGCAGGCCTCGTCCACCGCGATGCGAAGGTCCTCGATCTCGTCGAGGGTGAAGTCCAAACGGGCGGCGAGGCCGGCAGTCGCCGTACGCAGCACCGACAGGTAGGCACCCGCAGCCGGCAGCCGGACTTCCACGAAGTCCTGGGTCACGGGCTCGCCTGCGATCTGGGACACCCTCACCTCCAAGGTGGTACAAGCTTCTCGGGGCCGAGGGTCGCCCCCCGGGGTAACGCGATCTGTGGTTCAGCGGTGACGCTACCGCGCTTCGAAGTTTCCTGTCCCCAGGACCCCAACCCCTTGCTGTCACTCATAGTAAACACACGGATACGCTCCGTGGCTAGGGGGTCTGCGGGCCCAATTGGGAAGAGCGCGCGCCGGTTTGACGTACCCAGACGTCAGACGGTCGAACCGTCCGGTTCCGGCGCCGTCCAGCCTACGTCCCCGTCACACGAGGACGTGGTCCACGAAGCACCATCGCCAGCGCTCGCCGGGCTCGAAGGTCCGCATGACCGGGTGCCCGGACTCCTTGTGGTGCCTGGTGGCGTGCCGTCCGGGCGAGGAGTCGCAGCAGCCGACGTGACCGCAGGTGAGGCAGATCCGCAGCTGCACCGGATGCGTGCCCTCCGCCAGACACTCCGGACACGTCTCGCTCAGCGGTTCGGGTTCCGGGTGCGGCAGCCCATCGGCGTGCGTGCACTGTTTCATGATTGCCAGGTTACGACGGCCGCGCGCGGCCCCGCGCGCGAAAATCATGGCCGGGGAGTGCGGGTGGCCGCGTCCCCGGACGCGACGAGCGGCCACGCGCGAGCGCGGGCGACGGACGAGGGTGGGCGAGAAGCATGGACGTGATGCCGCTGCTGTTCCTGGTGGCGGGAAGCGCGGCGGTGGCCGCGCTCGCCCGGCGGGTCCCCGTGCCGGCACCCCTGCTGCTGGTCGCGGCCGGACTCATGGTGTCGTACGTGCCGGGCGTGCCCGACTACACGCTCGACCCGCACGTCGTGCTGCCCCTGATCCTGCCGCCGCTGCTCTACACGGCGGCCACCGACAGCTCCTACCTCGACCTGCGCGCGCAACTGCGCCCCGTGGCGCTGCTGTCCGTGGGGTACGTCCTGTTCGCGACCGTCGTCGTGGGCTACGCCGCCTACCGCCTCATCCCCGGTCTCCCGCTGACCGCGGCCCTGGTGCTGGGCGCGGTCGTGGCGCCGCCGGACGCGGTCGCGGCGACGGCCGTCGCCCGCCGGGTGGGGCTGCCGTCACGGATCACCACGATCCTCCAGGGCGAGTCCCTGGTGAACGACGCCACCGCGATCACCGTCTACCGGGTCGCCGTCGCCGCGGCCGTCGGAGAGGGCGCCACCTGGGCCGGCGGCATCCGGGAGTTCCTGCTGGCCGCGGTCGGCGGCGTCGCCGTCGGACTGGTGCTGATGGTGCCGATCCACTGGCTGCGCACCCACCTGAAGGAGGCGCTGCTGCAGAACACGCTGTCGCTGCTGACTCCCTTCGTGGCGTACGCGGCCGCCGAGCAGGTGCACGCCTCCGGTGTGCTCGCCGTCGTGGTCGTCGCCCTCTACCTCGGACACCGCGCGTGGGAGGTCGACTTCGCGACCCGGCTCCAGGAGGAGGCGGTGTGGAAGATGGTCGCGTTCGTGCTGGAGTCGGCCGTGTTCGCCCTGATCGGCCTGCAACTTCCGGTCGTGCTCAAGGGCCTCGGGGAGTTCGAGGGCTCCACCGCCGCCTGGTACGCGACCGTCCTGTTCGCCGTCGTCGTCGTCACGCGGTTCCTGTGGGTCTATCCGGCGACCTTCCTGCCGCGGATGCTCTCGGCCCGGATCAGGGAGCGCGAGGAGGACCCGACCTGGAAGGGGCCGTTCGTCATCTCCTGGGCCGGGATGCGGGGCGTGGTCTCCCTCGCCATCGCGTTCTCCATCCCGCTCACGACGCACGAGGGCCAGCCTTTCCCCCAGCGCAACCTCATCCTGTTCCTGACCTTCACCACGGTGATCGGCACCCTCGTCGTGCAGGGCGTGACGCTGCCGCCGCTGATCCGCCTGCTGAAGCTGCCCGGCCGCGATCCCCAGGCCGAGACCCTCGCCGAGGCCAACGCCCAGGCGCAGGCGTCCCGGGTCGCCGAGGAGCGCCTGCGGGAACTCCTCGCCGACGAGCGCAACACTCTCCCCGAGCCCCTGGCCGAGCGCCTGATGTCGGTCCTGGAACGCCGGCGCAACTCCGTCTGGGAACGCCTCGGCCAGGCCAACCCGATCACCGGCGAGTCCGTCGACGACACCTACCGGCGTCTGTCCCGGGAGGCGATCGGCGCCGAGCGCTCCGTCTTCGTCAAGCTGCGCGACGGCCGCTACATCGACGACGAGATGCTGCGCACCCTGCTGCGCAGGCTGGATCTGGAGGAGGCGGCGGCCTACCGCGAGGGGGGCTGACCCGGCCCGCCCGGGTCAGCCGGTGAACGGCGCCCCGGTGACGACGGCCGCGACCGTCGTCCCGCGCGCGAAGGCGCCCTCCTCGGCGAGGACCACGAGCGCGTACAGCATTTTGGCCACATAAAGACGCTCGACGGGTATCCCGTGGCGCTCCTCGAAGTCGGCCGCGAAGGACTCCAGAGCGGGCGTCGTACGCGCGTACCCGCCGAAGTGGAAGCGCTCGTCGAGGGACCAGTCGCCGCGCGGTCCCCCGAACGCCTCGGTCTGCAGGGCGCGGACCTCGGCGCCGAGGAAGCCGCCCTTGAGCACCGGCACGCCCAGCGCCCGCCCGCCCGGACCCAGCCCGGCGGCCAGGCCCGCCAGGGTCCCGCCCGTGCCGCACGCGACCGCGACCACGTCGGCCCGCCCGCGCAGCTCCTCGCCGAGCGCCCGGCACCCCTGGACGGCCAGGGCGTTGCTACCGCCTTCCGGGACGACGTGGGCGTCCCGGGCGCCCACCGCGCGCAGCACGGCGGCGAGCGTCGAGGGCTCGCTCTTGCGGCGGTACGTCGACCGGTCGACGAAGTGCAGCCGCATCCCGTCGGCCACGCACCGGGCCAGCGAGGGGTTGAGGGGACGTTCCGCCAGCTCCTGGCCGCGCACCACGCCGACCGTGGGCAGACCGAGGAGACGGCCCGCCGCCGCCGTGGCCCGCAGATGGTTCGAATAGGCGCCGCCGAAGGTGACGACCGTCCGTCCGGCCGCGGCCGTCAGATTCGGCGCGAGCTTGCGCCACTTGTTGCCGACCAGCTCCGGGTGGATCAGGTCGTCCCGTTTGAGCAGCAGCCGCACCCCGCGCCGCTCCAGCCGCCCGTCCGCCGACTCGCGCAGCGGCGAGGGCAGCCGGGGCCGCAGGGCGGCGAGGTCGGGTACGGCGTCACGGCTGGTCACCCGGCCATTGTGACCGGCACGGGGCCGCTACTTCAGCCGCTCCTTCACGCGCCCGCGCAGGGACGCCATCGTGAACCCGCGCGGGTCCACCTTTCCGGGCTGCCACTCCAGGTGCCCGATCACCGAGCGCTCGTTCCAGCCGTGATGCCGGCAGATGGCGGCCGACACGCGCTCGATCGCGTCCAGCTGCGCCTCGGGCCAGGGGTCCTTGCCGTCGCCCAGGTTCTCGCACTCGAAGCCGTAGAAGTGGCGGTTGCCGTCGGTGTTGGCCTCGTTGTCCGGCGGCAGCGCCGTCTCCGCGATGACCGCGCGCAGCACGTCGTCGTCGCCGAGGCCGGCGTGGTTGGCACGGCCGTAGCCGACCAGGTGGACCTTGCCGTCCTTGGTGATCACCCCGTGGCAGAGCGGGCCGGGCAGCCCTTCGTAGCCCTTGCGGCACAGCTCCACGGTGTGTGCGCTGCCCTTGGTCACCGAGTGGTGGATCATCACGCCGTGCACGGGGCCCCAGGGCCCCACGTGGTTGCGGTTGTGGTGCTCCCAGTCGCCGACCTCGACGACCGTCACGCCCTCCGCGCGCAGCCTCTGCAGGAATCTGCTCGCGGACATGGGTGTGGCCATGTACGCCTCCTCGTGCCGTGGGGCGGCCGCCGGATGCGGCCGCCTCGTACCGGTGCTTTACCGGAAACGGAAGAAAGGACTCCTTGCCGCTCCGCCGCTCGCACGGTGAGCGAGCTGTTTCGGCCAGTCCTCGGCGCCGGTACGGATGGACAGAAGACCTCCGTCTGCCCAGCGGGCGTGTGATCCATTCCCCCTCGTTCGTGTAATAGCATCAACACGCTCCGTGATGAAAGCCTGGTCAGGAAGATCGCTACGCGTGGCGCCGCGACGGCGCCGGTGCACGACCAGGAGGGCAATTCCATATGTCGGTAGGCGAAGAGATCCGTACGGAGCAGGCCAAGGCGCAGCAGAGTCTCGGCACTGCGGCCGCACGGAACCTGGCCACCACGACCAAGTCGGCACCCCAGATGCAGGAGATCAGCTCCCGCTGGCTGCTGCGCATGCTGCCCTGGGTCAATGTGCAGGGCGGCACGTACCGGGTGAACCGGCGTCTGACGTACGCCGTGGGGGACGGCCGCGTCACGTTCGTGAAGACCGGTGACCGGGTCGAGGTCATCCCCGCCGAGCTGGGTGAACTGCCGGCGCTGCGGTCCTTCGAGGACGAGGACGTGCTCTTCGAGCTCGCCCAGCGGTGCGTGCAGCGGGAGTTCGCGGCCGGACAGGTCATCGCCTCGTTCGGCAGCCCGACCGACGCCGTGTACCTGCTCGCGCACGGCAGGGTGGAGAAGATCGGCGCCGGCCCCTACGGGGAGGACGAGCTGCTGGGTGTCCTCGCCGACGGCGCCTACCTCGGCGAGCAGGCGCTGCTCGACTCCGACGCCATCTGGGAGTACACGGCCCGCACGGTGACCGCCTGCACCGTCCTGGTCCTGGACCGGCGGGACTTCGAGCAGGTCGCGGAGCGCGCCGAGTCGCTGCGCGGGCATCTGGAGCGGCTGCGGTCGATCCCCGCGCAGCGCACCAACAAGTACGGCGAGAAGGCGCTCGACCTGGCGGCCGGCCACAGCGGCGAGCCGGACATCCCGCACACCTTCGTCGACTACGAGGCCCGGCCTCGTGAGTACGAACTGAGCATCGCCCAGACCGTGCTGCGCATCCACACACGCGTGGCCGACCTGTACAACCAGCCGATGAACCAGACCGAGCAGCAGCTGCGGCTCACCGTGGAGGCCCTGAAGGAGCGCCAGGAGCACGAACTCGTCAACAACCGCGAGTTCGGCCTGCTTCACAACTGCGAGTACGACCAGCGGCTCCAGCCGCACGACGGCGTGCCCGGCCCCGACGACATGGACGAGCTGCTCAGCCGGCGGCGCGGCACCAAGATGTTCCTCGCCCACCCGCGTGCGATCTCCGCGTTCGGACGCGAGCTGAACAAGCGCGGACTGGTCCCGGAGACCATCGAGATGGGCGGCAACCGCATCCCCACCTGGCGGGGCGTGCCGATCTTCCCGTGCAACAAGATCCCGGTCACCGACGCCCGGACGACCTCGATCATCGCGCTGCGCACCGGTGAGGCGGAGCAGGGGGTCGTCGGGCTCCAGCAGGCGGGCATCCCGGACGAGATCGAGCCGAGCCTGTCGTGCCGCTTCATGGGCATCAACGAGCAGGCCGTCATCAACTACCTCGTGACGGCGTACTACTCGGCCGCGGTCCTGGTCCCGGACGCCCTCGGCGTCCTGGAGAACGTCGAGATCGGCCGTTGGCGATGACCGTCGCCGGCGGTACGCCGTGTTCCGCACTCTCCGCGTGGGTAGACCCACGCCGTAGGCGTCCAGCCGGAGCGGAAGGGCCGCCGTGGGCCGACTCATCGAGGCGAGGCCGTGGGTGAGTTCATGACGGAGACACAGCACCGCCCCGCCGGGGTACCGCGTGCGTCCGAGCCGCCGGAGGGGCGGGGGCCCGTCCTGACCGGCCCACCGGACCGCCCGGGGCCGGCCGTGCCGCCCGAGGCGGCGGTGATCCTGGAGGGCACCCGGGCGTCCGTCGACCCCGAGATGCGCGCCGCGGTCGAGTCGCTGCCGCCCGCCATGCGCCGGATCGCGCTCTACCACTTCGGCTGGACCGACCCGGACGGAGCCCCGGCGACGGGCGGCGCGGGCAAGGCCATCCGGCCCGCCCTGGTCCTCACCGCCGCGGCGACGCTCGGCGGGCCACGGGGGCGGGCGGCGGCCCTGCGGGCGGCGGTCGCGGTGGAACTGATCCACAACTTCACGTTGTTGCACGACGACGTGATGGACCGGGACACCACCCGCCGGCACCGGCCCACCGCGTGGACCGTGTTCGGCGACGCCGACGCGATCCTCGCCGGGGACGCCCTGCAGGCACTGGCCCTGCGTCTGCTCGCCGACGACCCGCACCCGGCGTCCTCCGCGGCCGCGTCCCGGCTCGCCGACTGCGTGGTCGAACTGTGCGCGGGCCAGCACGCCGACACCGCGCTGGAGAAGCGGCGCCCCACCGAGGTCTCCCTCGACGAGGTGCTCGCCATGGCCGAGGCCAAGACCGGCGCGCTCCTCGGCTGCGCCTGCGCGCTCGGGGCGCTGTACGCGGGCGCCGGCGACGACGAGGTCCGGGCGCTGGACGCGTTCGGACGCGAGGCCGGGCTCGCCTTCCAGCTCATCGACGACGTGATCGGCATATGGGGAGACCCGAGCCGTACCGGCAAGCCGGTCGGAGCGGACCTCGCCGCCCGCAAGAAGTCGCTTCCCGTCGTCGCGGCGCTCACCTCGGGCGGCCCGGCGGCCCGGGAGCTGGCCGCGCTGTACGAGGCGCCCTTCGACCAGGGGGACCTTCGGCGCACCGCGCTGGCCGTGGAACGGGCGGGCGGTCGCGACTGGGCGCAGGCCCAGGCCGCGGACCGGATGGCCCGTGCCGTGCAGGCGCTCGCCCGCGCGGTGCCCGAGCCGGAGGAGGCGGGTGGACTGCTGGCGCTGGCCGAGTTCGTGACCCGGCGCAGCGCCTGAGGGCCGCGGCGTCCGCCGCGGCCGTGAGGACCCCGGAGCCATCGGGGCCGTACGGCTCCTGACCCCGTACGGCGCCCTGGTGGCTCCGGCCCGGCGGGTCCCGCACATCCCCACGGTGTGCGGGGCCCGTCTCACGCCCGCCTCCGTGCGCGGGTCTCCGCGCCCGCCTCCCGCGTCCGCGAGGCGAACGGATCGCGTCAAAGTCGTCGCCGGTGCGGCACCGCACGGTCAACGGCCCTACGATCAAGCCCGGTTGAGACGAAGGGGCGCGGACTCATGGGCGTGGCGATCCGGACGGCGGGCGAGGCGGACCGGGAGCTGGTGGTGGGGCTGCTGGACGCGGCCTTCCAGAACGACCCGGTCAGCAACTGGGTCTTCCCCGGCGAGGAGCACCGCCGCACCATCCACCCGCGACTGATGGCCGCGTTCACCGATGTCGTCCTGGCCCACGGCCGGATCGACCTCACCGAGGACGGCACGGCCTGCGCGCTGTGGATGTCCGTTCCCGCCGACGCACCCGAGCAGGACGACGAGGGCCCCGCCCAGTTGCGTGCGGCCGTCGACCCGGACAACGAGCGCGTCGAACTGATCGGCCGGCTGACCGCCGGGATCCATCCGGCCGGGCGGGCCCACGAGTACCTGTGGATGATCGCCGCGGCCCCGGAGCGGCAGGGGCAGGGCCTGGGCACGGCCCTCATCACCTCCGTCCTCGACCGCTGCGACCAGGAGGGCCTCGGCGCCTATCTGGAGGCGAGCAGCGCCCGCAGCCGTGTGCTGTACGAACGCCTCGGCTTCACCCTTGAAGGACGCCCCCTCGACCTCCCGGACGGCCCGCGGATGTGGCCGATGTGGCGCGAGCCGCGCGCCTGAACCCCGCCGCCCACCACCCCACCCGCCTCTCGCGGTCGGCGCCCGCTCCTCCGGCGCCACCGTCGCCGTGATCCGTTCCGCCGGCCCGTCCAGGACGGTCACGCCGCGCAGGACGCTGCTGTGGACGTCCGGCAGGGTCAGGCGCTCCAGGAGCAGGCCGAGTATCGCCGGACAGAGCACGGTGACGACCTCGCCGCCGCCGGGCAGCCCGGGGGAGCGGTGGACGCTTGAAGCCCTCACGGAAAATCCCTTGTAACCACTGCACCCGGAGTACTACAACTGAAGCACTGCAATCGAAGTGGTTGTGGTCGGCCTACGAAAAGAGACCGGCTTGCGAAAGCTCACGTACTTCATCGCCTGCTCCCTCGACGGCTTCATCGGGGACCCGGCCGGCGACGCCACGGACATGTTCCGCTTCGTGGACGAGGAGTTCCTGGCGTACCTCACGGAGCAGTACCCGGAGACGGTGGCGACCCAGGGCCGCCGCGCCCTCGGCGTCGACCACCTGGAGAACAAGCGGTTCGACACCGTCATCCAGGGCCGCGGCAGCTACGACGAGGCCCTGAAAGTGGGCATCACCAGCCCGTACGCACACCTGCGCCAGTACGTCGCGACGCGTTCCCTGCCGGAGTCCCCGGACCCGGAGGTCGAGTTGATCACGGACGACGTCGTCGGCGAGGTTCGCGCGCTGAAGGCCGAGGAGGGCGGACTCGACATCTACCTGTGCGGCGGCTCGCGGCTCGCCGGCGCCCTGCTCGACGAGATCGACGAACTGGTCGTCAAGAGCTATCCGGTCGTCTACGGGACGGGCATGCCGATGTTCGGCGCGGGCTTCGCCGTCACCGAGTTCGCCCTCGACGAGGTCCGCGCCTTTCGCAACGGAACCGTGGTCCGTACGTACAGCAGGAAGCGCTGAGCCCCGAGCCGCCCTACCCTGAAGGCATGGGCAGCGAAGAGTACGTCTGTCCCGACTGCGGACAGCCCGTCGAAACGGTCGTCCGGCGTCACAAGACGCTGGGCGCATGGGTCCCCACCTGGGTCGCCGGCCCCTGCCGGAACCCTGACTGCGGGGCGCACCCCCCGGAGGCCGCCGAGCACCACCACGACCAGCCCGCCCCGCCCGGACAGCCCGCCCCGTCCGGACAGCCCGCCCCGCCCGGTCGGCCCGAGAAGACCACCGCGACCGAATCCTGACCCGCGGCGGGAAGCCGGTCCGCCCCGGACCGTAGGCTCGCCGCATGCCCGAACACGCGTACATCCTCCACCTCACGGAGCGCTCGCTCTGGGAGGCCGCCCGCGAGCGCGGCGCCTATGAGTTGTCCACCCGTGGCCGCACGCTCCAGCAGGAGGGCTTCATCCACTGCTCGACCCGCGCCCAGCTCCCGACGGTCGCCGGCTTCCTCTACGGCTCCTACGACGGCCCCGACGACCTGGTGGTGCTGGTCGTCGACCCCGAGCGGCTGGACGTGCCGCTGCGCTACGAGGCGGTGGAGCCGGGCGGCGAGGAGTTCCCGCACGTGTACGGACCCCTGCCGGCGGGCGCTGTGGTCGACGTGGAGCGGTGGGGGTGACGGAGCGGAGCCACCGGACATGGCGGTGGATCGTGGCGGCCTGGCTGGTCCTGGTGGCCGTCGCGGGCGGCGTGACGCTGTGGCTGCGGGACGCCGCCGAGCCGCCGGGGCCGTACGTCTGGGAGAACGCGACGAGTCCGTCACCCCCGCCGGAGTGCACGCGGCCCGCACCGGGGCAGGACGGGGCGGACGTCCTCTGCTTCGTCAGGACGCGCTGAGCGCGCCCGTGCCCGGATCCCGTGCCGTCAGGCAGTAGACGCCGCCCGCCGGGTCCCGCATCACCGTCCAGTGCGCACCCCGCGCGACGAAGGCGGCGCCCAGTCCCTCGTGCCGGGCCCGGGTCGCCGCCACATCCGCGCAGGCGAGGTCCACATGCGCCGAGGCCGCGCGCTCCTCGCCGAGCCGCTGGATCAGGATCCGGACCGGCAGTCCGGCCGGGGGACGCAGCACGTGGAACTCGGGGCGCGAGCCGGGCCGAGACTCCCAGCCGTCCAACAGGGCTTCGAAGAAGGCGACTTCGGCGTCGAACGCGGAGGGCGGCACGTCCGGGCAGACCTGGTCGGGTCGGCTCCCGCGCACGACGGGCGGCCGGACCGCCTCCCCGGCCCACGGCACCGCGCAGAACGCCACCCCCGCGGGTGTGCGCAGCACGGCCCACCCGTCGTGCTCGGCGACCACGCCGGCCCCGCGCTCCGACGCGCCGTCCACGAACCCCCGTACGTCCTCGACGGCGAAGTCGAGATGCGCGCCCCCGGCCCCCGCCCCGACCCCCTGCACCTTGACGCAGGCGTCCGCCCCGTCGCCCGGCAGCAGGGTGACGAACTCGTCCCGGTCGCCCCGGAAGGCCGACAGGCCGCTCTCCGTCACCGCCGCCCAGAAGGAGTGGGCCCGCTCGAAGACGGCGGCGGGCCGGTCCACGAAGGCGTACGTCCAGCGGATGCCCATGAGGTGATCGTAGGACCGGCCGCCGCCGCTCACCGGGACGGCCGCCGCTCGTACACCGTCACCCGCCGCCCGCGCACCTGTACGTCCGTCACCACGGTGAAGTACCGCTCGAGCACGGCCGACTTGACCTGGTCCCGGCGCGCCGACACCGGCCGGGCCACCGCCGCCGCGTCCGTGACGAGCAGGATGCGCCGCCGGGCCAGCATCGCTGACCGTATCCGGGCGGGCGACGCCTCCTCGCCCTTCAACGTGCCGGACTCCACCGGGCCACGGGCCAGCGCTATGTCCCGCACCCCCGTGAAGGCGGACGGCGACACCAGCGCGGTGTCCCGCCGGGCCGCCGGTACGAACACCACGGCGTCGCCGTCCCGCTTCAGTCGCCGTACGTCCGCCGCCACGGCCAGCACGTCGTCCACCCGGCTCGCCGGGGACCGCTTGGCCAGCGCCTGGGGCAGCAGCGCGGCCAGCGCCACCGCGACCGCCACCGGGACCAGCACTGCCGACACCCTCGGCAGCCGCGGCCGGACCGCCCGGACGGCCGCGCCCAGCGCGGCGCCGATCAGCAGCGCCAGGCCCAGCATCGAGAACAGCACGTAGCGGTCCAGGAAGAGCGGCTTCACCAAGGAGACGCAGAGGAGCAGGAGTTGGGGCACCGCGAGCAGCGGCAGCCCTACGGCCGCCGCCGACGGGCGCCGGGGGTGCGGACGGTCCGCCAGGGCGCCCAGCACCCCGATCGCGACGAGGACCCCGGGGCCGATGAGCATGTGCCAGGTCACCGGCGGTATCCAGGAGACCTGTTCGGCCTGCCCGAGGCTGAACAGGATCAGCGGCAGCACCGCCGCCACGGCGAGCGCCGACGCCACCGCCCAGCGTGCCAGGACCCGACGCGTGGCACGGGTCCACGCCAGGGTCACGAGATGCGCGGGCAGCACCAGCAGCGACAGCCAGTTCAGCAGCCCGCAGACGGCGACCGTGGCCGCGTAGGCGGCCCAGTGCCGACGCCGGGCGCGTCCTTCCAGGGCGCTCACCAGCAGCAAGGTCGCGACCCCGGCCCCGGCGGTCACGAGGGCGTACGGGCGTCCCTCCTGGAGGTGGAACTGCACGGCCGGGAGCAGCCCGAGGGCCAGTCCGCCCGCCAGCCCCGCCCAGGCCCCGGCCGTTCGCTGCCCGAGGCGGGTCACGCAGGCCGCCGCGACGGCCATGGCCAGCACGGAGGGGAGCCGCAGGGTGGTCGTGCCGCTGCCGAAGCAGCTGAACAGGGCGTGCATCAACAGGTAGTAGAGGCCGTGCACGGCGTCGACGTGCTCCAGCAGGTGCGCCATCGCCCCGGTGGAGCGCCGGGCCACCTGCCAGGTCGCGGCCTCGTCGCGCCAGACGCTGTGCTGCCGGGAGAGCCCCCACAGCCCGAGGGCGATGGTCCACGCCACCGGGACCGTCCACAGGAGCGACCGGCGACGCCGGTGGGACATCGGTTCCGCGGCGGGCGCGCGGGGGACGACCGCGGCCTCCATGACGGCCGTCGAACGTGACTCGGGCAACGGTGTTCCCCCCGGGGATCGGCATTCGTCCACCGAGGGCGGCCCGCAGGCGCAGCGATCCGCTCACACCGGGCACGGCGAGGCGGTCCGCCTCGGCCATGCCGGCCACATCACCCCCGTGAGACCACCGCCGGACGGCTGCACCGGCTGCGTGGACATGCCAGAACCTACGGGACCACGACGATCAAGGGCCACTTCTCACCGGGTGAGCACCGTCACGGCACACCGAGGGAACCGCTGGCTCACACGGTGAACGGCCGGCGAGGACACCCACTCCCCGCCGCGCCGACCGACACCGAAGGGGCCCGCCCGGCGAACCGGGCAAGCCCCTTCGGGAGTCGGGAGAACGACGAAATGGCCTGGGTTCAGGCCTTCTTGGTCTCCCAGAAGATCTTGTCGATCTGGGCGATGTAGTCCAGAGCCTTCTGGCCCGTCGCCGGGTCCGTCGACGCCTTGGCGGCCGAGAGGGCCTTCAGGGCGTCGTTGACCAGCTGGTGCAGCTCCGGGTACTTCTCGAAGTGCGGGGGCTTGAAGTAGTCGCTCCAGAGAACCGAGACGTGGTGCTTGGCCAGCTCGGCGCGCTGCTCCTTGATGACGGTGGCACGCGCCTGGAAGTGCGGGTCGTCGTTGGCGGCCATCTTTTCCTGGACGGCCTTCACCGACTCCGCCTCGATGCGGGCCTGGGCCGGGTCGTACACACCGCAGGGCAGGTCGCAGTGTGCGCTGACCTTGACCTTGGGGGCAAACAGGCGGGAAAGCATGGAGCATTCCTTCCTCGTGATCGTCTTCTCAGGTGGGACATTACTCCCTGCAAGACCGGATTTCGCGAGTGCCCCCGTGGGCTTAGGACAAAAGTCCGGGGTGAGACTGAGACTGGTGGAGGACCGTACCGGGGAGGTGCCGGGGATGCCGGAGTTGTCGCAGGAGACCGAGCGCGGGCGTGCCGGGCGGCCCTTCGGGTGGGCCGAGGTGACCGGACCCTCCATGGTGCCCACGCTCTACCACGGCGATCTGCTCGTCGTGTCGCACCGGGGCCGCACCAGGCCCGGTGACGTCGTCGTCCTGCGCCATCCCTTCCAGCAGGACCTGCTGGTCGTCAAGCGCGCGGTCGAGCGCCGGGAGGGCGGCTGGTGGGTGCTGGCCGACAACGCGTTCGCGGGCGGCGACAGCACCGACTACGGCGTCGTCCCGGACGAGCTGATCCTGGGCCGCGTACGGCTGCGGGTGCGGCCGCGCAAGCCCGGTCAGCGCTCGCTGTTCGCGGTGCTGCGCTGGGCGCTGTCGGCCGTGCGGCCGGTGCTGGCCGACCGGTCGGCCTCCAGGCGTTTGCGGGCCCGGTAGGCGGCGACGTTGGCGCGGGTCGCGCAGCGGTCCGAGCAGTAGCGCCGGGAGCGGTTGGTCGAGGTGTCCAGGTAGGCGTTGCGGCAGGGTGACGCCTCGCACAGCCCCAGCCGGTCGACGCCGTACTCCGTCAGATGGAAGGCCAGGCCCATCGCGGCGATGGCCGCGTAGCCGGCCGTAGCGTTCGACGGGTGGTCGGCCAGGTGCATGTGCCACAGCGGGCGCCCGTCGTCGTCCCGGACGTCGTGCCCGGAGATCTGCGGGCTCACCGGGAACTCCAGGAGGAGGGCGTTCAGCAGGTTCACCGCGGTGGACTCGTCGCCCTGGTCCGCCGCCTCGAACACCGACCGCAGCCGTGCGCGGACCGAGCGGAAGCGGGTGACGTCGGCATCGGTGGCGCGGCGGGCCGCCTCCTGGCTGCCGCCGAAGAGGTCGCGGACGGCCTCGACCGAGGTCAGCGAGTCCTTGCCCCGGGCCGGGTCCTCGCTGTTGACGAGTCGTACGGCGTAGTCCGAGTAATAGGCCAGTTCCACTTGTAGTCCTTACGGTGACGTTCTATCGTCGTCGTGCGGTCGGGTAATGGGTGATCGCGCATCCAGGGTATTACGCAATCCTGTGACGGAGGGGCCAGATGACGGACTTGGACAACTCGGCCACCATGGCCACGGCGGACTGGGCCGGCTGGCAGCGCAGCTGGGACCGGCAGCAGGAGTGGTACATGCCCGACCGCGAGGACCGCTTCCGGATCATGCTGGACATGGTCGAAGCCCTCGTCGGCCCGGCCCCGCGCGTGCTCGACCTCGCGTGCGGCACCGGAAGCATCTCGGCGCGGCTGCTCGCGCGGTTCCCGGAGGCCACCAGCACCGGCGTCGACCTCGACCCGGCGCTCCTCGCCATCGCCGAGGGCACCTTCGCGGGCGACGAGCGGATCTCGTTCGTCACGGCCGACCTCAAGGACCCAGCCTGGCCGGCCAGGCTGCCGTACGACTCCTACGACGCCGTCCTGACCGCCACGGCCCTGCACTGGCTGCACACGGAACCCCTGGTGGCCCTCTACGGTCAGGTCGCGGAGCTCGTCCGTGACGGCGGTGTCTTCATGAACGCGGACCACATGATCGACGATTCGACGCCCCGGATCAACGCCGCGGAGCGCGCCCAGCGCCACGCGCGCATGGAGCGGGCCAGGGCGGACGGCGTCCCCGACTGGTCCGAGTGGTGGCGGCTCGCGGCCCGGGACCCGGCCCTAGCCGAGCCGACGGCCCGCCGCTTCGAGATCTACGGCGACCACGCCGACGGCGACACGCCCTCGGCCGCGTGGCACGCGCGCGTCCTGCGCGAGAAGGGCTTCGGGGAGGCCCGGCCGGTCTGGTGCTCCCCGTCGGACGCGCTGGTGCTGGCGCTGAAGTAGCACAGGACGAGAGGGGCGGTACGGATCACCCGTACCGCCCCTCTCCGGTGTCCTCGGTCAGAGCACCTTGGACAGGAACGCCTGCGTCCGCTCGTGCTGCGGGTTGGTCAGGACCTCCCGCGGATCGCCGGACTCGACGACCACACCGCCGTCCATGAAGACCAGGCTGTCGCCGACCTCGCGGGCGAAGCCCATCTCGTGGGTCACGACGACCATCGTCATGCCGGACTCGGCGAGGTCGCGCATGACGTCCAGGACGTCGCCGACCAGCTCCGGGTCGAGCGCCGAGGTGGGCTCGTCGAACAGCATCAGCTTCGGGTCCATCGCGAGCGCGCGGGCGATCGCCACCCGCTGCTGCTGGCCGCCGGAGAGCTGCGAGGGGTAGTTCCCGGCCTTGTCGGACAGGCCGACCCGGTCGAGGAGCTCGCGCGCCCGCTCCCGGGCCTGGGCCTTGGCGACGCCCTTGACCTGGATCGGCGCCTCCATGACGTTCTCCAGGGCCGTCATGTGCGGGAACAGGTTGAACCGCTGGAACACCATGCCGATGTCCCGGCGCTTCAGCGCGACCTCGCTGTCCTTGAGCTCGTAGAGCTTGTCGCCCTTCTGGCGGTAGCCGACCAGCTCGCCGTCGACGTACAGCCGTCCGGAGTTGATCTTCTCCAGGTGGTTGATGCACCGGAGGAAGGTCGACTTGCCGGAGCCCGAGGGACCGATGAGGCAGAACACCTCACCCTGCTTGACCTCGAGGTCGATGCCCTTGAGGACCTCTACCGGGCCGAAGGACTTGTGGACGCCCTCGGCCTTGACCATGGCGTTCATGCGGTGCCTCCCGTCGACGCCGAGCGGTTGGACAGGGACAGCAGGTTCGCCTTGATCTTCTGGAACGGCGTGGCCGGCAGGGACCGGCTGGAACCGCGCGCGTAGTAGCGCTCCAGGTAGTACTGGCCGATGCTGAAGAGCGAGGTCAGCAGCAGGTACCAGGCGGCCGCGAGGAAGAGCATCTCGGCCGGGGCGCCGGAGGTCTGGCCGATGTCCTGGGCCGCGCGCAGCAGCTCGGGGTACTGGACGACCGAGACCAGCGAGGTCGTCTTCAGCATGTTGATGACCTCGTTGCCCGTGGGCGGCACGATCACGCGCATGGCCTGCGGGATGACGATGCGGCGCAGCGTCTTGACGTGGCTCATGCCGAGCGCGTGCGAGGCCTCCGTCTGGCCCTCGTCGACCGCGAGCAGACCGGCGCGGCAGATCTCCGCCATGTACGCCGCCTCGTTGAGGCCGAGACCCAGCAGCGCCGTCAGGAACGGCGTCATGAAGTCCGACCACTCGTTCTTGTAGAACGGGCCGAGGTTGATGTACTCGAAGACCAGGCCGAGGTTGAACCAGACGATGAGCTGGACCAGGACCGGGGTGCCGCGGAAGAACCAGATGTAGAACCACGCGATGGACGAGGTCACGGGGTTCTTGGACAGGCGCATCACGGCGAGCAGGATGCCGCCGATGATGCCGATCGCCATGGACAGGATCGTCAGCAGCAGGGTCTTGCCGACGCCGTCGAGGATGCGGTCGTCGAAGAAGTAGTCCGGTATCGCACCCCAGTTGATCTTGCCCTGGGAGAAGGCGTAGACGATCGCGCCGAAGAGGGCGAGCGCCACGACGGCGGAGACGTACCGTCCGTAGTGGCGGACCGGGATGGCCTTGATGGCCTCCGGACCGGCCGGCGGGGTGTGCGCCGGCCCGTCCTTCTTGTCGATGTCAGTCACAGGTGTTGCCTTTCAGTGCCCGCTGTCCGGCGCGGTCACTTGCCGCCGTTGACGGTGGCTTCCTTCACCGCACCGTCCTCGACGCCCCACTTCTTGATGATCTTCCCGTACTCGCCGTTCTTGATGACAGCGTCGAGGGCGGCCTTGAGGGCGTCCCGCAGCTGGGTGTTGTTCTTGGCGACCGCGATGCCGTACGGGGCGGCCTCGACCTGCTCGCCGACCAGCTGGAAGTCGTTGCCGCCGCCGGAGGTCTTCACGGCGTACGCGGCGACGGGGAAGTCGGACGAGCCGGCGGCGGCGCCACCGGCGCGCAGGCGGGTCTGGGCCTGCTGGTCGTTGTCGAAGGCCTCGATGCTGATGGTCTTGCCACCGGAACACTTCTTGGCCTCGGCCTTGGCCAGGTCCTCGGAGACCGTGCCGCGCTGTACGACGATCTTCTTGCCGCACAGGTCCGACCAGGTCTTGATGTCGGTGTTCTTGCCCTTCTGGGTGTAGATCGAGACACCGGCCGTGAAGTAGTCGACGAAGTCGACGCCCTCACCGACCTTCTTGCCGGTGTCCGAGTCGATGCCCTCCTGGCGGTCCTTCGTGTCCGTCATCGCCGACATGGCGATGTCGTAGCGCTTGGAGCGCAGACCGGTGATGAGGCTGTCGAAGGTGCCGTTCTCGAACTGGAACGTCACACCGAGCTGCTTGCCCATGGCGGCGGCCAGATCGGGGTCGATGCCGACCGTCTTGCCGGAGTCGTCCTTGAACTCGACCGGGGCGTAGGCGATGTCCGAGCCGACCTTGATGACGCCCTTGTCGCGGATCGCCTGCGGCAGCTTGTCGGCGAGCGGCGCCGCGC
The DNA here is from genome assembly GCF_042792555.1 of Streptomyces sp. NPDC056628. Taxonomy (NCBI): domain Bacteria; kingdom Bacillati; phylum Actinomycetota; class Actinomycetes; order Kitasatosporales; family Streptomycetaceae; genus Streptomyces; species Streptomyces sp. NPDC056628. Next base: position 250,965 of record NZ_JBHTWG010000005.1, read on the forward strand.
TCTTCGAGCCGGAGCCGTCCGCGTTGCTGTCGGTCTGGTCACCGCAACCGGTGAGAATCAGTGCGCCTGCGACCGCGATCGAGCCGACCACTGCCAACCGGGAGCGAGCGGCGGTCGTACGACGGGTGGTGCGTGCGGTCATGGTGGGTTCCTCCGGCGGATGGGTGGAGTTGCCGATGGGGCGGACGCCTGCCGGTGACCGGCAGGCGCCTGGAGTACTCAGGGCGACGGGAGCACGCGTCTTCGAGTGTCGCGACCCTGTGTGATTACGGCATCTTGCCATTCGGACTGGGCCATTCAGGGCGCCCGTCATGTCAAAATCGGATAACGGGTTACCCCCGAACAGCCGCAGGTCGGTCCATCCTGACCGCACCTCTTACGGGAATCCGTCCTTCCGGCCGGAAGATCTTCGGCGTTTCACAGGACACGAGCCGGTCGTGTGCGGAATGCGTGAGGGTCATCGACCCTTCATGATGTTTGGTGTTGATTGTCCGGCCATTTCGGCACGATTCACACCGGTGGCACCTTCGCGTCGTGTCCGATTCGTATCCATGGGTGAGGAAGTCTCCCCATGCGTCATGTGATCTTGCACGTATTGGACTCGTCGCGGCGCGGTCCGTCCGGTAAGAAGGTTCTTTACACCCCTCATCCGGGGCTCAGGGCGCGTGTGCGGCGCGCCCGTCGCGTATGGGCCGTACGTCGTACGTCGTACGTATCAACGAGCAGGGCCATACGCGTCCCCGCCCACTTCTCACCAGGAGTGGTCCCACCCTCAACCAGAAAACCTAAGGGGTCAGACAAAGTGGCAGCGGAGATCGTCAATCCTCGCAGCGGGGGCAATACCGATCAGGACGGCGGGGTCGAGCCCCTCGATTCCTTCGATCCGGCATTCGCCCTGCACCGCGGCGGCAAGATGGCCGTGCAGGCCACCGTGCCGGTCCGTGACAAGGACGACCTGTCCCTGGCGTACACGCCCGGCGTCGCGAAAGTGTGCAGCGCGATCGCCGAGCAGCCGGACCTCGTCAACGACTACACGTGGAAGTCGTCCGTCGTCGCCGTCGTGACCGACGGCACGGCCGTGCTGGGGCTCGGTGACATCGGCCCCGAAGCCTCCCTCCCGGTGATGGAGGGGAAGGCGATCCTTTTCAAGCAGTTCGGAGGCGTCGACGCGGTCCCGATCGCCCTCGACTGCACCGGCGTCGACGAGATCGTCGAGACCGTGGTGCGCCTCGCGCCGTCCTTCGGCGGGGTGAACCTGGAGGACATCTCGGCCCCCCGGTGCTTCGAGATCGAGCGCAAGCTGCAGGAGCGGCTCGACATCCCGATCTTCCATGACGACCAGCACGGCACGGCCGTCGTCACGCTGGCGGCGCTGCGCAACGCGGCGCGGCTGACCGGCAAGGGGCTCGCGGACCTGCGGGCCGTCATCTCCGGCGCCGGGGCCGCGGGCGTGGCCATCGCCCGGATGCTGGTCGAGTCCGGCATCGGTGATGTCGCGGTGGCCGACCGCAAGGGCGTCGTGTCGGCCGACCGGACCGACCTGACGGACGTCAAGCGGGAGCTGGCCGGGTTCACCAACAAGGCCGGCCTCACCGGGTCGCTGGAGTCGGCGCTGGCCGGCGCGGACGTCTTCATCGGCGTCTCCGGCGGCACGGTGCCCGAGGAGGCCGTCGCCTCCATGGCGGAGGGTTCGTTCGTGTTCGCCATGGCCAACCCGAACCCCGAGGTGCACCCGGACGTCGCGCACAAGTACGCGGCGGTCGTGGCCACCGGCCGGTCGGACTTCCCGAACCAGATCAACAACGTCCTCGCCTTCCCCGGCATCTTCGCCGGGGCGCTCCAGGTGCGGGCCTCCCGGATCACCGAGGGCATGAAGATCGCCGCCGCCGAGGCACTCGCCGGTGTCGTCGGTGACGACCTCGCCGCCGACTACGTGATCCCGTCCCCGTTCGACGAGCGGGTGGCCCCCGCGGTCACCGCGGCCGTCGCCGCCGCCGCGCGGGCCGAGGGCGTCGCCCGCCGCTGACCCGCCCCAGGACGACCCCGCCCGGCTCCCCGGGCGGGGTCGTCCCCTGTGCGCCCACTCGCCGGTGGGTGCCGTCTTTTTACCCGCCCGCTCGCCCGTCCGGGTGGGCGGGGAGCGCGGGACCGGAGTGCCGCGCGGAGCGGCCCCCGGGGACGCGGAAGGTCCACCGGGACGTCCTGCGGCTTGGCAAGAGGGCGTGTCTCACAACGCCCCGCCGTTCCGCCGGCCGGGCGCGGAGCCTATCGTCAAGGTCATGTTCGCTGTCTACGCCGCCCGAATCGACCGCGACCAGCCGCTTTCCGGCCTGGAGTTGGGGGACCGCCCGGCCCCCGAGGCCCGCCCCGGCTGGAGCACCATCGACGTCAGGGCCGCCTCCCTGAACCATCACGACCTCTGGTCCCTGCGGGGTGTGGGCCTCCCCGAGGAACGGCTGCCGATGATCCTCGGCTGCGACGCCGCGGGCGTCGACGAGGACGGCAACGAGGTCGTCCTTCACTCCGTCATCGGCCAGAGCGGGCACGGGGTCGGCCCCCGGGAGCCCCGCTCCATCCTCACCGAGCGGTACCAGGGCACCTTCGCCGAGCGGGTCGCCGTCCCGACGTGGAACGTCCTGCCCAAGCCCAAGGAGCTCTCCTTCGAGGAGGCCGCCTGCCTGCCCACCGCCTGGCTGACGGCGTACCGGATGCTGTTCACCAACGCCGGTGTACGGCCCGGGGACTCGGTGCTGGTGCAGGGGGCCGGCGGTGGTGTCGCCACGGCCGCCATCGTCCTCGGCAAGGCGGCGGGACTGCGGGTCTTCGCCACCAGCCGGGACGAGGCCAAGCGCAAGCGCGCCCTGGAGCTCGGCGCCGTGGAGGCCGTGGAGTCGGGGGCGCGGCTGCCGCAGCGGGTCGACGCCGTGATCGAGACCGTCGGCGCCGCCACCTGGTCGCATTCCGTGAAGTCGCTGAAGCCGGGCGGCACGCTGGTCATCTCCGGTGCCACCAGCGGCGACCGTCCCTCCCACGCCGAGCTCACCCGGATCTTCTTCCTGGAGCTGAAGGTCGTCGGATCAACCATGGGCACGAAGGACGAGCTGGAGGACCTGCTGTCCTTCTGCGCCGCGACCGGGGTGCGCCCGGTGATCGACGAGGTGCTTCCGATGGACCGGGCCCGTGAGGGCTTCGAGCGGCTGGCGTCCGGCGAGCAGTTCGGGAAGATCGTGCTCACCAACTGACCGCACGGCGTCGCGTTGTGCACGGCGGGTCCGGACCTGACTCCGGGCCCGCCGTTCGCGTTCCGGCATGTCAACCAGGGTTGACATGCCGGCATCTGTCAACCAATATTGACAGCATGACCGAGGCAACGGATCTCGCCGAGCGGGCGGGAGATCGCGATCCACGTGTGGGCCTGCGGGCCGTCGCGGCACTGCGACGGCTGCTGGAGCAACTGGAGGCGGTGCAGGTGCGCAGCGCGCGCAACCAAGGGTGGTCGTGGCAGGAGATCGCCGCGGAACTCGGGGTCAGCAGGCAGGCCGTGCACAAGAAGTACGGGAGGCGTTGATGTTCGAGCGGTTCACGAAGGACGCCCGCGCGGTGGTGACGGGCGCGGCGGAGCACGCCGAGCGGGACGAGGCGCCGGCCGTCGGGGCCGAGCATCTGCTGCTCGCGCTGCTCGACCGGGAGGGCAGCCGCGCGTCGTTCGCCCTGGCGGCGCTCGGCGGCGGGGAGTGGGTCGACTCCGTACGCCGGGCGCTCGGCGACGCCCGGCGGCGGGGCGGGCTGTCGCAGGCCGAGACCGAGGCGCTCGCCGGGCTCGGGATCGACGTCACGGAGATCGTCGCCCGGGTCGAGGAGACGCACGGTGTCGGAGCGCTCGCCGGGGACCGCAGGAGCAGGACCGGGTGGTCGGGGCACCGCCCGTTCAGCAAGGAGGCCAAGGACGTGCTGACGCGGTCGCTGCGCGTGGCCGTCGGCCGGCGGGACCGGCACATCGGCGACGAGCATCTGCTGCTGGCCCTGATCGGCCGCCCCGGGGTGCCCGCCGAGGCCCTCGCCGACCACGGGGTGACCCATGAGTCCGTCACCCGGGTGCTGTACGGCGGCCCGGAGACCAAGGCGGGCTGAGGAGCCGCCGCCCGCTCCCGCCCGTGAGGCCGGGCGGTACGGCCGCCGTACCGCCCGGCTCCTTCAGGGCTTGGGTGCGCGCAGCAGGGCCCCGATGTGGGCGGCCGCGGTCGACAAGTGGCGGCGGACGTCCCGGAACTGATCCGGCGTCACGCCATGGTCGCGGGCCGCGTCGCGGATGTCGTCGCGGAACCGGTCGAGCAGACGGTCCAGGTCGCGGACCGGATCTCCGGTGCCGGCCTCATGGGACCAGGAGGGCTCGTAGCCGGCCGGGAAGTCCTCCGGGGTCTCGGAGTACTCGGGGGGCCCGGAGTACTCGGGGGGCCGTGTGGAATCGGCGGCGGGGGAGGACCCGGCACGGTCGGCCCCCGATGAGGAGGCGCCCTGGCGGCCGAAGCCGAAGTCCCGGCCGAGCCCCTTGCCGTAGCCCTTGCCGAAGTCCCCGAACTCCTTGGCGAGTTCCGTCAGGCCCTCGCGCAGCCCCGTGGGCCAGTCGCCGCGCGCGAAGTGGTCCTGCACCTGCTCCTGGACCCGGCGGGCGATGCGCTGGACCTCCTCCTGGGCCTGGGCCCGGGCGCGGTCCTGCGCCTCCTTGGCCTGGCGCCGGGCGCGCTGGGCCTCCTCGCGGGCGCGACGGCTCTCGTCCTTGGCGCGGCGGGCCTGCTCCTTCCACTCCTGCTTGGCCCGGCGCATCTCCTCCTTGGCGGCCCGCCACGCCTCCTTGTCGGCGACGTCCGAGAAGTCGCCGAAGGAGGTCTCCGACCGGGAGCCGCCCTTGCGGGCCTCGGACGCGGCGGCCCGCATCTCACGCCGCAGATCCCCGGCCGCCCCGCGCACATCGGCCTGCATTTCGGCGGCCAGCTCGGCGACCGACTCCCGGATCTCCAGCTCCAGATCGGCCAGTTCACCGCTGCGGTCGGCCAGTTCGGCGCGGCCCGCGTCCGTGATGGCGTAGACCTTGCGGCCGCCCTCGGTGGTGTGGGTGACCAGGCCCTCGGCCTCCAGCTTGGCCAGGCGCGGGTAGACGGTGCCGGCGGACGGCGCGTACAGCCCCTGGAAGCGCTCCTCCAGGAGGCGGATCACCTCGTAGCCGTGGCGGGGCGCCTCGTCCAGCAGCTTCAGCAGATACAGGCGGAGGCGGCCGTGGGCGAAGACGGGGGGCATGTCAGAGCACCTTCTTGTCGGTCGTGCCGTCGGCCGGGCGGGGTGGGGGGGTGTCGGACGGGACGTCGCCCGGGCCGGAGAGGGAATTGTCCCCCGCCCCGCCCGCGGGGCCGTCCACCGGGCCCGGCGCCGCACCCGGGGTGGAGCCCGGCTCCCCGCCGGTCCGTCCCTCCCAGGACTCCTCCTCCCGTGGCGGGCGGCGCAGCAGGGCGATCGAGCCGGAGACCGTCGTCGCCCGGAGCTTGCCGGTGCCGGCGCCCAGCCGTCCGGTGATCTTGTGGGCACCCCACTGGCCGTGCACCCGCAGGTCGTCGAAGGCGTTGGAGATGGTGCCGCTCGCCGTGTTGGCCTCGACGTCCGCGTCCGCCGGGGCGGGCAGCCGTATCGCGATCTCGCCGGAGACACTGGTCAGCCGGACGTCCGTCGGGCCCTCCGGATCGAGGTCGACGATCATGGACCCGCTGACCGAGTCGGCCTTCACGGACGAGCCGGCCCCCTCGACGACCGTCAGATCGCCGGAGACCGAGTTGAAGCGCAGGTCACCGGTGACGGCCTGCGCCTCCAGGTTCCCGGAGACGGTGTCCGCGCGGACCGGGCCGGACAGGCCGACGAGCGTGGTGTCGCCGGTGACGCCCTTGATCACGGACGGCCCCCGCAGCCCCGAGACGAACGCGCTCGCGCCGACCACGCCCACCTCGACGCGGGTGCCGGCCGGCACCGCCAGGGAGACCACCGCGCTGCGGCGCCAGCCCTTGCGGTCCAGCCACTTGAGGAATCCCTTCCAGGGCAGGTCCTCGTAGGCGACGGTCAGGGTGCCGCGCTGCTGGGTCACCACCAGGGGTGGGCCCTCCAGCTCGGAGACCTCCAGGCGGGCGGAACCCTCCTCGGTGCCCACCACGTTCACCGTGCCGTTGACGATGCGGACGTGCAGGTCCCGCACCGGCTCCTCGAAGGTGAGTTTCCTGGGCTCCGTGACGGACCACTCGGGCATGGTGCGGACCTCCTGGCTGACCGGGCGCGGCTCACGGGCCGGACCCGAACACGACACGCCATATCGCGTCTTCTCCAAAACACGATATATCGCGGCCGGGGAAAGTCAAGGCACTCGTTCTGGTGATCACAAATCCCGCTGACCGGGCAAACCGGCCTAGCGTGGGGGCATGTCGACGGAACAGTCCCGGTCCGCCCGCGAGGCCCAGCCGGCCCCGGGCGCCCTGCTCCTGTGCCGGGCGGAACCCGATTCCGTCGCGCCCGTGGCCCGCCTGCTGCGCGAGGACATGCTGCTCGCGCCGGCCGGCGACGGGTGGAGCGTCCTCCTGCCCGAGGGCAGGCCCTGGCAGGAGGGCGGCGAGCCGATCGACCGCGTCCTCTCCGGCTGGGCCCTCGCCCTCGCCGTCGGCGCCCCGTGGCCCGTGCTCGCCCTATGGTGGGACACCGAACGCGCCGGGTACTCCCTCGCCTCGGGCTTCCGCCGCCCGGTCGGCTACGAGTGGCTCGCCAACGGCACCCCGGCGGGCGTGGAGGAGGCCATGCACACCTTCGCCGGGCGCCTCGGCCTCGACCCGGTTCTCGACGTGCGGTCCCTCGACGAACTGACCCGCCCCGACCCGGCGTCCGACGCGCGCGCCCGCCTGCGGGGCCTGCTCGCCGTCCTCCGGCGCGCGGGCGTGGACCTGCCCGGCGGCCTCGCTCCCGGCGACAGCGCGGAGCGGCTGCGTGCCGCCGTGCGCGAGGGGCCCCACACCCGCCTGGCGCAGGGCGTGAGCCGGTCCGAGGGCGACGGGGCGGACCGGCGCGGGACGCGGGAGGACCGTCCCGGCCCCTGGCCGGCCTGGGCCGCCGCACCGTGGGGCAGTGTGCTCTCCGTGGCCCAGATCGCGGCCGGTCTGCCCCTCACGGCCTGGGGTTTGCACCGCCGCAGCGGCGGCTGGACGACGGCGGGCGCGCTCCTGCTGGCCCACGGCACGCTCGGCCTGGCCGGCGCGCCGGTCCGGCCGCCGGACTGAACGCCCGCGCCCTCAGCGGGGCACCGACCCGGGGGCGCCGTCCCTGGTCAGATGTCGTCGTCCTGCTCGTCCAGCCGGGCCAGCCACGTCGCCAGCCGCTCCACCGGCACCTCGAAGTCGGGGTTCAGATCGACGAAGGTGCGCAGCTGCTCGGCCAGCCACTCGAAGGTGATCTCCTCCTCACCACGCCGCTTATCCAGCTCTTCGATGCCTCGGTCGGTGAAGTACATGCAGTGAGGATATGTCCTGTCCGCCACGGCTGCGTGCCGGGCCGGGGCCCCCGGGCCGGCTCCGTGACCCCGCCCCCCTCCCGGCAGTTCTCGGGACGGCGCGCGGTAGACCCACCCCCACGGAGACGGAACGACATGAGTACCCACTTCGAACCGGTCCCCCTCGTCGGCACGGGAGTCGACCCGGCCGCGGACATCGAGTTCTGGCTGGCCTCCCCGCCGGTGCGCGCGCTGGTCGAGGCGTTCGCCCGCACCGACCAGGACCACGAGCTGGCCCGCGACCTCGCGGCCGGGAAAGGCGACGCCGCGGAGCGGCTGGCCCGGCTCGACGTGTTCACCCGGCGCTGGGACACCCGGCGGGGCAGGGAGCGCAACCTGGCCGACGACCTGCCCGTGCGGCCCGAGCAGCGGCAGCTCGTACGGGCCGCGGCCGAGGCGCTCGGCCTGTGCGGCGGCACCCGCCTGCGCTACGGCCACTACGAGCACGTCCTGGTGCTGGGCGGCCTCATCCGGGCCTGCCTGGCACGCACGGCGTACGCCGCCCAGCTGATCCGCACCGGGCGGGTGACGGCCGGCTCCGTCACCGCTCTCGGCGGCCACCGCCCTTTCCTGGGCGACGAGTTCGAGCTCGCGGCGCTCGCCGGGGCACCCGAACTCGCTGAGGAGTACGAGGCGCTGGACTTCGGCACACGCCGCGCCTTCGGCCTGCAGACGCCGGAGTCCGTGGCGGGTGAGCACTCCGAACTGCCCGGCGGCACCTGGGCCGTACGCACGTACCGCACGCCCGGCCGGCTCCCCGTCCGGGTGGTCGCCGCCCCGTCGAGCGAGCCGGAGCGGCGCCGCGCGGACACCGCGGACAGCTACGCCTTCTTCGCCGAGCGGATCGCCGAACCGGAGCCCGGGGAGCGGCTGCTGCTGGTGACGACCGCGCTCCACGTCCCCGCCCAGCACGCCACCGCCGTACGGATGCTCCAGCTGCCCTTCGCCGTGGAGGTGGACACGGTCGGCATCGAACCGTCGCGGGCGCCGGAGCCGGCCCGGCGCCCGTCCGGCGCGACCTCGTACCTGCTGGAGATCCGGTCGACCGTACGGGCCCTGGCCCATCTCCTCGCCGCCCTGAGCTAGGGCCTTTCGTTTGGATCATCCCGGCGTCGCGGGGCCTGGCACGCGCATCTGCGGCGTTGTCGTCACTCGCCGACGCTCCGCGTCGACTCCCTCCTCCGCCTTGCAGCTGCACGCACCAGACCCCGCTCGGGCACGTCACCATGTCCCGTCGGCCCCAGCCGGGCTGATCCAAACGAAAGGCCCTAGGAACGCCGGAAGGCCCGGCTCCGAGTCGGTGGGACTCGGAGCCGGGCCTTCCGTACGGGGCTCTCCTGCGGAAATCCGCGGGATCAGGCCTCGAACACCTCACGCACCAGCTGCTCCTGCTCGGCCTGGTGCCGCTTGGCGGAACCGACGGCCGGGGACGAGGAGTGCGGACGCGAGATGCGGCGCAGGCGCTCGCCGTGCGGGACGTCGGCGCCGACCGCGAGGTCCAGGTGGTCGATCAGGTTGAGCGCGATGAACGGCCACGCACCCTGGTTCGCCGGCTCCTCCTGGGCCCACAGGTACTTCTCGGCGTTCGGGTACTTCTTGATCTCCGCCTGGAGCTCGGCACCCGGCAGCGGGTACAGGCGCTCGATGCGGATGATCGCCGTGTCCGTGACGCCGCGCTTCTTCCGCTCGGCCTCCAGGTCGTAGTAGACCTTGCCGGCGCAGAAGACGACCTTCTTGACGGCGGCCGGGTCGACCGACGCGTCGCCGATGACCGGCTGGAACTGGCCGGTGGTGAACTCCTCCGCCTTCGACGCGGCGGCCTTCAGGCGCAGCATCGACTTCGGGGTGAAGACGACCAGCGGCTTGTGGTGCGGGTTGTGCACCTGCCACCGCAGGAGGTGGAAGTAGTTCGACGGCGACGTCGGCATGGCGACCGTCATGTTGTTCTGCGCGCACATCTGGAGGAAGCGCTCCGGGCGGGCCGAGGAGTGGTCCGGGCCCTGGCCCTCGTAGCCGTGCGGCAGGAGCAGGACGACGCCGGACGTCTGGGCCCACTTCTGCTCGGCCGAGGAGATGAACTCGTCCACGACCGTCTGGGCGCCGTTGACGAAGTCGCCGAACTGCGCCTCCCACATCACGAGCGCCTCGGGGCGGGCCAGCGAGTAGCCGTACTCGAAGCCCATCGCCGCGTACTCGGAGAGCAGGGAGTTGTAGACGTTCAGCCGCGCCTGGTCCTCGGAGAGGTACTGCAGCGGCGTGTACTCCTCGCCCGTCTCACGGTCGATGATCACCGCGTGGCGCTGGCCGAAGGTGCCGCGCTGCGAGTCCTGGCCGGCCAGCCGGACCGGGACGCCCTCCAGCAGGAGGGAGCCGACCGCGAGGGTCTCGCCCATGCCCCAGTCGATGGTGCCGTCCTCGACCATCGACGCCCGGCGCTGGAGCTGCGGCAGCAGACGCGGGTGGACGGTGATGTGGTCGGGGATGTTGACCTGGGACTCGGCGATCCGCTTGACGACCTCCGTGGTCACCGCGGTGTTCACGGCGACCGGGAACTCGGCCTGCGGCTCCGAGGGCGAGACCGTCGACGGCTGCGAGGTGGCCTCGCGGACCTCCGTGAAGACCTTCTCCAGCTGGCCCTGGTAGTCCTGCAGGGCCTGCTCGGCCTCTTCCAGGGTGATGTCGCCGCGACCGATCAGGGACTCGGTGTAGAGCTTGCGCACCGAGCGCTTCTTGTCGATCAGGTCGTACATCAGCGGCTGGGTGAAGGCCGGGTTGTCCGACTCGTTGTGACCGCGGCGGCGGTAGCAGATGAGGTCGATCACGACGTCCTTGTTGAACGCCTGACGGAACTCGAAGGCGAGCCGCGCGACGCGCACGACCGCCTCGGGGTCGTCGCCGTTCACGTGGAAGATCGGGGCCTCGATCATGCGGGCCACGTCCGTCGCGTACATGGAGGAACGCGAGGACTCGGGGGCCGCGGTGAAGCCGACCTGGTTGTTGATGACCACGTGGACGGTGCCGCCGGTGCGGTAGCCGCGCAGCTGCGACATGTTCAGGGTCTCGGCCACGACACCCTGGCCCGCGAAGGCCGCGTCGCCGTGCAGGGCGATCGGCAGGACGGTGAAGTCCGTGCCGCCCTTGTTGATGATGTCCTGCTTGGCGCGGGCGACGCCCTCCAGGACCGGGTCGACCGCCTCCAGGTGCGAGGGGTTGGCGGTGAGCGAGACCTTGATCTGCTCGCCGTCCAGGCCGGTGAAGGTGCCCTCGGCGCCCAGGTGGTACTTCACGTCGCCGGAGCCGTGCATCGACTTCGGGTCGAGGTTGCCCTCGAACTCGCGGAAGATCTGCGCGTACGACTTGCCGACGATGTTGGCCAGGACGTTCAGCCGGCCGCGGTGGGCCATGCCGATGACGACCTCGTCCAGGCGGGACTCGGCCGCCGAGTCGATGACCGCGTCCAGCAGCGGGATGACGGACTCGCCGCCCTCCAGCGAGAAGCGCTTCTGGCCGACGTACTTGGTCTGCAGGAAGGTCTCGAAGGCCTCCGCGGCGTTCAGCCGGCGCAGGATGCGCAGCTGCTCCTCGCGCTCCGGCTTGGTGTGCGGGCGCTCGATGCGGTCCTGGATCCACTTGCGCTGCTTGGGGTCCTGGATGTGCATGAACTCGATGCCGGTGGTGCGGCAGTACGAGTCGCGCAGCACGCCGAGGATGTCGCGCAGCTTCATCAGGGACTTGCCGGAGAAGCCGCCGACGGCGAACTCGCGCTCCAGGTCCCACAGGGTGAGTCCGTGCTCGGTGATGTCGAGGTCGGGGTGCTTGCGCTGGCGGTACTCCAGCGGGTCGGTGTCGGCCATGACGTGGCCCCGGACCCGGTAGGAGTGGATCAGCTCGAAGACCCGGGCGGCCTTGGTGACGTCGTCGTCGTGGCTGGCGTCGATGTCCTTGAGCCAGCGGACCGGCTCGTAGGGGATGCGCAGGGCCTCGAAGATGTCGTCGTAGAAGCCGTTCTCGCCGAGCAGGAGGTTGGCGACCTGGCGCAGGAACTCGCCGGAGGCGGCGCCCTGGATGACCCGGTGGTCGTAGGTCGACGTGAGCGTCATGACCTTGGAGATGCCGAGCTTGTTCAGGGTGTCCTGCGAGGTGCCCTGGAACTCCGCCGGGTAGTCCATGGAGCCGACGCCCATGATCACCGCCTGGCCGGGCATCAGACGCGGCACGGAGTGCACGGTGCCGAGGCCGCCGGGGTTGGTCAGGGAGACCGTGACCCCGGTGAAGTCGTCCATCGTCAGCTTGCCCTCGCGGGCGCGGCGGACGATGTCCTCGTAGGCCTGCCAGAACTCGAAGAAGTTCAGCGTCTCGGCCTTCTTGATCGCCGCGACGACGAGCTGGCGGTCGCCGTTGGGCTTGACCAGGTCGATGGCGAGGCCGAGGTTGACGTGGTCCGGCTTGACCAGGGTCGGCTTGCCGTCCTTCTCCGCGAAGGAGTAGTTCATCGACGGCATGGCCTTGATGGCCTGCACCATCGCGTAGCCGATCAGGTGCGTGAAGGAGATCTTCCCGCCCCGGGCCCGCTTGAGGTGGTTGTTGATGACGATGCGGTTGTCGAACAGCAGCTTCACCGGGACCGCGCGGACCGAGGTGGCGGTCGGCAGTTCCAGCGAGGCGTTCATGTTCTTCGCGACGGCGGCGGAGGGGCCGCGCAGCGTCACGAACTCGGGGCCGGCCGCGGAGGCGGCGGCGGGCTCGGCCTTCTTCGCCTGGGCGGGCTTCGCGGCCGGGGCGGGCTTCGCCGCCGGAGCCGCCGGAGCGGCGGGCGCGGCGGCCTTGGCCGGAGCCGGCTTCTCGGCCGGGGCGGGCGCCGGGACCGGCGCGGGGGTCTCCGCGGCCCCCGCGGCCGCGGTACCCGCCGCAGCCGGGGCGGCGGCAGCCCCCGGCTTGTAGTCGGCGAAGAAGTCCCACCAGGCACGGTCTACCGAATTCGGGTCCTGGAGGTACTGCTGATAGATCTCGTCGACGAGCCACTCATTGGCGCCGAACGCGGCAGCGGGGTTCTTGCCCGCTTGGTCAGCGTCGGTCGAGATGCTCGATGCGTTACTGGGGGACTGTGGCGCCACGGCGAGAACCGCCCTCTTCCGCTTCACAAGGTGATGGACAGCGGGAATTAAGGCTACGCCTCCCCGGCCGGGAAGGTCAGGCCGGGCATGGGCAACGTCGTGTAAGTCACATCGGACAGCGTGTTTCGGGCTCAGAAATGGCGGGAAACAAGCGTGGTTCCGCTTCAGTGGCCCGCAAAGGGGATGGCGCAGCCGCGACCTGACGCGGCTGCGGCGCAGGTCTGTACCTGATCACAGCGTCTGTCAGGCACGACGCGTGTGGATCTTGACGCTCCGCTTCGAACTTTACGTCAACTTTGCACAGACGGCTGCCCCGGAAGTGTGACAAGAATCCGGCAACCGCGATCCGATTCGGCCACACCGATCCGGCCGCCGTGCAGATCCACCGCCCAGCGCGCGATCGCCAGCCCCAGTCCCGTGCCGCCGTCGCTGCCCGGCCCGTGCGGCCGGCTCACCGCGCCCCGGTTGAACCGCTCGAAGACCCGGTGCCAGTCCGAGCGCGGGATGCCCGGACCCTCGTCCAGGACCTCCAGCTCCAGCGACTCCGGGTACGGCCCGCGCCGCGCCTTGACCGTGACCCGGCCGTGCGGCGGGCTGTGCTTGATCGCGTTGTCGATGAGGTTGGCGACGACCTGGTGGATGCGCTCGGGGTCGGCGTGCGCGGTCAGCTCCGGCGGCGACACGTCGAGGTGCAGATGCACGTCGGTGCGGGTGTGGCTCCCGGAGCCCGAGGTCATGCCCGCGCGCGCGGAGGCGACCATGTTGGCCTCCTTCAGCACCCCGGACAGATAGGGCCACACCTCGAAGCGCCGCATCCGCAGCGGGACGACGCCGTTGTCCAGGCGGGACAGGTCGAGCAGCGTCTCCACGAGCCGTCCGAGGCGCTCGGTCTGCTTCAGCGCCGTGCGCATCGTCTCCGGGTCGGCCTCGGCGATGCCGTCGACCACGTTCTCCAGGACGGCCCGCAGACCCGCGATCGGGGTGCGCAGCTCGTGCGAGACGTTCGCCACGAGCTCCTTGCGCTGCTGGTCCTGGGCCTCCAGCTCGTCGGCCATGAGGTTGATCGTCCCGGCCAGGTCGCCCAGCTCGTCGCGCCGGCTCTCGCTGACCCGGCGCGTGTAGTCCCCCTGGGAGATGGACCGGGCCACCGTGTTCATCTCGTCCAGCGGCGCGGTGAGCGAATGCGCCACGAACTGCGTGATGAGCAGGGTGGCGATCATCGAGAAGACCGTGATGAAGCGCAGCTCCGTCTGGGTGCGCACCGCGATCATCGACAGTCCGGTGGTGATCAGGACCGCGATGACGACGAGTGCGCCCAGCTTGGTCTTGATCGAGAACGGGCGAACGCCGCCCCAGGGCTCCCCGGGGCCTCTCCGCGCGGCCGGACCGTCGCTCATGGCGCCGGCGTCTCCAGGGCGTAGCCCACGCCGTGCACGGTGCGGATGCGCTCGGCCCCGATCTTGCGCCGCAGGGCCTTGATGTGGCTGTCGACGGTCCGGGTGCCGGAGGCGTCCGCCCAGTCCCACACCTCGGCGAGCAGCTGCTCGCGCGAGAGGACCGCGCGCGGGGTGTTCGCCAGGCACACCAGCAGGTCGAACTCGGTCGGGGTGAGGTGCACGTCCTCGCTGCGCACCCGCACCCGCCGCTGCGCGTGGTCGATCTCCAGCTCGCCGAGGCGCAGGATGCCCGAGCGCGGCGTGGTGGCCGCGAGGGCGGCGCGCTCGACGCGGCGCAGCAGCACGTGCACGCGTGCCGCCAGCTCCCGCATGGAGAACGGCTTGGTCATGTAGTCGTCGGCGCCGACGCCGAGCCCGACCAGCATGTCGGTCTCGTCGTCGCGCGCGGTCAGCATCATCACCGGCACCGGACGCTGGGCCTGGACCCGACGGCAGACCTCCAGGCCGTCGAAGCCGGGCAGCATGATGTCGAGGATCAGCAGGTCGGGCTGCCAGGCCTCGGCCGTGTCGACGGCCGCCGGGCCGTCTCCCGCGGTCTGCACGAGGAATCCCTCGGCACGCAGACGGGCCGCGATGGCGTCCACGATGGTCGGATCGTCCTCGACCACCAGGACCCGGCGCTGTGCGCCAGGGGTCGCCGCCGTGCCGTTGTGGGAGGTGTGTGTCTGCTCCATCGCCCGCCCCAAAGTTGCTTTCCGGAATCCGTGGGGTGATTCCGCTTACTGGCTGTGCCTGCGCATGCTTGCGATTGACGCTTGAATGATCCGCGTCAGGGAAGCAGAGTACGGGGAGTCACCGTGCCAGGGCTATCCAGGTCGGACGGCGAGGTGTACGACGTCCGGAACGCCCCGGGCAACGGGGATCTCTTCGGTACGCACCTGCTGGAATCCGGCATTGCGCAAGGTTTCTTCGAATTCCGGGGAGGGCTGCGCGGACCATACGGCCAGCACCCCACCCGGTGTCAACGCCCTTGCGCAGGCGGCCAGTCCGTCCGGCGAGTACAGGCTCTCGTTGTCCTCGGTGACGGTCCATCCGGGCCCGTTGTCGATATCGAGGCAGAGCGCGTCGTACGTGGCGGATGTCTCATACACATGGGTGACGAGATCGGTCTCCAGGATCGACGTCCGCGGGTCGGTGAGCGCCGCCGCGGAAAGACCGGAGAGCGGTCCGCCGAGATGCCAGTCGATGATCGCGCGCTCCCGCTCCGCGACGGTGATCCGCCCTGGCCGCGGGTCGGCCGCGGCGTGTGCGAGCGAGAACCCCACGCCGAGCCCGCCGATCAGGATGTGCGGCCGTGAACGGTCGCCCAGCGCGTCGAGCGCCGCGTCGACCAGCAGCCGCTCGGAGCGGCCGTCGGAGGTGTCCATCAGGAAGCAGCCGTTGGCGATGATCTGGAGCAGGTCGCCGTGCCGCCGCAGCACCACCTCCCCGTGGAGGCCTTCGCGACGGTCCAGGACCACAGGGGTGTCGTACGAAGTGGGCACCGGGCCATCCTGCCAGGCGGGAGGGGCACCGCGGAGCCGGTCGATCGCTGTCAGCGAACGCGTCACAGGCCCGGGAACAATCGGGCCCGGTCAAGCATTGAGTCGGCGTAACTCAACTTGACTGCCTAAGGGGAGATCATGGCTTCGACGTCCACTTCGCTCACCCTGCCCGTGCTGCCGCTCGACGACGAGGTCGTGCTGCCCGGGATGGTGGTCCCCCTGGACTTGAACGACGCAGATGTGCGCGCCGCCGTGGAGGCCGCCCAGGCCGCCGCGCGGTCCACACCCGGCAAGCCCCGGGTGCTGCTGGTGCCGCGCATCGACGGCACCTACGCGAGCACCGGGGTGCTCGGCACCGTGGAGCAGGTCGGCCGGCTGGCCGACGGTGATCCCGGTGCCCTGATCCGCGGCCGCGGCCGCGTGCGCATCGGCGCGGGCACCACCGGGCCGGGTGCGGCGCTGTGGGTCGAGGGCACGTCCATCGACCAGAGCGTGCCCGAGCCGCTGCCCGGACAGGTGGCGGAGCTGGTGAAGGAGTACAAGGCCCTCGCCACCGCCTGGCTGCGCAAGCGCGGCGCCTGGCAGGTCGTGGACCGTGTGCAGGCCATCGACGACGTCTCGCAGCTCGCCGACAACTCCGGGTACTCGCCCTTCCTGACCACCGAGCAGAAGGTCGAGCTGCTGGAGACCGCCGACCCGGTGGCCCGGCTGAAGATCGCCACGCAGCAGCTGCGCGACCACCTCGCCGAGCAGGACGTGGCCGAGACCATCGCCAAGGACGTCCAGGAGGGCGTCGACAAGCAGCAGCGCGAGTTCCTGCTGCGCCGCCAGCTGGAGGCCGTCCGCAAGGAGCTGCGCGAGCTGAACGGCGAGGCAGGCAAGGACCCCGCCGAGGAGTCCGACGACTACCGCGCCCGCGTCGAAGCGGCCGACCTGCCGGAGAAGGTCCGCGAGGCCGCGCTCAAGGAGGTCGACAAGCTGGAGCGCGCGAGCGACCAGTCGCCCGAGGGCTCCTGGATCCGCACCTGGCTGGACACCGTCCTGGAGCTGCCGTGGAACGAGCGCACCGAGGACGCCTACGACATCCAGGGCGCCCAGGACGTGCTCGACGCCGAGCACGCCGGCCTGGAGGACGTGAAGGAGCGGATCACCGAGTACCTGGCGGTGCGCAAGCGCCGCGCCGACCGGGGGCTGGGCGTCGTGGGCGGCCGGCGCGGCGGTGCCGTGCTGGCGCTCGTCGGCCCGCCCGGCGTCGGCAAGACCTCGCTGGGTGAGTCCGTCGCCCACGCGATGGGCCGCAAGTTCGTGCGCGTCGCCCTCGGCGGTGTGCGCGACGAGGCCGAGATCCGCGGTCACCGCCGTACCTACGTCGGGGCGCTGCCCGGACGGATCGTGCGGGCGATCAAGGAGGCCGGGTCGATGAACCCGGTGGTCCTGCTCGACGAGATCGACAAGGTCGGCTCCGACTTCCGCGGCGACCCGGCCGCGGCCCTCCTGGAGGTCCTGGACCCGGCGCAGAACCACACCTTCCGCGACCACTACCTGGAGGTCGAGCTCGACCTGTCCGACGTGGTGTTCCTGGCCACCGCCAACGTCCTGGAGGCCATCCCGGAGGCCCTGCTCGACCGTATGGAGCTGGTCCGCCTCGACGGCTACACCGAGGACGAGAAGGTCGTCATCGCGCGCGACCACCTGCTCCCGCGCCAGCTGGAGCGGGCGGGACTGAACGCGGACGAGGTCACCATCGACGAGGGCGCACTGCGCAAGCTCGCCGGCGAGTACACCCGCGAGGCGGGCGTGCGCACCCTGGAGCGGTCCATCGCGCGGCTGCTGCGCAAGGTGGCGGCCCAGCACGAACTGGGCGAGCGGAAGCTGCCGTTCACCGTCGCCGAGGACGAGCTGCGCGGGCTGATCGGCCGGCCGCACCACGTGCCCGAGTCGGCCCAGGACCCGGCCGAGCGCCGTACGGCGGTGCCGGGCGTGGCGACCGGCCTCGCGGTGACCGGAGCGGGCGGTGACGTCCTGTTCGTCGAGGCGTCGCTGGCCGACCCGGAGACGGGCGCGGCGGGCCTGACGCTGACCGGCCAGCTGGGTGACGTGATGAAGGAGAGCGCGCAGATCGCCCTGTCGTTCCTGCGCTCGCACGGCGCCGAGCTGGAGCTGCCCGTCGCCGACCTCAAGGACCGGGGCGTGCACATCCACTTCCCGGCGGGCGCGGTGCCCAAGGACGGCCCGAGCGCGGGCGTCACGATGACGACGGCGCTGGCCTCGCTGCTGTCCGGCCGGCTGGTCCGCACGGACGTGGCGATGACCGGTGAGGTCTCGCTGACCGGCCGGGTGCTGCCGATCGGCGGCGTGAAGCAGAAGCTGCTCGCCGCGCACCGCGCGGGGGTCACGACCGTGATCATCCCCAAGCGCAACGAGCCCGACCTGGACGACGTCCCGGCCGAGGTGCTGGACAAGCTCGACGTCCACGCCGTGACCGACGTCCGCCAGGTCCTGGAACTGGCCCTGTCGCCGGCCACCAGCGACGCGGCCCGGGAGGTTCCGGCGGCGGCGTGACGGACGCCGCCGGACAGGGCAGGGCCCGGGTCCCCTTCGGGGGACCCGGGCCCTCGCCGTGCCGGGGAGGTCAGCCGTTGGCCAGGGCCACGACGCGGTCGAGGGCGCCGTTGAAACGGTTGTGGTCGCCGACGGTCGGGCCGGTCGACGTGTACTGCCACATCGTGTGGTAGCTCCAGCCGGCCGGCAGCTCGCCCACGGCTGTCGCGTACCGGGCGATCCACAGCGGGTTGGCCGTGGCGAAGGCGCCGGAGTTGCCGGTGCACTGCTTCCACCAGCTGGTCGCCGTGTAGATGACGGCGTCGCGGCCGGTGCGGGCCTTGTAGCGGTTCACGAAGTCGCGGATCCAGGTGACCATCGCGCTCGCGGACTTGCCGAAGCAGGCGTCGCCGTACGGGTTCCACTCGATGTCGAGGACGCCGGGCAAGGTGCGGCCGTCACGGGACCAGCCGCCGCCGTGGTCGACGAAGTAGTCGGCCTGGGTTGCTCCATTGGTGGTGTCCGGCGTCGCGAAGTGGTACGCGCCGCGGATCATGCCCACGTCGTAGGAGCCGTTGTACTGCTGGGCGAAGTAGGGGTTGGTGTAGTACGTCCCCTCGGTGGCCTTGACGTAGGCCCACTTGACCCCGCTGGACCACAGGGTCGACCAGGCGACGTTGCCCTGGTGGCTGGAGACGTCCACGCCCTCCGTCTGGGTGGCCAGGGTGCCGGCGGGGGCGCCGTCGGTGCCGTCGTGGGACACGACGCCGATGCCCATGTACGCGGAGCCGCGCGGCGGGGCGCCGGTGCCGCCGTCCCTCGCGGACGACGGCTGGGCGGCCAGGACGAGCAGGGCCAGGGTGAGCACGAGGGTGAGCAGGAGTCCGGTCGGATAGGGGCTGTGGGGGTGGCGCTGTTCGGGTCTGTGCACGGGCATAGCGTGCCTCCGAAGGCTCGGTGACGCATGGTGGGGAACGCGCACGGGTGTGGCGTGAGCATGTCAGCGCTGCTCCGCCGTACGACGCTAGGCAGCCGAATGACCAGGTGGAAGGGGCCCTGACGGCTGCCGTTGGTCTAAGCCTGCGAAATACTGACGGAGCTGCGGCGATGACGCCGATTGGCGGAAACTTTCACGGCCGGGAAAACGAGTCAGGGGCTGACGTGCACGAAGACGGCAACGGCGACGCGACGGCGCCCGGACCCGGGGCCTCCCGCGGTGGCATGGACCAGCCCGAGTTCCTGGACCTGGAACGCGAGTTGACGGTTCTCTTCCGGCGGGCCCGCGCCAAGCAGGGCGAGATGGCCCGCGAGGTGCACCCGGACCTGGAGTCGGCGGCGTACGGACTGCTGGTCCGTCTGGACGAGTCCGGACGGCTGCGCGCCACCGAACTCGCCGCGTACATCGGCGTCGGCAAGGCCACCATGTCGCGCCAGCTGCGCGCCCTGGAGGACCTGGGGCTGGTCGCCCGCGAGCCGGACCCGGCGGACGGCCGGGCCTGGCTGGTGCACCTCACCGAGGAGGGGCGCCGCCGGGTCGCCAAGGTGCGCGAGGCCCGCCGGGCGCGCTACGTCGCGCAGCTCTCGCACTGGGAGCGCGAGGAAGTGGCCGAGCTGGCCCGGTTGCTGAACCAGCTGAACCGCGGCACGGAGAAGTAGGCACCCTCCCCGGCGGCCCGCCCGCCCTCACAGCTCCACGTACACGACCGTCGCGTCGTCGTGCCGCTTGCCGCGGCCCGGGTGAGCGTGCTCCAGCGCCCGGACCCGCTCCACCAGCGCGCCCGCGCCCTCCTTGCGGACCAGGCCGAGGCAGCCGCCCCAGCCGCCCTGCCGGAAGCGCTCCACCCAGCGCGCCGCCCCGTCCGACAGCGCGGCCAGGGTGCGCACCTCGCCGCGCGGCAGCGTCCCCGTCACCGCACGCGCCGCCACCGCGGGGTCGGCGGCCGCCGTGAAGAAGCCGCCCTCCTTGTTGCGCAGATGCGCGTCGATGTGGGCGTCCGTCGCCAGCGCCGAACGGGGCAGCCGGGCCAGCCGGTCGTCCAGAAGGGCCGTCACCGTGCCGTCGCGTCCCTCCACGAGGAGCACCGAGTCGGACAGCACGAGGTACTCCACCGCCCTGGCGGACCACCGCGCGAGGGCGACGGTCGCCTGGGGCGTGCGCGGGTGAGAAAGCTCACAGGTCCCCGCATGGGCCTCGGCGGTACGGGCGATGGCGTGGCCCAGCACGTCCGCGAGTGGAACATCAGGGAGGGAAACGGTCAGTTCGGTCAGGGCCCCGCCCAGGCGCGCGGTGAACCAGTGGACGGAGTGCCGGCACCCCGTCGCATCCCTCGGCGGTGTCACCCCGTCCAGGACGACGAGGGCCCCTCCCCGCCCCGAGGCGGGCAGAGCGACACTCGCGAAGTCCTCGTTGGCGCGGTCCGGATCGCCCGATTCCGAAACTAGCTCAGTGCGCATCCGGCCAGTCTGCACGAGCCCTTCACAAGATCCCCCAAGGGGGCGCATCCTGCCGGTTCGTCACGGCGGCGCAGGTCATCCGCCTGATTTGAGAGAAATGCTTCACTCCGGCAAGGCGTGGCGGCGAATACTGCCACCGCCCGCCGCAGACGTCCAACCGGCCCACCCCGCGGGGCACCCGCACACGCCACGGGAACTTGCCCGCCAACTCCCCTCCGGGGTTCACTCCTTCGGGTGGCGGCTCAGGTGATGTGCGGCCGTCGCCCACCCGCGCTGGGAGGGTCGGGGACCGGTGAGGGCCACCCCGGGCGCGACCCCGGTCGCGAGCTTGGGGGAGGGGTGTGCGTACGGTCGACGAAAGTTGACGACACGTCATCCGGACCCATGGGTACCACGAGTCAGGAATGCGAGCACCGGTGCAGAAGACGCGGCCTCGTCGCTCAGACAAGCAGACGGCCTCCGCAGGAGGCGCCCAGCCCATCCCCGGCACCGCCGACGCCCCCGCCCCGGCAGGCAAGGGGCGCCCGACCCACGTACGGAACCGGCTGATCGTCGCCGTGGCCGTCGTGGCCGCCGCCATCGCCGGCGCCGGGGTCCCCTCGGTCGTCGCCGCCTCCGGGCAACTGCACGACACACAGAGCGTGGTGACGCTCGCCGAGCAGACCCAGGACGCACTGACCCTCGCGCACTCCCTCGCCGACGAGCGCGACGAGGTCACCTCCTACATCGCCGCGGGCCGCCCCAAGTCCAAGGCGCCCAGCGAACAGCGCAGCACCCGGGTCGACCGGCAGGTCGAGGAGCTGCGCGCCGACCCCGACACGCCCGCCGGGCTCCGCGACGACCTGGAGAGCGTCGCCGCCCTGCGCCGCTCCGCGCTCACCGGCAAGAGCAGCGCCCTGGAGGCGCACGCCGCCTACACGGGCGCCGTCACCGAACTGCACCGGTTCGCCGAGCGGCTGGCCGAGGAGATGCCGTCGCGCGCCGGCACCGGCGCCCACGCGCTGGCCGAACTGGACACCGCGGTGCAGCAGGCCGCCGCCGCGCGCGGGCTGCTGCTCGCCGCGCTGAGCGTGCCAACCACCACCCAGACCGTGATCGACCCGCTCACCGGGGCCGCCACCACCCGGAAGACCGCCTCGGACGCGGACGCCAAGCAGCGCGACGCGCTCACCACCGCCGCCCAGCAGGCCCGGCTGCGCTCCGACGCGGCCCTCGCCGGCTTCCGCGACACCGCCGCCCCCGCCGCGCGCGCCTCCTACGACTCCACCGTCACCGGCCCCGAGGTCGACACCGCGGAGCGGTACCTGGCGGCCCTCACGGACGAGCCCACGCTCTCCGACCGCGACCTGGCCACGGACGCCCGCCGGGCCTCGGCCGCCCTGTCCGCCCGCGTCGACTCGATGCGCGGCGCGGAGTCGGCGCTCTACGACCGCCGCACCAAGGCCCTGGAGGAGCTGCGGGACGACGACGTCACCGCGCTGGAGATCCACATCGCGATCCTCGGCGCGCTGATGCTGCTCGCCGTGGGCGTCGCCACGGGCATGGCCCGCGGTCTTACCCGCCCCCTCGCCGTGCTGCGGCTCGGTTCGGCCCGGCTCGCGGGCGCCGCAGACCCGGCCGCCGAGGAACCCGTGCGGTTCACCGGCCGCAAGGACGAGTTCGCCCAGGTCGTCGACTCCGTCAACGCGCTGCACACCCGCGCCGCCACCCTGCACGAGCGCCTCGCCACCCTGGAGTCCGACCGCAAGCACCTGGTCGGGCAGCGCCAGAAGATGGCCGACGCCCGCGAGGAGCTGCGCGGCGAACTCGCTGAGTCCACCGCCCAGCTGGAGCGGCTGCGCGACACCATCGGCGCCACCTTCGTCAACCTGGCCCTGCGCACCCTCGGCCTGGTGGAGCGCCAGCTCGGCGTGATCGAGGGCCTGGAGGAGCGCGAGCAGGACCCCGAGCGCCTCGCCACCCTGTTCAAGCTGGACCACTTCGCCACCGTCATGCGGCGGCACAGCGAGAACCTCCTCGTGCTCGCCGGCACCGAGCACGTCCAGCAGCACGCCGGGCCGGTGCCGCTGGTGGACGTCGTCCGCGCCGCCGTCAGCGAGATCGAGCGGTACGAGCGGGTCCGGATCGCCGCGCTGCCGCCGCACGCGCACGTGGCGGGATTCGCCGCCGACGACCTCTCGCACCTGCTCGCCGAACTCATGGAGAACGCCACCTCGTTCTCCCCGCCGGACCTGCCCGTCGAGGTCTCCGGCTGGCTGCTGGAGAGCGGCGAGGTCATGCTCTCCGTGCAGGACGAGGGCATCGGCATGGCCGGTGACCGGCTGGTCCGGCTCAACGCCCGCCTCTCCGAGTTCGACCCGGCGGCCACCTACGACCAGGAGGGCGACGACGGCCTGGGCCTCGGCCTGTACGTCGTCGCCCGCCTCGCCCACCGGCACGGCGTCCGCGTCCAGCTGCGCGAGCAGAAGCAGGGCGGCGTCGCGGCCGTGGCGGTCCTGCCCGCGGGCCTGCTGGCCGCCGCCCCCACCGCCGCGGTCCCCATGGACGCGCCGCGCCGCACCGGCGGCCACACCTTCTCCCTGCCGGGCGCCGACGCCGAGGCCAACTCCAACCACCTGCCGGCCCGGCAGAAGAACACCGACCCGCTGGTGGAGCTGGCCGAGAAGGCCGTACTGCGGAACGAGTCGGAGTCCGGGTCCGGGTCCGGGACCGAGGACGCCGGCGAGAAGCCCGAGGCCGCCGAGCCGGGCGTGCCCGCCGAGCCGTCGCCGTCCGAGACGACGATGGAGCTGCTGATCCCGGAGCCCGCCGCCGCCCCGGCCGAGGAGTCGCTCCCTGAGCGGCCCGACCCGTACGCCATCGGCCCGGACACCCACGAGCGCGCCCGGGACGAGGCGGACGAGGCCCCGGAGCCCGTCACCGACAAGGGCCTGCCCAAGCGCACCCCCAAGATCACCACACCGACCGCCCCGCCGCCCCAGCGTGGCGGAACGGTCGACGCCGAGGCCCTGCGCCGTCGGCTCGGCGGCTTCCGCAGGGGAGCGGAGGCCGGCTACCGCGACGTCCAGGCGGAGATCGCCGAACGCACCGGACAGAACAAGGCACCGGACACGCCCGCCGAAACGCGCACCGAATCCGAAGCAGCCACGGGGGGCACCGTCGAGGAGGCAAGCAGTTGACCGCGCCCAGTACCTTCGGACTGAGCAGTGAAGCCCGCAACCTGCACTGGTTGTTGACGAATCTGGTCGAGGAGGTGCCGGGTATCCAGTCGGTCGCCGTCGTCTCCTCCGACGGACTGCTCCTCCTCTCCTCGGACCAGGCACGCAACGACGAGGCCCGTGAGGCGAGGTCCGAGCGCCGCTCCGGCCCGCGCGGCTCCTCCGCCGATCTCGCCACGGTCGTCTCCGGCATCGGCAGCCTCACCGTCGGCGCGGCCAGGCTCATGGAGTTCGGCGGGGTGAAGCACACCATGGTCGCGATGGACGAGGGCAGCCTCTTCGTCATGTCCATCAGCGACGGCTCGCTGCTCGGTGTGCACGGCTCCGCCGACTGCGACATGAGCGTCGTCGCCTACCACATGGCGCTCTTCGTCGGCCGGGCCGGCCACGTCCTCACCCCCGAACTACGCAGTGAGCTGCGGAAGTCTCTGGAGCCCGCGTCGGCAGGGGGCACCCGATGAGCAACGCCCCGAGGAACCGGTCACAGCTCCCCGTGCGCGGCGGAGACCGGAAACCGGCCCGCGTGCGGCCCTACTCGCTCACCGGCGGCCGGACCCGCTTCGGTCACGTCCTCCTCGTGGAGACCTTCGTGGCCGCGCTGGAGGCCCCCGAGGAGCGCAAGGAGCTCACGAACGGCTCGCTCAGCACCAGGGTGATGCCGGAGCTGCGGGCCATCGTCGAACTGTGCCGCCGGATGCGTACGGTGGCCGAGATCGCCGCGCTGCTGAAGATGCCGCTCGGCGTGGTCCGCGTGCTCCTCAGCGACCTCGCGGACCAGGGAAAGATCCGTGTGTACGGGACCGGAACCGGTCATGGCGCCGGCCGTCCGGACCGGGCTCTGCTCGAAAGGGTGCTGAGTGGACTCCGTCGTCTTTGAGGACACCGACGAGGACCTGAGGTCCTGGCAGACGGACCGCACCCGGGCTCCGATCGCCACGAAGATCGTCGTGGCGGGCGGGTTCGGCGTCGGGAAGACCACGCTGGTCACCGCGGTCTCCGAGATCACGCCGCTGCAGACCGAGGCGCTGATGACCGAGGCGAGCGAGGAGACCGACGACCTCACCGCCACGCCCGGCAAGTCGACCACCACCGTGGCCATGGACTTCGGGCGCATCACGCTCGACGACGACCTGGTGCTGTACCTGTTCGGCACACCGGGCCAGCAGCGGTTCTGGTTCATGTGGGACGACCTGGTGCGCGGCGCGATCGGCGCGGTCGTCATGGCCGACACCCGGCGGCTGAAGGACTGCTTCCCCGCGCTGGACTACTTCGAGAGCTGCGGACTGCCGTACGTCGTCGCGGTCAACCACTTCGACGGCAGCGAGCGGTTCGAACCGGAGGACGTGCGTGAGGCGTTGACGATCCCCGCGCACATACCTGTAATGATCATGGACGCGAGGCGCCGGATCTCGGTGATCGAGACCCTTCTGTCCCTGGTGGGACACGCGCTCGACGTCACCCCCGAGTGAAACGCGGTTAGGAGCCCTCACCCGCATGCGGAAGATACTCGTCGTCGGGGCCGGCCAGTCCGGTCTCCAGCTCGCCCTCGGACTCCAGTCCCACGGGTACGAGGTCACCCTGATGTCCAACCGGACCGCGGACGAGATCCGCTCCGGGCGGGTCATGTCCACCCAGTGCATGTTCCACACCGCACTCCAGCACGAGCGCGACCTCCAGCTGAACTTCTGGGAGTCCCAGGCCCCGAAGATCGAAGGACTCGGTGTCTCGGTCGCCGCCCCCGGCTCCTGGGCCGAGGGCCCGGCGGCCCGCGCGATCGACTGGCTGGGCCGGCTCGACGGGTTCGCGCAGTCCGTCGACCAGCGCGTGAAGATGGCCGGCTGGATGGAGACCTTCGCCCAGCGCGGCGGCCAGCTCGTCGTCCACGGCGCGGCCGTCGGCGACCTCGACTACTTCTCCCGCACCTACGACCTCGTGCTGGTCTCGGCGGGCAAGGGCGAGCTCGTCCAGATGTTCGGCCGGGACGCGGAGCGCTCCCCGTACAGCGAGCCCCAGCGCGCGCTGGCCGTCGCCTACGTCCACGGGATGGGTTCGCGCCCCGAGCACCCGGACACCGAGGCCGTCCGCTGCAACCTGGTCCCCGGCGTCGGCGAGCTGTTCATCATGCCGACCCTGACGACGTCCGGGCGCGCGGACATCCTGTTCTGGGAGGGCATACCCGGCGGGCCGCTCGACGTCTTCGGCGGCGTGAAGGACCCGGCCGAGCACCTCTCCCTGACCCTGGAACTCATGGAGTGGTACGTGCCGTGGGAGTACGCCCGCGCCACCAAGGTGGAGCTGACGGACGCCGGCGGCACGCTGAGCGGGCGGTACGCCCCGACGGTCCGCAACCCCGTCGGCCGGCTCCCCGGCGGCGGCCTGGTCCTCGGCGTCGCGGACGTCGTCGTGGCCAACGACCCCATCACCGGGCAGGGCTCCAACTCCGCGTCCAAGTGCGCGGCCTCCTACCTCGCGTCGATCCTGGAGCACGGCGACAAGGAGTTCGACGAGACCTGGATGCGGGCCACCTTCGACCGCTACTGGGACACCGCGCAGCACGTCACCAAGTGGACGAACGCCATGCTGGCCCCGCCGCCGGAGCACGTCCTCAACCTGATCGGCGCGGCGGGCCAGCTCCAGCCGGCCGCCGACCGCTTCGCCAACGCCTTCAACAACCCGGCCGACCTCGAGAACTTCTTCTACGACCCGGAGAAGACGGGCGCCTACCTGGCCTCGGTCGCCGGCGCGTGAGGGGTCTCCGACCTGGGGCTCGGCCGCCGTCGTCTGTCGTCGGTGGCCGACTTCGCCCCCCTCGGACGGCCCACGGACGGCCCCGGCCGCACCGGGGCCGTCTCTCGTTCGGAAGACCGCGTACGCGGATCCCGGCTCACCTTGGAACGTTGACCCGCGCGTTCACGGTGCGCTTGCCGTCGTTCCCCCTTGCTCCCCGCTGGATGCTGTCCGATCGGGCACGCGGAGGACACAGGTTCTGATGCGCACGGGCGCAAGGAGGCGCGTGGGGGCGCTTTCGTGCATATATCTGCCCCCTCTGAACGCCGGCGCTCGCCCCATGCGGTGAACCGGCCGTTCATCCTCTGGCCGCACTCTCACGCGCCGCGTTTCATTGAGCACTCACTCGCTTTCAACGCACGTCACCAACAGACACGCAACAGGCACAAGTGATCACCCGGTGCTCCCGGGACAGGAGCAGGGATCCGGCCCACTCGGACCGTGCCGCACTCGTCAACGAGCGGCCATGAACCGCCGGTTGGGGTTCGCAAGCGGCAACGCCGGGCGGGACCGCGGAGCACGGCGTCTGCTTCGGTCGGCTCCGCCCAGCTCAGGGCGGTCCTCCTTCTCACGTCCTGACCGCTCCCCGGACGACCGAGGTGATCAGTCGGATCAGCCGTTGACCTGCCGGGCTCCGAAGCCCGACACGATGCAGGAGGTTTGTGATGGCACTGGCGCAGTGGACGAACGCGATGGAGTGGTTGGCTGCCGCCGCACGGGAGCCCCGGCTGTGCAAGGACGACTGGCAGCGCGGCATCAGCGGCGTCCACCTCTTGGCCGCTGGACGATTCTGGGACGTTCTGATCGTCCCGGCCTGCCTGGGCCTGCGCACCGCCGACATCATGGCCGGCATGCCTCGCCTCGAACCCGGCCCGGCGCTGCTGGACAGCAGGCGGCAGCATGTCGGCTTCTTCCTGCCGCCCGCCCCCATGACCCTCTGGGTCGGGCACGGCATCCGCTACCTCACCACGGGCGGGTGGATCGCCACGCCTGCCCCGCACTGCCGCTGGGGCGATCTGCGCTGGATCTGCCCGCCCGACGGAAGCGGCGCCCTGAACGCACCCGCGGCTCTGGAGTTCGCGCTGCAGGAAGCAATGGTCGAACTGGCCCGCGACCACGGCACCGCACACCACCTCGACGCCCCCCACCGACACACGGACAAACCAGCGCCCCCTACGACCCGCCCCCCACAGACCCCGCAGATGTGATGCGACGAGAGCACTCGGCCGGCCGAGTCTCACTGGCGACGGGGTCGCTCGTAGCCGAAGAAGTGCCGGACCGGGTCTCTGGCCTGTGACCGCGTAATCGACCAACGCCGCGACCTGCGCCGGTGGGGGCTGCTCAGCCGCGTCGCGGAGCGCTGAAACGGGCCCCACACCTCGGGTCGCCGCTGGGACGACAGACGTGTCGGGGGCCCGTTTCTGGGGATCGTGGACCAGAGGGTCGGCCGGTGGGGCTAGTTGCAACCGGGTCCGGTCGAGGGGTTGGCGCAGGTGTTGCGGCCGGATCCGCCGTCGTTGGTATTGGCATCGGCGCCGCCGTTGAGAGCGTCGTTGCCGTTGCCGCCGGACAAGGAGTCGTTGCCGCTGCCGCCGGACAGGGAGTCGTTGCCGGAGTCGCCGATGAGGCTGTCGTCGCCGTTGCCACCGATGAGGGAGTCGTTGCCGTTGCCGCCCTCGACGCGGTCGTTGCCGTTGCCGCCGGACAGGGAGTCGTTGCCGTCGCCGCCGCAGATCAGGTCGTTGCCCCCGCGGCCGTCGACCCGGTCGTTCCCGGCGAGAGCGAAGATCACGTCGTGGCCCGGGGTACCGGTCAGGACGTCGTTGCGGTTGGTACCGGTGATGGTGGGCGTGGCGGTCGCACAGGTCGGGGGAGCCTCGTAGGTGATGGTCACCTGGGCCGCTCCCGCCGCCGGCCCGGACGTACCACCTGGCGGGACCAGGCTCGACCCACCGCCGCCGCCACCCGGCCCCTGGCTGGGAGTGGGGCCGCCGGTGACGGCGTTGCAGCCTCCACCTCCGCCACCACCGAACCAGCCGCCTCCGCCGCCACCGGCCCCGAAGGCGCCTCCGCCGCTGCCGCCGGCACCGGCGGTGCCGTCGCCGCCGGCTGTCCCGCCGATGGGGCAGGCGGCTCCCCCCGCCCCTCCGGTGATCTGGGTTCCGCCTCCACCGCCCATGCCGCCGTCCTGTCTGTCACCGCCGGGTGCTCCGACGACGCCGGCGGCTCCGCCGACGGCCTCAGGGTTGGCGGACAGCGTGCCGCCGCTTCCGCCGCCACCTCCGCCGCCCGCGACGATGAGGCGGGGATCGGTACCGGGAACACCGGTCAAGGTACAGCCGGAGGCGGCCGAGCTGCAGGTGCGCACGTCGCTGGAGCCGCCGCCGGCTCCCCCCGAGCCCTGGGAGCCGCCGGCTCCTCCCCCTGTGTCGACGTTGACGTAGAGGGTGGTGGTACCGGACGGCACAGTGACGGTGCCGGTGACCGTGGCGCCGTTCCCACCCTGGCCGCCCTGGTCGGCCCCGTTCTGACCCGTGGCGCCGGTGGCGGTGATGGTCAGTTGGGTGACACCGGCGGGGACGGTGAAGGGCTGGTTGGCGCCGGCGCCGAAGGTGACGGTCTGCGTCGCCGCGGCGGCGGGCGTGGCCGTGGGCACCACCAGCAGCGCCGCCGGCAGGACCGCCGCGGCGAGCAGGAGAGCGGCACGCCGGACCGGGCGCCGCGTCCGCTC
The DNA here is from genome assembly GCF_042792555.1 of Streptomyces sp. NPDC056628. Taxonomy (NCBI): domain Bacteria; kingdom Bacillati; phylum Actinomycetota; class Actinomycetes; order Kitasatosporales; family Streptomycetaceae; genus Streptomyces; species Streptomyces sp. NPDC056628. The sequence goes on from NZ_JBHTWG010000005.1 coordinate 280,321, forward strand.
ACCCGCGGCTTCGGCACCGTGGGGGCGGAACGCATGGTGCGTGGTCGGTCTCACGATCAGGACTCCTCGGCAGGGGGCGCGGCACGCCGGGCGCGCCACGGACGTCGGTTGTCACCGTGGCCCCAGCCCGGGACCACTCGGTGATCAAGTCACACCGGTCCTGCGCGGCCCTACAGACACACCGTCACACCGGGCCGCGATCCACCGACCGGCCCCCTGCCCGTCCTCCAACTGGGCCTTGGGATAGGCCGTTTCGGGCACGACCCGGGCGTACCGCGCCCAGGACCGGGTTGGAGGCGATCGGGGAGATCGTGACCTCCTCGCCGGGGCGCGGGGCCTGGACCACCTTGCCCTTGCCGATGTACAGCGCCACATGCGTGGCGTCCGGGAAGTAGACCACCAGGTCGCCGGGGCGCAGTTCGGTCAGCGGGACGCGTTCGAGCCGTGCCCACTGCTCCTGGCTGGTGCGGGGGATCCGGGTACCGGCGTGCGCCCAGGCCCGCTGGGTCAGCCCCGAGCAGTCGTACGACCCGGGCCCTTCGGCGCCCCACCGGTACGGCTTGCCCAGCTGCCGCTCGGCGAAGCGGATCGCCCGCCGGGCCCGGGTGGACGGCTTGTGGTCGTCCTGCGCGAGGGTGCCGGACGCCAGCAGGTCCTTCTGGGCCTTCGTGGCGCCCTTCTCCTCCAGTTCGGCCAGCGCGGCGAGCTGTCCGGCGGTGAGGGAGGCCAGCAGTTCCTCCACCTTCCGCAGCCGCTTCCGTACGGCGTCCCGGTCCTTCTTCTGCCGTTCGGCGAGGCCGAGTTGCCGGTCGAGGGCGGCGCGGGCGCGGTGGGCCAGCCGGTCGGCCGCCCGTTCCGTGCCGGTCAGCCGGCCGACGGCCTCGGCGCGCTCGCGGGCCAGCAGCCCGATGACATGGCTTTGGTCCAGGGCGTGCTGCGGGTCCCGGGCGAGTAGCAGTAGGACGTATGGGGAGATCGCCGTGGTGTTCTGGTACTGCTGGCGGGCCAGACGGCCGGCCGCGCCCCGGCTGTCGTGCAGCCGCAGCCGTGCGGAGGCGAGCGCCTTGTCCAGGCGGGCCACCTCGGCGCGCTGCCGATCCAGCTTCTCCTCGGTGGCGTTGTACGTCTCGGTCGCCCGCTCCGCCTCCCGGTACAGACGCTGAAGGTCCGTCAGGAGGACGGCCGTGGTGCGCTCGGGGGGGGCGGGGGCCGCCGTGGCGGACACGGGTGCGAGGAGCGCGGCGGCCGTCACGGCCGCGGTACACGCCAGACGCAGCGGCCTTCCTGACATGTCATCACCTCCGGTGCGGACAGGATCTCTGCTCCGCACCGTGAGCATCGGGCCGACGCACCGGGTTCGCGCGCGAGACGTGCGCGGTTCGGCGTAGGCCGGTCACCCGTGGGGGTCGTCCGGCTTGCCGCGCGGCGTGTCGCCGGGACGCGACCAGGGCCAGTTCAGCCGACGGCCCTGGTCGCCCTCGGGGTCGTAGGCGTACTTCCAGCGCCGGGACAGGCCCGGCCGGGCGCCCTGCCCGCGCGGAACGCGGCGGTAGACGAGGACCGTGGGCGGGCCGCCGTCCGGGCCGGGGACGGGGATGCGGTACGTCTTCGGCGGGTGGCCGGTGATGCCCAGAAGCACCGGCAGCACACGGCCGTCCATCGGGCCGCCCTCGAACGGGGTGTCTTCGCTCTTCACGGGACCAGTGTCAGCCATCCGCCAGCAGGCGCTCGGCCAGCGCGGCGGTCTGCGGGTCACGGGCGGCGGTGACCGACAGCACGGCGACGAACTGGTCCACCAGCCAGTCGCGCAGTTCCCCCGCGGGCGGCTGCTTGCCCTCGTCGAGCCAGATGAGGGAGGCCGCCTCCACGGCCGTGATCCACATGCGGACGGTCATGCGCAGGCGCAGCCCCGGGTCGCCGACCTCCAGGTGCCGCAGGATGTGCTCGGCGGCGGCGCGGCGCACCCCGTCGACGATGGCCGTCGTCCGGGACGTCTCGACGACGCTGCCGCCCTGGAGCAGGGCGCTGAAGCCGGTGTCGTGCTGGTCGACGAAGGTCAGGTACCGGTCAAGCGCGCGGGCGAGCCGGGGGACCAGGGGACCTTCCCGGGGCTCGTCGAAGCAGGTCTGCAGCTCCTCGGCGGCGGAGCGCAGGGCCGCCTCGTACAGCTGCTGCTTGCCGCCGGGGAAGTACCGGTACACCAGGGGCCGGGACACGCCGGCCGCCTCCGCCACGTCGTCGAGGGAGACCTCATCGGGGGCGCGGTGCGCGAAGAGGCCGAGGGCGGCGTCGAGGAGCTGGGTACGGCGCTCCTCGACGCTCAGACGGCGGTAGGCGGGAGCGGCTGGCATGGGACGAAGCCTAACCGCCGAGTGGCAGCGGGCCCGATCGGTGCCGGGCCCGCCTTCGCTAGGCCAGCAGGCCCGACGACTTCCACAGGCGGCGGCCCACTCCGCGCAGGACGCCGATGTCGTCCAGGAAGTCGGTCAGCCGCTTGGCCCCGGTCTGCATGACCTCGCGGCGGTGGCCGCTGGCCTTGACCTGGGCCATGGCCTCCCGCTTGTCGAGGCCGACGTTGGTGTAGACGTCCGGGTTGACGAAGGCGACCGAGAAGACGCGGGCGAACTCGCCCGAGGTGACCCGGGTGAACTCCTGCGACCACCTCGGCGCCGTCATCATCTGCCGACGCAGCTCCTCACGGGCGTAGCGCACATGGCGGGCCTCCTCGACCACGTGGATGCGGGTGACGCCACGGATGAGGGTCTGGACGCGCTCGTCCGGGAAGGTCAGGCGCTGCATCCAGTCGAGGATCTCCTCGCCGAGCAGGGTGGCCGTGAAGGAGCCCGGGGTGGTGGAGATCGTCTTGAACAGCCGGCCCAGGTTCTGGTGGACACGGCTGACGGGGTACCAGGGCGTGCCGCCGTGGGAGATCAGGCGGGCGAACATCTTGGAGTGCCGGCACTCGTCCTCGATCTCGGTGAGCGCGTACCGGACGTGGGCGCTCGTCGCGGACTTGTCGTAGATGTGCCGGACCAGCAGCTGCATGAGGATGATCTCGAACCAGATGCCGAGGGAGGCGAGCGCGGCGGCCTCGTGCTGGGAGAGCGCGATGCGCTGCTCCTCGCTCATCCGCTTCCACATCGGGGTGTCGTAGAGCGAGACGAGCTCCGGGGGCCAGAACCACTTGCCCTCCTCGAAGGGCGCGTCCCAGTCCAGCTCCTTGTCGGGGTCGAAGGAGTGCTTCGCGGAGGAGGCGAGGAGGCGTTCGGCCACCTGTTCGCGGTCCTTGAGCAGGCCGAGAGCGTCGCGCAGTCCGTCCAGCGCCTCGGCTTCCGTCAGGGCAGTCATCGGTCCCTCACCTCGTTACCGGTGGTCACGTCGTACGGGTCTTATGAGACTGCCTGTCAGTAAGACCGTCAATCCCCTGTGCCGCACTTGTTGACCCCGCGTCCAACACGTAGGAGCCTGCGCCGTATGCCGACATACGACGTGTACGCAGACGATCCGGGTGCCCCCCTCTGGCAGGTGCCGGCGACCGGCGCGGCCCGCTTCAACTGGGAGTACGACGACGGCCGCGAGCGCCTTCTGGCCCTCTACCAGAAGGGCAAGGACAAACAGTGGGACGGCCAGCGCAGGATCGCCTGGGACCTGGAGGTCGATCCGTACGACCCGCTCGGCACTCCCGAGGACGCGATGGCCCTGTACGGCACGCCCTACTGGGACCGCATGAGCGACCGGGAGAAGGGCGACCTGCGCCGGCACTACGCGTCCTGGCAGTTCAGCCAGTTCCTGCACGGCGAGCAGGGCGCGATGATCTGCGCGGCGCGGATCGTGGAGTCGGTGCCGGACATGGACGCCAAGTTCTACTCGGCGACCCAGACCATGGACGAGGCCCGGCACGCCGAGATCTACGGCCGCTTCCTGCACGAGAAGATCGGGATGGTCTACCCGATCAACGACAACCTCCAGGCACTGCTCGGCGACACCCTGCGCGACAGCCGCTGGGACATGCCCTACCTCGGCATGCAGGTCCTGATCGAAGGGCTGGCGCTGGCCGCGTTCGGCATGATCCGCGACACCACCACCAAGCCGCTGCCCCGGCAGATCCTCGCCTACGTCATGCAGGACGAGGCCCGGCACGTGGCCTTCGGGCGGATGGCCCTGCGGGACTACTACCGGCAGCTGACCGACGCCGAGCTCCGGGAGCGTGAGGAGTTCGTCATCGAGGGCTGCTACCTGATGCGGGACCGGCTGCGGGGCGTGGAGGTCCTGGAGAACTTCGGCATCCCGAAGGCCGAGGCGGAGGAGCTCAGCGAGCACTCCGAGTTCCTCCAGCTGTTCCGCAGGCTGCTGTTCTCCCGCATCGTGCCCTGCGTCAAGGACATCGGCCTGTGGGGCAAGCGCCTCCAGCAGGCGTACGTCGACATGGGCGTGCTGGAGATGGGCGACCACAACCTGGACCTGCTCATGTCCCAGGACGAGGAGATCGCCGAGCGGCTGGACGCCGAGCGGTTCGCGCGCGAGGAGCGCGAGCGGGTGGCCGAGGTGACCGACGCCGTGCGCGCGGGCGCCGACGGCGACTGAGCCGCCCGCGTCAACGCCGCGGCTCCGGCGACGACTTCAGCACGGCCTCCATCACCGCCCGCGCGATCGGAGCCGCGTCCCCGCCGCCGCTGATCTCGCCCCGGTCCGCGGCCGCGTCCTCCACCACCACGGCGACCGCGACCTTCGGCTCCACGTCGTGGTCGCCCTGCGCCCAGGAGACGAACCAGGCGTACGGCGTTCCGGAGTTGCCCAGGCCGTGCTGCGCCGTGCCGGTCTTGCCGCCGACCGTCGCGCCCGGGATCCAGGCGTTGGAGCCGGTGCCCTCCCGCACCACGTCCACCATCAGCTCCCGCAGCTGGGCGGCCGTCGAGGGCCGCATCGCCTGCCGCATCGGACGGGATCCGGCCGCCGCCACCGTGCCCCCGCCGGCCCGCTCCGTGCGCTCCACCAGATACGGCGAGCGCACCTGCCCCCCGTTGGCCACGGCCGCCGCCACCATCGCCATCTGCAACGGCGTGGCCCGCGTGTTGTACTGCCCGATCGACGACAGGGCGAGCTGCGCCCGGTCCACCCGGGTGTCGAACGTGGACCGGGCGACCGAGTAGGGGATCCTCAGATCGGGGTCGTTGAACCCGAACGCGCCGGCCGTCGCCGCCATCCGCTCCACGCCCACCTCGACGCCGAGCTTCGCGAACACCGTGTTGCAGGACCACTCGAACGCCTTGCGCAGCGGCACGTCCTTGCAGCCCTCGGACGCGTTGGTCAGCTTCGTCCGGGTGCCCGGCAGCGTGTACGGGTCGGGGGTGCGGGTCCTGACGTCCAGGTCCTCGACCACTCCCGCGTCCAGCGCGGCGGCCGCCGTCACCACCTTGAAGGTCGAACCCGGCGGGTACGTCTTGCGCACCGCCCGGTTCAGCATCGGCTTGTCCGGGTCCCGGTTCAGCGTCGACCAGGACCGGGCCACCGCCGAGCCGTTCCCCGACAGCACCGACGGGTCGTAGGAGGGCGCGGACACCAGGGCGAGGATGCGCCCCGTCGACGGCTCGACCGCCGCGACCGCCCCCTTGCGGCCCGCCAGCCCCTCGTACGCGGCCTCCTGCGCGGCCCGCCGCAGCGTGGTGACCACGTCCCCGCCCGGGTACCGGCCCCGCGCGGCGGCCCCCCACAGGGGGAACGGCGACAGCAGCGGGTCGGTGCCCGCCAGGACGCCGTCCGCGGTGTGCTCCAGCAGGGTCGTGCCGTACACCTGCGAGGCGTACCCGGTGACCGGGGCGTACATCGGGCCGTTCGTGTACGTCCGCTCGTAGCGCAGGTGCTCCCCGGTGTCCTCGGAGCCGGTGACCGGGGCGCCGTCGACCAGGATGTCCCCGCGCGGCTGCCCGTACCGGGCGATGGTGGTGCGCCGGTTGGCGATGTTGTCGCCGTACGCCGGGGCCTCGACGACCTGCACCCGGGCGGCGTTGACCAGCAGCGCGGCCAGCAGCAGCGCGCAGAAGAGGGCGGCGTGCCGGATGTGCCGGGTCATCGGGCGGCCCCCGCCGGCTCGTGCCGTCCTGTCTCCGGCGCCGCGCTCTCCTCGCTCCGGGGCACGCCGAGGCGGCTGCGCGCGCGGTCGCTCAGCCGGATCAGCAGCGCCACGATCGCCCAGTTGGTGACCACCGACGAGCCGCCCTGCGCCAGGAACGGCATCGCCATGCCGGTCAGCGGAATCAGCCCGGTCACCCCGCCCGCGATCACGAACACCTGGAGCGCCACGATGGAGGCGAGCCCCACCGCGAGCAGCCGTCCGAACGGGTCGCGCAGCGCGAGGCCCGTCCGGTAGCCGCGCTCCACGAGCAGGCCGTACAGCAGGAAGACCGCGGTCAGTCCGGCCAGGCCCAGCTCCTCCCCGGCGGTGGCCAGGATGAAGTCCGACTTGGCCGCGAAGCCGATCAGGATCGAGTGGCCGAGGCCGAGACCGGTGCCGAACGTGCCACCCGCCGCGAAGGCGAACAGCGACTGGGAGAGCTGGTTGGGCCCCTCGCCCGCCTCGATGGAGGCGAACGGGTGCCGCCAGTCCTCGACCCGCCCGTGCACATGCGGCTCCAGCAGGCCCACGGCGATCGCGCCGACCGCCGCGAGCAGCAGGCCGACCGCGATCCAGCCGGTGCGCCCGGTGGCGACGTACAGCAGCACCACGAACAGGCCGAAGAACAACAGCGAGGTGCCCAGGTCCCGTTCGAGGACGAGCACGCCCACGCTCAGCAGCCAGATGGCGACGATGGGGCCGAGGACGCGCCCGGTGGGCAGCTGCAGCCGCTCCACCCCGAGGACCCGCCGGCCCGTGTAGGCCAGCGCGCTGCGGTTGGCGGCCAGGTACGCGGCGAAGAACACCGCGAGCAGCACCTTCGCGAACTCGCCGGGCTGGATGGAGAATCCCGCGATCCGGATCCAGATGCGGGCGCCGTTCACGGAGGGGAAGAGGATCGGCAGGGTCAGCAGGGCGAGCGCGGCGACGACACAGACGTACGCGTACCGCTGGAGCACCCGGTGGTCGCGCAGCAGGAGCACGACCACGATGAACAGGGCCACCCCCAGCGTGGACCAGACGAGTTGGGTGGGCGCCGCCCGGTCGTCCGGCGTCTCCAGGTCGAGCCGGTAGATCAGCACCAGGCCGAGCCCGTTGAGCAGGACGCCGATCGGCAGCAGCAGCGGGTCCGACGAAGGGGCGCGCAGGCGTACGGCCAGATGCGCGACCAACGCCAGCACGCCCAGCCCGGCGCCGTAGCCGGCGGCGCCGGGCGGGACGGTGCCCTGCCGGGCGAGGCCGACGGCGCAGTAGCCGTACACGCTGAGGAGGACGGCCACGACGATGAGGGACAGTTCGATGCCACGGCGCCGGGGGAGGGGTGCGGCGGGAGCGGGCGAGTCCGCTGCCACCAGGGAGGTTCCGGCCTTGGTCATGTCCGGAACTTACCCAAATTGTCCGTCTTGCGTGCCTGATGCCTCAGCACCAGCGCGGCGTGCGCCCGAGGGTGTCGATGTAGCGCGCCGAGCCCCACGCCCAGGTGCCGTCCGCCAGGAGGTACCAGTTCCGGTTGCCCTGGACGCTCTCGCCCCGGGTCTTGCAGAAGATGCGTACGTGGTCCCCCCGGTGCACGACACGGATGACCTGGCTGCCCCGGTCGGGCGCGCTGCGCAGCAGCAGCGTGCTCGCGGTCACCCGGCCCCGGGTGAACTGCTGGTTCCCGCCCTGGCCGCCGCCCCAGTCGCCCTGGGACGCGCCCTGCTCCCCGCCTTGGCCGCCGCCGTCCCCGCCTTGGCCGCCGCCGTCCCCGCCTTGGCCGCCGCCGTCCCCGCCTTGGCCGCCGCCGTCCCCGCCTTGGCCGCCGCCGTCCCCGCCCTGACCGCCGCCGTCCCCGCCCTGGCCACCCCAGTCCCCACCCTGGCCGCCCCCGTCCCCGCCTTGGCCGCCGCCGTCCCCGCCCTGACCGCCACCGCCCTCTCCTTGGGCCCCGCCCCAGTTCCCCTGGGACTCCGTGCTGCCGCCGGACCCCCACTCGTCGTCGGCCACGGCGGGTGTGGCGGCCGCGGCGGTGGCGAGCAGGCCGGCGGCTATGGACAGTGCGAAACGCGAACGCAGGGCCATGGGGCACCTCCGAGGACAGTCCCGGAGAACCCCGGGACGGGAAAAACCTGACTGATCGCCACATTAAGAGCGCATCCGGGGCTCCGCGCGTCCGAAGGGTCCAACTGAGCTTCCCTCGCGGGAGAAGCCGCCCCGGGGCGCGCACCTGTCGGCCGCCCGGGGAATCCCGCGCGCCCCGGCCTGATCGGCGGCTAGGGCAGGGCCAGCCGGGCGACCGCCCCGCCGTCCTCGGCGTTGGCGAACGTCAGCCGCGCCCCCAGCACCTCCGCCTGCCCCAGCGCGATCGTCAGCCCCAGCCCGTGCCCCGTGGCCCCGCCCTCGGTGCGGAACCGCTGCGGCCCGTGCGCGACCAGGTACTCCGGATAGCCCTCGCCGTGGTCCCGGACCGTCACCACGGGCCCGTCCACCGTCAGCACCACCGGCCCCCGCCCGTGCTTGTGCGCGTTGGCCACCAGATTGCCCAGCACCCGCTCCAGCCGCCGCCGGTCGGTCTCCACGACGGCGTCCCGCACCACGACGACCTCCGTGTCACCGGCCGCACCCCGCACCACCCGGCCCGCCAGCGCCGCCAGCGACTCGGTGTCCAGCTCGGAGCGCTCGCGCCCCGACTCCAGCCGCGAGATCTCCAGCAGGTCCTCGGTCAGGGTCCGCAGCGCGGCCACCCGGTCCCGCACCAGCTCGGTCGGCCGCCCCGGCGGCAGCAGCTCGGCCGCCGCGTGCAGCCCGGTCAGCGGGGTGCGCAACTCGTGCGCCACGTCCGCCGTGAAGCGCTGCTCGGCCAGCAGCTTGCCCTGGAGCGAGGACGCCATCGAGTCCAGGGCGGCCGCGACCACGGCCACCTCGTCCTGCGGCCGGCCCGGATCCTTCGTCCGGGGATCGCCGACCCGCGCGTCCAGGTCACCGACGCTGATCCGGCGGGCCACCCGGGCCGTGGCGTGCAGCCGGCGCGTCACCCGGGTCACCGCGAACGCGCCCGCCAGGACCGTCACCCCGATCGCCAGGGCCGACGACCACAGGATCGCCCGGTCCAGACCGTCGATCGTGCGGGCCTGCTGCGAGTAGTCCACCTCGACCGCGAGGACCTCGCCGCGGTCGACGGGGCCCGCCGCCCACATCGTCGGGCGCCCCCGGTGATCGGCGACGACGGTGCCCCGCTCGCCGCCCAGTGCCAGGTCCCGCAGGGAGCGCGGCAGCCCCGGCGGGTCGACCCGGGCGCCGGGAGGGAGGGTGTCCCCGGCCTCGAACGCCGTCGTGGCGCCCACCAGCCGGCGCAGCGCCAGGTCGCGCGCCTTGCCGACGGTCTGATTGGTCACCGAGACGTGCACCAGCACACCGAGCAGGGCGGCGAGCGCACAGCACATCACGGTGATGAACACGGCGGCCCGCACGGCGAGCGGGCCGGACCACCGGGGCAGCCGGAGCCTCACGGGGTGCCCGCCGAGGGGGACGCCGACGATCTCGGCGGCTTCGCCGGGTGCGGCCCGGTGCGCAGCATCTCGTCGTGGGTGAGCAGCATCGCCTTCTGGTCCGGCTCCCAGGTCCACTGGAGCCGGTACTCGTACCCGGCGACCTCCGACGGCGAGCGGATGATCACCGAACGCCGGGCCAGCTCCACCCCGCTGACGGCGTCGTCCCAGCTCATCACCTGCACCAGCCGCCGCTTCTCGACGGTGTAGACGCGCACCGCGGTGGTACGGCCCGGCAGCAGCCGGAAGCCCAGCGTCAGATCGGCGCGCCCGTCGCCGGTGAGATCCCGGTAGTAGGGCCGCAGCACCGGGCACCGGCCGTGACCCGCGCCGTCACCGCAGTCGTCCATCCGCTGGCCGGTCTCGCGGTACGGCGCCTTGTCGCCCTCGTAGTCCCCGGGGCTCTTCGCCATCTCCCGGCGCACGACGTCCACCGGGTCCACGGCGCGGATGTCCCCGCCGGGCACGGTGAGGCCCTTGACGACCTCCCGGTTCACCTCGCCGATCACATACGCCGGGCTCGACGCGGGCGTCAGCCGCGGCCAGAGCTTGTCCGGGGCGACCGCCGTCTCGGTCGGGCCCGCGCTCCGCAGCCCCCCGGCGTCACCGCACCCCGCGACGGCCGCCGACAGCAGGGCGACGAGCGCGGCGAGGCGCATGAGGCGGCTGCGGGGCACGGTTCTCCAGAAAAGGGCGGGCGCTGGGCGGGCGCGTACACAGTATTCGTACGGAAGTCCTTTTTGCGCACCCGGGGGCGGAGGGACGGCACCGTCACTCGGCGAGCTCCTCCAGCAGCCGGGCGACCGGCAGTCCCGCGCGGAGGTAGTCGACGAACAGCTCGTTGTGCAGCGCCCAGGGAGAGCGGCGGGAGCGTATCAGCCGGATCGCCCGATCGGGCGAGTGGCCGCGGCGGATCAGTGCCTGGGCGACCACCAGCCCCGAGCGGTTGTATCCGTGGTAGCAGCGCACCAGGACCCTGCGGTCCGCGTCCAGGGCCTCCGTCACGGCGTCCGCGAGCCGGATCACGCCCGCGAGCTGGGTCCCGTCCAGCGGCCCGTCCGGGATGGGCCACACATGGTGCTCCACGCCCGGGTCGGGACCGTGCCCGGGCAGCCGCAGCAAGGTCTGGACGAGGTCGAACTCGTCCCGCACCACGGCGAACTCCAGTTGCCCGGAACGGCTGCGGAACTGGTGCCCGCCCATCCACAGACCAGGCACGATCTCGCTCCACGGACTCTCCGGAGCGGGTACGTCGGGTCGCTTCCCGCGGGTACGCAACGGCGCCTCCCCAGCCGCCCCTCGCGGGGCCCTGCCCAACTCTTCCCCAAGGTAACCGGGTTCTTGCCCGCCCAGCACCCCGCCTGTTCCCATGGACGGTGGGGTGATGGTGCCATGAGCGAACTGCGCGTCGTACCAGCCTGGCGGCACGGCCAGGAACGGCTGTACGTCTGCCTCCCGGACGGGCGGAACATCGCCTGGTACGACCGGGAGGCGGCCCGCGTCAACCTGCTCGGCCGGGACCGCCGCGAGGAGGTGCTGGAGGCCCTCGGCCCCTTCGTCACCGGCCCGGTCACGGTGGGCCCGCCCCCGGTCCCCACCCCCGCCGACCTGGCCCGGCTCGCCCTGCACCCGGACGACGACCTCGCCCCCAACCGCCCCGGCGAGGCGCTTCTCGTCGCCCTCGACCGGGACCCCGGTCCCGCCCACCGCCTGCGGACCGATCCACGGCGGCGGGCGCTGACCGCCGAGCGCACCGTCGGGGAGGCGCTGGACCTGCTGGAGGGCGCCGGCTGGCGCGTGCTGCACTCGGTGCCGCTGCCCGGCGGTGACCGCGTCCACCATCTGCTGCTCGGGCCCGGCGGGCTGTTCACGCTGCACAGCCTGTACGCCCGCAGGCAGAGGGTGACCGTCGCCGATCCGCTGGTCACGCTGGGCCGGCGCACCGCACAGCCGCTGCTGCGGCGCCTGCGCGCCGACGCCGCCCGGGCCGCGCACGTCCTGACCGCCGAGGTCCGCCCGGTCCTCGTCCTCGTCGACCCGGCCGCGGTGGCGGTGACCGCGCCGCCGCGGGAGGTGCGGGTGCTCAGGGACACGGAGGTCGCCGGGTTCGCGCGGACGGGCGGGCTGCTGAAGCCGGCGGACGTCGAGGCCCTGTTCGCGCTGGCCCGGGACCGTACGGTGTGGACGTCGGCGCTGTAGGTCGTCAGGGCAGCCCGGTCGTGGCCTTCGGATCCAGCAGGGGGGCCATCAGGTCGCCGAAGTCCTGCAGGCGCGGGGCCAGGTCCGGGGCGAGGAAGGTCAGGGAGCGGGGGGAGCTGCACTCCGCCACCTCCTCCCAGGTGACGGGGGCGGACACCAGGGGCTCGGCGCGGGCCCGCAGGGTGTAGGGGGCGGCCGTCGTCTTGCGGGCGGCGTTCTGGCTCCAGTCGACGAAGACCTTGCCCGGCCGCAGGCTCTTCGTCATGCGGTGGACGACCAGCCGGGGCATCGCCCGCTCGGCCTCCACGGCGAGTTCCTTGGCGTACTCCGTGGCCCGCTCGGAGGTGACCGGCCGCACGGCCGCGCTGAGGTGCAGGCCCTTCGAGCCGGAGGTCTTGGCGTACGCCTCGATGCCGTCGGCGGCCAGCCGCTCCCGCAGCCAGAGGGCGACCTCGCAGCACTCGACCACCGAGGCGGGCGCCCCGGGGTCCAGGTCGAAGACCAGCCGGTCCGCCTCGCCGGGCGCCGCGATCACCCACTGGGGCGTATGGAACTCGGTGACGAGGTTCGCGGCCCACATCAGGCTCGCCAGGTCCTGCACCAGCACCATCCGCGCCGGCCCCTCCACCCGGGGCACCTCGGCGGTGGTGACCCAGCCGGGGGTGCCCGGCGGCACGTTCTTGGCGAAGAACAGCTGTCCGTCCGGGCCGTCCGGGTAGCGCAGGAACGACACCGGCCGGTCGCGCAGATGCGGCAGCAGCACCGGCGCGGTGGTGGCGTAGTAGTGCAGCACCTCACCCTTGGTGAAGCCGGTCGCCGGGTACAGCACCTTCTCCAGGTTGCTCAGCGCGAGCCGTCGCCCCTCCACCTCTGTGATCGGCGTCATACGATGAGGATTCCAGAGAAACAGCTGAATATAGGAACAATTCTGGCATATCGACCGAAGGGGTGCGGAAGTGCGATCCATCTGGAACGGCGCCATCTCGTTCGGCCTGGTCAGCATCCCCATCAAGCTGGTGAACGCCACCCAGAACCGCTCGATCTCCTTCCGGCAGATCCACACGGAGGACGGCGGCCGGATCCGCTACCGCAAGGTCTGCGAGCTGGAGGACCGCGAGGTCGGCCAGGACGAGATCGGCAAGGGGTACGAGGACGCGGACGGCACGATCGTCCCGATCACCGACGAGGACCTGGCCCACCTCCCGCTGCCGACCGCCCGGACCATCGAGATCGTGGCCTTCGTCCCGGCCGACAAGATCGACCCGCTCCAGATGGACGCCGCCTACTACCTCGCGGCCGGCGGGGCGCAGGCCGCCAAGCCGTACACCCTCCTGCGGGAGGCGCTCAAGCGCAGCCAGAAGGTGGCCATCGCCAAGTACGCCCTGCGCGGCCGGGAGCGGCTGGGCATGCTGCGGGTCGTCGACGACGCCATCGCCATGCACGGGCTGCTGTGGCCGGACGAGGTCCGCGCCCCCGAGGGCGTGGCGCCGGACACGCCCGTCACCGTGAACGACAAGGAACTCGACCTCGCGGACGCCCTGATGGACACCCTCGGCGAGATCGAACTGGACGAGCTGCACGACGAGTACCGCGAGGCCCTGGAGCAGGTGGTCGCCGCGAAGGTCTCCGGCGAGGCTCCGCCCGAGGCCCCCGAACCGGCGCGGTCCGGCAAGGTCCTCGACCTGATGGCCGCCCTGGAGAAGAGCGTGCGCGCGGCGAAGGAGTCGCGGGGCGAGGAGCCGGCCGGGGCCGAGGAGGCGTCGGAGGCGGAGGTGCGGACGCTGCCGCAGCGCAAGTCCGCCCGCGCGGCACCGAAGCAGGCCTCCGGGAAGAAGTCCGCGGCCGGCGGGAAGGCCGCGGCGAAGAAGACGGCGTCGTCCGCGAGGAAGTCGACGTCCAAGTCCGCCCAGAGCACGAGGAAGACGACGGCCAAGAGCACCGCCAAGACCACGGCCAAGAAGACGCCGGCCAAGAAGACGGCCTCCCGCAGACGCTCGGCGTGAGGCTCTGGGTCACGCCAGCCGCGCGGAGAGGAAGGCCAGTACGTCGGCCTTCCGCGGGGTGAGGTAGAAGTGGCCGCCCTCGAAGACCCGCACCTCCACGTCCCCCGAGGTGACGTCCGACCAGGACGACAGGTCCGCGACCGCGCACACCGGATCGCGGTCCCCGCCGCAGGCGGTCACCGGGACCGCGAGCCGGCGCAGCGGGGCCGGGCGGTGGGCCGCCAGCATCCGGAAGTCCGCGCGCAGGGCCGGCAGGATCACCGGCCGCAGTTCGGGATGGTCGTACACGGCGGCACCGGCGGGATCGAGCGCGCGGACGCGCCGCAGGATCTCGCCGTCGTCCGGGGCCGGCCGGGCCGCGAGCTCGTGCGGGCCCCGCGGCCGCCCCCGCCCCGACACGACGAGCCGGACGGGGGCCGCGCCCGCCTCCTCCAGCCGGCCGGCGACCTCGTACGCCACCGCCGACCCCATGCTGTGCCCGAACAGTGCCACCGGCGGACCGTCCGCCGCCTCCTGGAGCAGCGCCTCGGCGACCGCGTCGGTCAGCTCCTCCATCGTGGCCGGGCACGGATCGTTCAGCCGGTCCTGGCGGCCGGGGTACTGCACCGACAGCACCTCCAGCCACGGCGGGGTCAGCGCCGCCCAGTCGTGGAAGAAACCGGCCGCCCCGCCCGCGTGCGGGAAGCACACCAGACGCGTCCGGGCGCTGGGGGATCGCACGCCCCTCAGCCACCGGGTCCGCGTCCCGGGCACGGTCATGGCGTCGCCCCGAACCCGAGGGGCGCGGAGTGGAGCGGGCGTGTCCTGGCGGCCACCTGAGTACCCCCGTCGTGTGTGGCGTCCGACCGGGAACTGTAGTTCGATCAGGGGGGTGTCGCCGCCCCGCGCGCGCAACGCGGCCGAGAAACCTCCCCGCCAGCCCCCCGGACGGTGCGGCTCCCCGGAGATCACCGGCCCCCGTACCACCCGACGGGCCGTCAGGACGAAGATCTCGTAGACACCTACGAACGTTTGCGGTCACCCGCCCGCCCGCCGCCCCTGACCGGTTCGCACCCTTGCTCCATTTCGCGGCTCCGTGCCCGCCCCGCCGGGCGAGAACGGCCGTGCGGGCTTGCCGGATGGACTGGCCCGACCAACTCGCCGCTCCTTAGGATGGGTTGTCGGCGAGGTGATCCTCCTCGGCCGGCCCTGCCACTGGGGGAAACGATGGAGCCTGGAAAGCTGTCCACGTCGATCGACGCCGCGGTGCCGACAGCGGCGCGCATGTACGACCACTATCTCGGCGGCAAGGACAACTACGCCTCCGACCGAGCGGCCTGCGAGGAACTGGACAAGGTCGTCCCCAGCACCCGGGCCCTCGCGGTGAACAACCGGCGTTTCCTCCAGCGCGCCGTCCGCACCCTCGCCGGTGAGTACGGCATCCGCCAGTTCCTCGACCACGGCTCCGGTCTGCCCACCCAGAACAACGTCCACCAGGTCGCCCAGGACATCGACCCCGAGTCGCGCGTCATCTACGTCGACAACGACCCGATGGTCCTGGTCCACGGGCGTGCCCTGCTCGACCAGAACGACCGCACCGCCGTCATCCACGCCGACATGCGCGACACCGACGGCATCTTCGACCACCCCGAAACCAAGCGCCTGATCGACTTCTCGCAGCCGGTGGCCGTGCTGTTCAACTCGGTGTTCCACTGCATCCCGGACAGCGAGACCGACGGCCCGCTCGCCGTCGCCCGCCGGGTCCGCGAGCGGCTCGCGCCCGGCAGCTTCATGCTGATGTGCCAGCTCGTCAGTGAGGACCCCGAGGTCCGCAAGTTCGTCACCGACTTCATGGACCAGGCGACCCAGGGCCACTGGGGCCGGGTGCGTCAGGAGAAGGACGTCGAGGAGTACTTCGAGGGGCTGGAGATCCTGGAGCCCGGACTCGTGGAGGTCTCCACCTGGCGCCCCGACAACGAGGTGGCGCCCCGTCAGCAGACGTTGGAGTGGATCGAGTTCGGCGGCATCGGCCGCCTGCCGCAGTAACGCGGCCGCCCGGACCGCACCCGTCCGGAGCTTCCGCGGGGGAGCTCCGGACGCGTCGTACCGGCCGGGCGTGTCAGCGGTGCGTCACGCGTAGCGCTTCATCGTCTCGCGCAGCCGCTCCAGCGACTCCCGCGGATCGAGGGCCTCGTCGCCCAGACGGTCCAGCGCGAGCCGGTACTCCTCCGTCTCGTCGCGGTCCTCCAGGAACGCGGCGCTCTTGATGTGCTCCAGGTACACGATGTCGGGCAGATCCACGCCGCCGAACCGGAGATAGGTGATCGGGATGGCGGGCGCGGACGCGTTCGTCACGTCCAGCGGCACGATCTGCACGGTCACGTGCGGCCGCTGCGCCATCTCGACGAGGTACTCCAGCTGCTCGTGCATCACCGCGGGGCTGCCGAGGACACGCAGCAGCACCGACTCGTCCACGATCGCCCACAGCCGGGGCGCGTCGGACCGGTGCAGCAGCTGACGGCGGCGCATACGCAGTTCGACCCGCCGCTGCACCTCGCGCGTGGACGCCGTGGGCAGCCCGCGCTCCACGACGGCCCGCGTGTAGTCCTCGGTCTGCAGCAGACCGGGCACGTACTGGAGCTCGAAGGTACGGATGGCGCTGGCGGCCTCCTGGAGCCCCACCAGCCGGTCGAACCACTCCGGCATCAGCCGCTTGTCGTAGCGCTGCCACCACCCGGGCTCGTTGGCGCGCTTGAGCAGCTGCAGCAGCACGGAGGCCTCGTACTCCTCGGTGCGGTACAGCTCCAGCAGGGCGCGGACGTCGGCGTCGGTGGGTGGCCGGCGGCCCTTGCCCGACTCGATCCGCGACAGCTTCGCCGGGCTGAAACCCACGGCACGCGCCGCCTGGTCCTGGGAGAGCCCCGCATCCTCGCGGATACCCGCCAGCTGCACGCCGACCAGCATCTTCAGCAGGGTGGGTGCTGGTTCGGTCCGACTCAGATACGGCTCGAGGCGGGAAATGCGAGGTGACTCGGAGGACATCCTGACTCCCCGTAGACCGGCATACGACAGACTGCATTATCGCATCCCGGCGGCTCCCGCCGCCCGGTCCGGCCAGAAGTAGCGGTCTCAACTTCCGTTTCTTGCACGGAGTTCGGGGCGCCGACACGCCCCCGGCAGGGGCGCCGCCGCCTCCCCCGAAGAGCTGCGGCGCCCCCGCGTGACCAGCACCCTTCACGGAGGGGGCCGGTGTCCTGCGACGGCCGACCGGTGTCACGCCGGCGGCCGTCGGTCTCGCATGGCCGGTCGGTCGGCGTCATGCCAAGTGGTCGAACTCACCGTCCTTGGCGCCCGCCAGGAACGCGGAGATCTCAGCCGGGGTGTAGACGAGCGCGGGGCCGTCGGGGTCCCGGGAGTTGCGCAGGGCGACACGCCCGTCGCCCAGCGCCGCCACTTCGACGCAGTTGCCCTCGGCATTGCTGTGCCTGCTCTTGATCCAACGGACGCCCAACGAGCTCGCTCGTACGCCGTTCGGTGCTGTTGGCACTGCACTCTCCTTGCTCACGTTCCGCCACGCGTACGCCCCTCCGCCTCGCCGGGCCCGGACACGCCACGTGCTCTGCGATGACATTCCACGCGCAATTTCCCGTGAAATTGCACGAGGAGGCCTTCGTCGTGGATAATAGCCGTGCCGTCAACTGCGGTGCAGACGCTCTGTCATGACCGTGTATCAGGGGAGACGTTGTGTCCTTACCTGCGTACGAAGGCCTCCGACCGTCCGGCGGCGCCGCGTCCCCCACGAGGCCGGCGCGCCCCCTCGGCACCGCCGTACGAAGCCTCGACGCCGGCACCCAGGTGCCCCGGACCGCACCCCTGGCGCCCGCCGGGCCGTCCTCGCCGTGCGCGGACGCCCCCCGTCCCGTGGCCCTGCGCCTCACCGGCGCCGAACAGGGCTGCGCCCAGGCCCGCGACCTCGTCCGCCGCACGCTGGACGACTGGTCCCTCGGCCACTGCACCGCCGACGCGCTCACGGTCGTCACCGAACTCCTGGCCAACGCGGTCCTGCACGCCGCCCGGCCTACCGGGGGCGGCGGTGACATCTGGCTCCGCCTCAGCCTGCGCCGCCCGGCGCACGTGGTCTGCGCGGTCACCGACCCGAGCGACAGCCCGCCGGTCTACCCCCACATCAGCGACCCCTTCGACGAGCACGGCCGCGGCCTGCGCATGATCGACGCCCTCTCCGAACACTGGGGCTGGACCCGGCGCCCCCCGGCAGGGAAGACGGTGTGGGCGATGCTGCGCACGGACACCCCTGCCTGAGCCGTCCGCGTCCCCGCCCGGCACGAGCACGGGCCGCGGACGAGTCGCACGAGCCGGACGAGCCGCAGAGGAGCCACGGATGACGCACTACCTGATCTCGTTCGACGACGGCACCATGGTCATCCCCGAGGGCGAGCTGCCGAAGGTGGCCGAGGCCTCCCTGGAAGTGGTGCGCCAGGCCCGCGAGGCCGGCGTGTGGGTCTACGGCGGCGGACTGGAACGGCAGCGGGCGACCGTCGTGGCCCCGGACGGCACCGTCACCGACGGCCCGGACCCGGAGACCAAGGCGGTGATCGGCGGCTTCTCGGTCATCGACGTCCCCTCGCGCGAGGCCGCGCTGGAGCGGGCGGCGAGAATCGCGGAGGCCTGCCGGTGCGCCCAGGAGGTCCGCGAGATCATGCCGGACCCGACGGCCTGAGGCCCCACCCCGACGTTCGTACAACCTTCGCATACTTAGGTGTGTCTAGATGTAGACGGCACGTACCACGCCGTTCCGAACGTCAGGAGCACCCCCATGTCCAGCACCGCGCTGATGACCTTCAAGAGCCACATCGAGGGCAAGAACGCCGACGTGGCCATCTACCACGACCGGATCGAGTGGTCCCGCCCCCGGGGCATGAGCGCCAAGAAGCTCACGGCCGGCTTCCTGACCGTCGGCGCCTCGCTCCTGGCCACCGGCGTGCGCAGCTCCGACGCCGGCACCGAGATGATCCCGGTCCGCAACATCGCCAGCGTGGTGACCAAGCGGGACGGCCTGATGTTCACCAAGGTCGTGGTCGTGGCGTCGGGCAACAACATCGACTTCCGGGTGCCGCACGACGCGGCTCCCCGTATCAAGGCCCTGCTCACCGACCTGATCCTCGGCAAGGTCCCCGGCCCCGGGCAGGCCCCCGCCCAGACCCCGGCCCCCGCCGTCCCGGCCCCCGCGCCGCAGGCGGCGACCACCCCCGTGGAGCAGCTCCGCCAGCTGGCCGAGCTGAGGGACGCGGGCATCCTCTCGGAAGAGGAGTTCACGGCGAAGAAGGCGGAGATCCTCGCGCGCATGTGACCCGCGGAGCGGGTCCTGATCCGCGGCGGGACAGGCCCGGGCCGGCACTTGAGAGGGTGCCGGCCCGGACGGGTCAGTAGTACGCGTCGAAAGCGACGGTCGGACTGGCGCCGGACAGATCGACGGTGGCGGAGAAGGACGACGTGCACGTGTCCTCCATCTTCTCCTCCTGGTCGTAACCCACGTCGGTCCAGGTGACCTTGAGGTCCAGGTCACCGGTGACGCTCACGGTGCCGTCCTCGGCCAGCTCGGTCTGCAGGACGGGTTCGGACTCCTGGGTCCAGACGACATCCTCGGCGTCCTCCTCCCAGTAGTAGCCGTCCGGACTGATCGGGCAGTCGCCGGGTTCCAGGGACGTGCTCCGCTCCACGCACTCCGTCAGCTCGGTGAGCACGGCCTGCTGCGCCGCGCGCTCGCCCTTGCCGCTGAGCCCCGCCCGGAGTTCGTCGACGGCCTCGGCCCCGCCCGGCTCCACGACGACGGTGCCGCCCCCGTTGGCGGCGACATAGCGGGTGCTCACGCCGTCGACGGTCACCGCGCCGGGGAAGACGACGGCTTCGGCGGTGCCCTCCTCCAACGGCACCTCGACGCCGTTCACCTGGGCCTCGCCGAGAAGGGACGCCGCCGTCACCTCGACCTGGCCGAGACCGTCCAGGACCTTCCAGCGCCGCCACAGCCCGAGGTGCTTGTCCTCCTCGCCGGCGACCAGGTGCAGCACGGTCTCGTACGCCTCACCGTCCACCTTGTACGTCACCGTGACGCCGGCCGTCCCGTCGGACTCGTCCACCGCGTCGACGCTGACGTCGGTCAGCGCGGCGGCCTCGCGCTGGCGGTCCAGCGCGGCCTGCGTCAGCAGCGGACCGGAGTGCGACCCGTCGAGCAGGTCCAGGACGTCCCCGGCACGCCCGTCCGCGAGCGCCTCGAAGTAGTCCTCGGCGGCACGCTCCGGACCGTACACCTGGGAGCCCACGACCGCCCAGGCAGCGGTGCCACCGCCACCGAGGACGACGGCCGCGATCAGGCCGATGCCGGTGAACCGCGCCCACTTCGTGCCGGTGGCGAGCGGCGGGCAGGCCATCGGCTCGGTCAGCACGGCCTCCAGCCGCTCCGGCACCGACCGGCCCCTGCGGCGGGCGGCGTCGGCGAGCAAGGCGGCCCACTGCGGGTGCACGGGCCGGCCGGGCAGCCGCAGCACCCGCGCACCGGCGCCCGGGAAGACGCTCAGCAGCGGCCGGGTCAGGAACTGCGCCGCCACGACCAGCAGCGCGCCCCACAGCAGGGACAGGAACAGCGTCCCGAAGGAGCTCAGCCCCACGGACACGGACCCGTGCGCGCTTCCCCTGGCGCCGCCGAACCCCCCTCCGGAGGAGACGTCCCCCTCGACCGTGCCCCCCAGCGTGGAGACGAGGCTGAGCGGCAACCACACGACGGCCATGGCGACCGCGAACTTCCACAGAGCGCCCAGCAACCGCTCACGGGGGTCATGGGCCAGGGCGTGCCGCACGGCGGCGACGAGCACCGTCAGGACGACGGCGAGCAGCAGCAGGCAGGCGCCCCAGGGCATCCCGCCCGTCAGCAGCCCCGACTTCGAGTCCTCCAGCGCACGGGTGCTCCCACTGCCGAAGAAGGAGTCGATGCCGGCGGCACCGTCCAGCGTGCCGCCGATCGTGACGCCCATCCCCACCCCGGCCAGCCAGACGGCGGCGTTGACGAGCGTGAGCAGGGAGAGGGAGACCACGGCACCGGCGCTCAGCTCGTCGGTGTCGCCGAAGACCGCGTAGCCCACAGCGGTCAGCGCCCCCACGCCGAGCAGGACGACGCTCACGGTGCCCACGGCGCCGAACGGGTCCCGCCAGCCGCGCAGCCGCTCGGCGAAGGTGCCCGGCAGCGTCAGGTCGCCGCGGCGCACGGCGGCACGAGCGGCGAGGTCGGCGAGAAAGACGAAGACGAGGGTGTACGGAACGAGCGGCCACAGCGCGAGACCCAGGTCGACCGAGGTCGACTCGAGCTCCCCGGTGTCCATCCCGAAGACGGCGGAGGCGTGGGTCGCCGGCACCAGGACGGTCATGGCGAGGGCGTAGACGAGCGCACCGGTGGCGGACCGGCCGGCCACCCGGGCCCAGGTGTCCGCGGCGAGGCGCCGCTCACCGCGCCGCGCGAACCACCGGACCGCGAACAGGGCGGTCCCGGTGAACAGCAACAGCTGCAGGGTGAGCCCGATCTCCCCCTGCCCGGCGACCTGTTCGGACCCCCAGGACTGCCCTTCCTCCTCGAGCGACAGACCCAGCGTGCCCCGCAGGGCCAGCCCGGCCACCCAGACGGCGGCCAGCAGCCAGTCGCCGAAGGTGCCGGTGTTCTCGTCGGGCAGGAACTGGGCCCCGACGGCAAGGACGACGAACAACAGACCGAGCTGACTGCCCAACGCGGCCAACGCCCCGACGGCGACGGCCTTGGCGGCCGCCCCGTCGGGCCGCACGGCCGCGAACCACAGGGCGGCCCGACCCGGGGGCGCGAACTGAGGCGTGGGCGGCGCGGTCGGCGGGGCGGTGGGCGGCGCGACAGGCGGGGTCGCCTGCGGGGTCGTGGGCGGCTGAGGAGGCGGCGCAGGCGTCGCAGTGCCGGCTTCGGCCGAACCGGCCGCCGCAACCGACACCCCACAACGGCTGCAGAAGGCATGACCTGCGGCTGTCTCCGCACCGCAGGACGGGCATGTACTCATGGGCTTTCCTGAAGGACTCACGGCCCCGGGGCCGACCGACGAAACACGCGAACTCCCGCGATTACCCGGCCACATGACGACGCCGAACGCCGGCTGGGGGACCGACTCCGACCCGTGGTTCGCGCGACCGACGAGGGGTCTTCGTGATGTGAAGATCATGTGATGAAGCGTGGGGAGATTGATAGCAGTCCCGGCCGATTCATGCAATACGCATGAATCCCAGGGGATGGCTGGTGACCGGCCGTAGCGGTCGAACCCTCGACGGGACGCGCTGGCGGACGAGTTGACGCCCCGCCAAGACCTGCACGACACCGGCATGCGGGAGCCTTGGCAGGCGGCCACCGGTGCGCCCCAAGCCCCGCGCCGGCGACGGACTCCGTGGCCCTCGACGTCTGACGTCGAAGCAGTCGAAGCATCCGGAGGGCGGGGCCCCGCGGAGCTCGCCGTCGAGCTCAAGCGTCAACGGTGACTGAGGGTAAGCCCTTGCTCCGCAAGCCATGGGAAGCGTCTGAACGCCCCCATGTCCCGCTGTGTGGGTATTACAGTCTCCTGCGCGCGACGCGTCGCATTGCGTCGCGCGTCGGGCAACTGGGGCGCGAACGATCGCGAGCCCAGTTGCGTTGCTTGGGGGGTTTCGTGCAGGAAATGATCAAGGGCTCGAACGTCACGCTGTCAGCCCTGAGTGAGAACGTCGGGTCGGTCATCGTCAGTCTGGGCTGGGGGAGCCCGACCGGCGAGGGCGACGCGGACGTGTCGGTCATGCTGCTGGATCTGAACGGCAAGGTCCGCAGTGACGCCGACTTCTACTTCTACAACAATCCGGTCGCCACCGACGGGAGCGTGCAGCTCCTGGGGAAGACACCGACGGCGGACGGGAGCGAGGACCGGATCAGCTTCGACCTGACGGCGGTCCCGGCCGACGTCGACCGCATCGTCGTGGCGGGAAGCCGCTACCACGGCGCGCACTTCGGCGAACTGGATGACGTGCGGCTCAGCCTGGCCGATGGAGCCGGTGAGGAACTGCTGCGCTTCGCCATAGACGACGTCGGCGCGATCAGCGCGATCATCTTCGGCGAGCTCTACCGCCGCGGGGAAGAGTGGAAGTTCCGCGCCGTCGGCCAGGGCTACGAAGCGGGACTCGCCGGTCTGGCGACGGACTTCGGCGTCGACATCGAGGACGACGCCGAAGCGGCCGAGGCACAGGACGCCGCCACGGACGGCGAGCCCGGGAACACGACGGAGAAGGCCACAACGGACCAGGCAACAACGGACGAGCCGACCCCGCAGCGATCGCTGGAGAGAGTCCCGTCTCCCCGTCAGCCGGAGGACGACGGGGAGCGACGGAAGCGGTCCACTCGCCCTCGTACCGCGAAGAAGAAGATCATCCTGCCCAAGTCGGCCAAGCCGAGCCTGGCCGAACACGAGTCGTGGAAGCAGGCACGGCTCTTCCCCGTGTCGGCGCTGAAGAGCGACCACGAGCGGGAGACGCGGGCCACGTCCGTGCTCCTGTCGGTGATGGCGCAGGTACCGGAGTTCGGCCGGCGTCTCACCGCCGCGTTCGGCGCGCCGGCGGGCCGCATGGAGACCTTCACCGAGGTCAGCCTGCCGCACGGGGACACACCACGGCGCCCCGACGGGGTCATCCGGGTCGAGCGGGCCGGCAAGCTGTGGACGGCCCTGGTCGAGACGAAGACGAACGGCAACGCCCTCAAGGCCGAGCAGGTGCAGGCGTACATGGACATCGCGGCGCGCCGCGGCTACGAGGCCGTGATCACGCTGTCGAACGATGTGGCGCTGGAGGGCAGCCCGCTCGTCGACGTCAAGATCGACGGCAGGCGCAAGCACAAGGTCGCCCTCTGGTACCTCTCCTGGGCGGAGGTCGCCCACCAGGCACAGATGCTGATCCGCCACGAGGGCGTCGGCAACGCGGCGCACGCCTGGCTGCTCCAGGAACTGCTGCACTACCTTCAGCACGACAACTCCGGTTGCCAGGGTTTCCAGAACATGGGCCGGGCATGGGTCCCCGTACGCAACGGCATCGACGACGAGACCCTGTGCCAGGGCGACGCGCGCGCACTGGAGGTCGTCGAGAGCTGGGAGCGCCTCATCCGGCAGGTATGCCTCGGACTGGGAGGCGAGCTGGGACAGAAGGTCCTCCCCGTTCAGCGCGTCAAGCGGGGAACGGACCCGGGAGCACGCCGAAGCGTCCTCGCGGATCAGCTCTGCGTCGACGGACGCCTCCAGGCCGAACTCCGTATCGAGGGCACGCCCGGCGTCCTCGGCATCGTGGCGGACCTCCGCACGGGCAAACTGCGCGTCTCCATGGAGATCCCTGCCCCCCAGCAGGGCTACCCCCTGTCCTGGGCGAAGCGGCTCATCCGCACCCTGACGGAAGCGCCGGCGACGCTCCACATCGAAACGCTCGTCGACGGAGCGAAGGGCGGCCCGCGGGGCACCCTGGAACGCCTCCGCCCCGAGCCGGCGGACATGCTCCCGAAGGACGACGACACCCGCATCACGGGTTTCCGCCTGTCTCTGGTCAAGAGCATGGGAAGCGGCCGCGGCAACGCCGAAACCGGCTTTATCCGCAGCGTCGACGAGGCGGTGCACCGCTTCTACACCACGGTGGTGACCCACCTGGACCCACCAAAGCCCCGCAAGGCACCAGCAGCGAAGGCCTGAGCCACCCACTGGACAGACCCCGTCGCCCAACGGCGACCCGACCGGCCACGGGGTCCTCTGCCCCCACCCCCGAACCCGCGGTCGACGACGACCTCCCCCCTGCCTCGCAGAGCCTCCATACCGCGACCGTGGACCTGCCAGACGAAGGTGAAGCACTGGATCGAGCACGGCTCGACTTGGCCAACAACGTGGCCGGCATCCTGCACGGCTGCCAAGACGCCTCACCCATAGCAGAGCGCTTCGTCCGAGCCGGCTGGAGATCCAGTTCCTCGTCCTGGCACGGCTACGAGGTAGGAACCGCTTGGTGCGAGGTGGAACTGGACCCCGTGGACGGCCCAGACGTCCTGCTGAACGGAGTGGTCGACCCCCGGCGTTTCGAAGACCTCGCAGCCCTCTTCAACCGCTTCGGCCTGACGTACACCCTGGAGCTGTACGACGAAACCGACACCCTGATCCGCGAGATTCGACCCTGACCCGACGCCGCGCGCAAGCCACCCGGGTGCGTGGCAGCAGTGACGTTGCGCTGACCGCAACTTGAAACGCTGCCCCAAGGCTCGATCCGCGACTGTCCGACGAACCGCAGACTCGTCTGCCCCGAGCAGCGCATCCCGCACACGAGGATCCGCCTCAGCGCCAGCTGCGGCCGGTGCTCTCGGGCACCTCACGCCGCGTATCCCCGTCTCGTCCGACCTGCGCACACTGCTCCACGGGCCCATACGGTGCCGGCCGAGCATCGACGGATCGAGCTCTCCGACGGTCGGGTCACCGTCTACGGCGTGTGTCCGCCAGATCCCTTTCAACGGTGCCGTATCGAGCAGGGACTGGCCTGCTCGGCACAACGGTTACCGGATGTCGGCGACGGCTGAAAAGTGGACCAGCGGCGACGCTTGAAAGTTGACCCCCTCCAGGGGCTTGGCTCGTTGAGTCAGGCCGGGAGGAGTGGTGATCAGCGTGGAGGACTGGGCGGAGATCCGGCGGCTTCATCGGGCCGAGCAGATGCCGGTGCGGGCGATCGCGAGGAAGCTGGGGATCGCGAGGAACACGGTCCGCAGAGCGATCGCGGACGACGCGCCGCCGAAGTATCAGCGGGCCCCGAAGGGGTCGATCGTGGACGCGGTCGAGCCGCAGATCCGTGAACTGCTCGAGCAGTGGCCGGAGATGCCGGCGACGGTGATCGCCGAGCGAATCGGTTGGGACCGCGGTCTGACCGTGCTCAAGGACCGGGTCCGGGACCTGCGGCCGGCTTATCGGCCGGCGGATCCGGCCTCGCGGACGGTCTATGAGCCGGGCGAGATCGGTCAGTGCGACCTGTGGTTCCCGCCTGCCGACATCCCGCTCGGCTTCGGTCAGGTCGGGCGGCCGCCGGTGCTGGTCATGGTCGCGGGCTACTCGCGGTGGATCACCGCCCGGATGTTGCCCTCCAGGTCGGCGGCCGACCTGATCGCCGGGCACTGGCGGCTGCTGACCGAGCTGGGCGCCGTCCCGCGGGTGCTGGTCTGGGACAACGAGGGAGCCGTCGGTTCCTGGCGGTCCGGTGGTCC
>NZ_JBHTWG010000006.1:0-60210 GCF_042792555.1 Streptomyces sp. NPDC056628
CCATGGCCTCCGCCGGTAAGACCCTGGTCGAGCTGTTCGGTCTCGCGCGCGAGCTGAACATCGACGCCGAGGGCATCGACATGGGTCCGTCCCCGACGGACGCCGCGCTCGCCGCCGATCTGGCGCTGCCGATCGAGGAGCTGGAGCTCACCGTTCGGTCGTACAACTGCCTCAAGCGCGAGGGCATCCACTCCGTGGGTGAGCTCGTGGCCCGCTCCGAGGCCGACCTCCTCGACATCCGCAACTTCGGTGCGAAGTCCATCGACGAGGTCAAGGCGAAGCTGGCCGGCATGGGCCTGGCCCTCAAGGACAGCCCGCCCGGATTCGACCCGACCGCCGCCGCGGACGCCTTCGGCGCGGACGACGACGCGGACGCCGGGTTCGTCGAGACCGAGCAGTACTGAGAGCTCGGGCCCGACGGGTTCGATGTTGGCTGCGGACCGGCCGTGGCTGGTCCGCACTTCCCCGCGCTCCTCTGGGGCGCGGGGTCTCCGACGAGCAAACCCGCTCGCTCGGATACTGACCCCGGTACCTGATACGGCCGGGGCAGACACACAGGAGAAAGAACATGCCGAAGCCCACCAAGGGTGCCCGTCTGGGCGGCAGCGCCGCGCACGAGAAGCTCCTCCTCGCGAACCTGGCGAAGAGCCTCTTCGAGCACGGCCGGATCACCACCACCGAGGCGAAGGCCCGCCGTCTGCGGCCGTACGCCGAGCGTCTGATCACCAAGGCGAAGAAGGGCGACCTTCACAACCGCCGTCAGGTGCTCCAGGTCATCACGGACAAGGGCATCGTCCACACGCTCTTCACCGAGATCGGCCCGCGGTACGAGAACCGTCCGGGTGGCTACACCCGGATCACGAAGGTCGGTAACCGCCGTGGCGACAACGCGCCCATGGCTGTCATCGAGCTGGTCGAGGCGCTGACGGTCGCCCAGGAGGCCACCGGTGAGGCCGAGGCCGCCACCAAGCGTGCCGCCAAGGACACCGAGGCAGCCGAGACCAAGGTCGACACGACCAAGGCCGACGAGGCTCCCGCCGAGGAGTCGAAGGACGCCTAGTCCGGGCTGTTCGATCGCGGGTCCGTCCCTTCCGGGGCGGGCCCGCTTTCGTGTCGCTGAGAGGATCTACGGGTGAGTGACGAAGTGGAACCCGGATACGTACGGCTGCGCCTCGACCTGTCGTACGACGGCACCGAGTTCTCCGGGTGGGCCAAGCAGGCCGGCGGGCGGCGGACCGTGCAGGGGGAGATCGAGGACGCGCTGCGGACCGTCACACGGTCCGGGGACACCACGTACGAGCTGACCGTCGCGGGGCGGACGGACGCCGGGGTGCACGCGCGCGGGCAGGTCGCGCACGTGGACCTGCCGCGCGCGGTGTGGGCCGAGCACAGCGAGAAGCTGCTCAAGCGGCTCGCCGGACGGCTGCCCAGGGACGTGCGCGTGTGGGCGCTGCGCGAGGCGCCCGCCGGATTCGACGCCCGGTTCTCCGCGGTGTGGCGGCGGTACGCCTACCGCGTGACCGACAACCCCGGGGGCGTCGATCCGCTGCTACGCAACCACGTCCTGTGGCACGACTGGCCGCTCGACGTGGACGCCATGAACGAGGCGGCCCGGCGGCTCCTCGGGGAGCACGACTTCGCGGCCTACTGCAAGAAGCGGGAGGGCGCCACGACCATCCGCACCCTCCAGGACCTGAGCCTGGTGCGCGGGGACGACGGGATCGTCACGGCGACCGTGCGGGCGGATGCGTTCTGCCACAACATGGTGCGCTCGCTCATCGGGGCGCTGCTGTTCGTGGGGGACGGGCACCGGCCCCCCGACTGGCCCGGCAAGGTGCTCGCCGCCGGTGTCAGGGACTCCGCCGTGCACGTCGTACGGCCGCACGGGCTGACCCTCGAAGAGGTCGGCTACCCGGCGGACGAGCTGCTCGCCGCGCGGAACAAGGAGGCGCGCAACAGGCGGACGCTGCCCGGCGCCGGCTGCTGCTGAGTTCAGTCCCGGTCCCAGGTGGCCAGCGTGTCGACGAGGGCGTCGGCGGCGTCGTCGGCGTCGGGGCCGTCCCCGCGGGCGACGGGGGCGAGCTCCACGTGCAGGAACAGGGCGTGCCGGCGCTCGGCGGACCTGCCCTGCACGTTGGCCGTGCCCTCCAGCGGGCAGCGGGCCGACCAGCCGCGGCAGACCCGCAGGCCGTCGGCCTCCAGCCGGTCCGCCAGGGCCGTGGCCTCGCCGGGCGCGCTGCCGGCCGCGCCGCCGGACACGATGGCCTCGTAGGGACGCTGGCGGGTCCGGGCGAATCCGTGCAGCTGGAGGCCGGGCACCCCGCGCTTCTGCAGTTCCTCGACGACCGTGTGGAAGGCGCTGTCCTCGCGGTGGGCCACGTCCGCGGTGCCGGAGCTGCCGGCCCTGCGGTGGGCGCCGGCCAGGACGAGCGCGCCGGACGGGGTGTCCTCCAGCAGCCGGACGCCCAGTTCCTCGGTGTCGCGGTCGGAGACCGGGTGGGGCACCTGGACGTTCCAGCGCAGGGTGGAGTCGGCGTTCAGATAGAGGCGTCCCCAGTGCGCGGCGTCGCCGTCGGGCCGGGTGGCGGCTATCTCGTCGTAGCGGCGGCCGGAGTCGGTGTCGGTGAGGCGGGTCACGGAGAGGCCGAGCGGGGAGAGCCGGCGCTCCGCCTCCGCGGCGTCACCGTCGAGCAGCGCCCCCACGCCGTCCGCCAGCCGCTCACGTTCGTCGTCGCCGGGCGGGGCGTAGTCGCCGTCGGGGGCGAAGTCCGCCGTGTACGTGAGGATGCGGCTGCGTAGATCGACGAGTTCGCGGGCCTGCGGAGCCGATGGTTCCGGGTGCTCGGCGGACGTCGAGTCGCAGGCGGCCAGTGCGAGGGTCAAAACCGCCGGGGCAAGAATGCGAGTGAAACGTGATCTTCTTGTGATGAACGAGGGCGATCGAGGTGTGAGTGGCATGTGAGTATGTCGCGGTGACATTCCGTAAGTCTCTCCGTATAGGTCGCTCGGTGGCGGTTCTGGGGGCTTTGGCGGGCCTCGTGGCCGCCTGCACCTCCTCCGAGCCGTCCGGGGCCCAGGTGAAGCCGGGGGGCCGCTCGTTCACCGTCGCCGCCGCGGGTGATGTGCTCATCCACCCCGAGCTGATCGACCAGGCGGCCAAGGACGCCAAGAAGACCGGCAAGGGGCGGGCCGGGCTGGACTTCGGACCGCTGATGGCGGGTGTGAAGCCCATCATCAGCAAGGCCGACCTGGCCATCTGTCACATGGAGACGCCGGTCGGCACCCCCAAGGGACCCTTCGAGGGGTACCCCGAATTCCTGGTCCCGCCGCAGATCCTCACGACCCTCAAGGACGTGGGGTACGACACCTGCTCGACGGCCTCCAATCACACCTTCGACCACGGCCTCAAGGCCGTGAAGCGCACCCTGGACGCGATGGACAAGGCGGGTCTGGGACACACCGGGTCCGCGCGGACGCCCCAGGAAGCAGAACAGATCAACATCCGGGACGTCAACGGCGTCAAGGTCGCTCACCTGGCCTTTTCGTGGGAGTCGTTCCTGAACCCCACGCCCGAGAAGCAGAAGTGGGCGTTCAACCGGATCGGCATCGACGCGATCAAGAAGGCCGAGGCGCGGGCCCGCAAGAAGGGCGCCGAGGTCGTGATCCTCTCCGTCCACTGGGGTCTGGAGCACTACAACGAGCCCAGCGTGCCGCAGCTGAAGCTGGCCGAGCGGATCACCAAGGAGACCGGGGTCGACCTGGTGATCGGCCACCACGCCCACGTCGTGCAGCCCATCCAGAAGGTCAACGGCACCTGGGTCGCCTACAGCCTCGGCAACCAGGTGGCCCGCCACTCCTCGCCGACCGGCCTCACCGAGGAGGGCGCGATCGGCTGGTTCGAGTTCAAGGAGACGACGGACGGCTGGAAGGTCGACGCGCGCTACCGGACCACGCTGGTCGACATCCCGCCGGAGCTGGAGGCGGGGGAGAAGGCCCCGGAGGGCGCGGTCGTCGACCACCGGCTGGTGGACGTGCAGGACGCGCTCGACCACCCCGGAGACCTGTCCGAGGACAGGATCGCCCGCTACCGGCTGGCCGCCGACCGGACGCGAGGCTTCCTCTACAACCGGGGCGCACCCGGCGGCGACGGCCTCGAGCCGCTGTCCCTCGGGAAGTGACGAGGGACACAACAAGCTCTTACGTGCCGGAGCCCAACCCCAGCGCGTGTCGGAAGTCTTTTAAAGGGACGGCGTCTCATGCCCGCGTCAGCGGTGGCTCCTGCGAGCGCCTGAGTAGTGAAGAGGCGAAGGAAACCACCGGTGACTCCAACCCAAGCATCCGCGCGTCCCGGACGCGGCGGTCGGCGGCGCATGCGCAGACGCGCGGACATGCCGCTGCTGGGCGGCGTTCGACCGCCGATCGCGCTGCTGTGCCTGCTGATCGTCGCCCTGGCCGGGCTGACCGCGAAGGTGCTGGGCCCGGGCGGCGACCCCGTCGTCCCGCAGGCGGTGCTGGGCTCCCAGCAGCACTTCGCGGAGGACGGCGCCATCGCCCTACGCGCGTCGATCGACGAACGGGTCACCGACCTGAACCGCACCGCGGCCGTGCTGACCGCCGGCAGGTCCGCGGACCCGGAGCGCGTGCTGTCGGACCTGAGCGACACGTACCAGAAGTGGACCGGCACCACGGTGCTGGACCTGGAGAGCGGCAAGGTGCTCGCCGCCAGGGGGGAAACGATTCCCCTCGGCTGGCTCGACAAAGACGTGCTCAAGGGCGACAACGCCCTCACCCCGCGCATGGTCCGGCTGAAGACCGGCGACGTCCGGCTGATGACCATGGCGCTCCTCGACTGGAAGGACCGCCCGCAGCAGCTCCTCATCGCCTCCAACAGCCTGTCCGTGCCCGCCATCAACCTGGGCCCGTTCCGCTCCATGGCGGTCGTGGCCCGGGGCGGCGAGGTCCTCGCCACGGCCGGTTTCGAGCAGGCCGAGGCGCTGAACTCCGACGCCGAGCGCGACGAACTGACCTTCCTCCAGAAGCAGATGAGCCGCCTCTCCGAGGGGGCCGCCAAGGAGACCGAGCAGGACCCGGTCAGTGCCCGCGAGCCCGGCTCCCACGGCTACCCCGGCGTCAGCGGGACCCTGCTCGGCGACTCCTACAACGGCCGGATCGCCACCGCCGGCTACGCCTCCCTCGCCTCCGCCGACCCCGAGCAGCGCAAGAGCGTCGGCGCGGGCCTCGGCCTGACCGTCGTGGCCATGCTGCCCGTGGTGCAGGAGGAGGCCGCCGGTCAGGAGCGGGAGCTGTACGGGCTGATCACGGCGGGCGTGCTCGTCGTCGTCGGCCTGCTCGCGGCCGCCCTGCTCTGGAGGGCCGTGCAGCACCCCCTGCTCGCCCTCTTCCTGGAGTCCCGCCGGCTCGCCCGCGGCGATCTGACCCGGCCCGTCGCCGTGCCCCGCTGGGGCGAGGCCGCCCGGGTCGGCGCCGCCCTGGAGCGGCTGCGCGCGCAGCTGGCCGGCGGGGACGTGGAGCCCTCGACGCAGCGCACCGGCCGCCGCGGCCGGTTCGGGCTGCGGGTGCCGCTCGCCCTGACGGCCGTACTGCTCCTGCTGTGGTGCGTCCCGGTGGGGCTGCTCCTCAACCGCACGGACGCCTCGGTCAGCGTGCCCAGCACCATGGTCAACGACCAGCGCGACCGCACCGACCTCGTCGCCGACCGGGTCCGCCGGGCGCTGAACGAGGCCCAGGCCGACCTCGCGTCCATGACCCGGCTGATCGACCCGGCCGACCCCGGCGCCGCTTCC
This sequence comes from Streptomyces sp. NPDC056628, assembly GCF_042792555.1. NCBI lineage: Bacteria > Bacillati > Actinomycetota > Actinomycetes > Kitasatosporales > Streptomycetaceae > Streptomyces > Streptomyces sp. NPDC056628. Next base: position 5,805 of record NZ_JBHTWG010000006.1, read on the forward strand.
GATGTGCTGTCCGAGGCCCTGCGCGAGCACGCCCGCTACGGCTCCCTGTACGTCATCGACCGGGGCGGCGAGGTGATCGCGCGCGCCGGCGCCACTCCGCAGGCCGGCTGGGGCGGCGACGAGGAGACCAAGGGCCAGGACGCCCGGCTCATCCGTGTGAGCGGCGAGGGCGGCAAGAAGCCGGTCATCCAGGCCGCGGCCGCCCTGCCGGACCAGAAGGGCATGACGCTCGTCGGCGAGATCCGCGTCGAGTTCCTGAACTCGCTGCTGGCCCGGCCGGGCCTCGGCGAGGTCCGCGTGGTCGACGCCCGGGCCAGGACCATCGCCGCGAGCGACGGCTTCCTCGCCTTCGAGGGACTGCCGCGCGACGCGCTCACCGACCTCGTGCGGGCCGGTGGCGTCAAGGTCGGCGCCGGTCCCGTGGAGAACGGCCTGCTCATCCGCGAGGGCCGCTCCGTCACCGTCGCCGCGGCGGCGCCGTTCTCCGGCGGCGGTGTGGCCTCCGACGTCGGCTGGACCGTCGTGAGCTGGCAGAACGCCAAGCACTTCGAGATCGCCGCGTACGAGCGCGAGGACCGCAGCGTGCTCGCCGGGATGCTCGGGCTCGCCCTGATCGTGGTCTGCCTGGGCTGGATCCACCTGGTCGTGGTCCGGCCGCTGCGCGCCCTCGCGAGCAGCGCCGAGAAGCTGGCCGAGGGCGACCTCAAGACCGTGCTGTACCCCCGCTACCACGACGAGGTGGGGGCCGTCGTCCGCAGCCTCGAACTGGTCCGCCAGCAGTTGCAGGCCCGCAGGCAGAACCAGGCGCGCCGGACTGCCGAGCCCCGGCCCGGCGCCGGAGGAAGGTGACCGGACGTGCTCTATCTCTACGTCGTGCTGCTGATCGGCGGGGTGTCCCTGCTGGTGGCCGGCATCATCGAGCAGCGCAGGCACTACGCCGCCCTGCACACCATCCCCGCGCGGGTGCTGGTCAACGGCATCCGCGGCAAGTCCTCCATCACCCGGCTGTGCGCGGGCGCCCTGCGCGGCGGTGACCTGGTCACCGTGGCCAAGACGACGGGCACCGCGGCCCGCTTCATCCACCCGGACGCCACGGAGGAGCCGGTCTACCGCAAGTTCGGCATCGCCAACGTCGTCGAGCAGATCGGCATCGTCCGCCGGGCCGCCACCTACCGCCCCGACGCCCTCGTCATCGAGTGCATGGCGGTCATGCCGGCGCTCCAGGAGGTCAACCAGAGCAAGCTGATCCGCTCGACGATCGGCGTGCTGTGCAACGTCCGCGAGGACCACCTCGCCGAGATGGGCCCGACCCTGGACGACGTGGCGCGCTCGCTGTGCCGCTCCATGCCGGAGGACGGCATCTGCGTCACCGCGGAGAAGGAGCGCTTCCACATCCTCCAGGAGGAGGCGGACGCCCGGAACTGCAAGCTGATCTACGCGGACCCGGAGACCGTCAGCGACGAGGAGCTGCGCGGCTTCAGCTGGTTCACCTTCAAGGAGAACGTGGCGATCGCCCTGGTCGTCGCGGAACTGCTGGGCGTCGAGCGCGAGGTCGCGCTGCGGGGCATGTACGACGCCCCGCCGGACCCGGGTGTGCTCTCCGTGGAGCGCTATGTCGCCCCCGACGGCAAGCGGCTCGCCTTCGCCAACGTGTTCGCGGCCAACGACCCCGAGTCGACGCTGATGAACATCAACCAGCTGCTCGACCTCGGCGCGATCCGCCGCCCGCTGAACGTCGTGATCAACTGCCGCCCGGACCGGGTGGAGCGCAACGGGCAGATGGGGGAGATCATCCCGGACCTGCAGCCGGACAACGTCTTCGTCATCGGCCACCCGGCCAAGAGCGCCATCGACGCCATCCCCGCCGACTGGCGCGACCGCGCGGTCGACCTCGGCGGCGAGCGCCGCTCGGCGGACGAGTTCATGCCGACCCTGCTGGACCGGATGGCCGACGGCTCCTCCCTGGTCGCCATCGGCAACATCCACGGACAGGGCGAGGAACTGCTGGAGTACCTGGCCGAGCTCCCCGCCGACGAGAGCGCGGTGGAGGAGGTCCCCGAGGCGGTGGCCAGCGCACCGCAGCAGGCCCAGCGCCTCGACCCGTACGCCTCCTACCCCACGGCCTACGAGGAGCGGTACCAGGCCTCGCAGACCCAGGAGATCCCGGTGGTCCGCCTCCCGCAGCAGCCGACCGCGCCGTACGGCGACACCGCGGCGGCCTACGCCAGCGCGCCCGGTCAGCAGCGGGCCGACGGCTGGGACGCGCGCGACGGGGCGTACCCGGCGCAGGGCGGACACGGCCCGGCGGCGGCGCCGTACGGACAGCAGCCGGTGCAGCGGCAGCCGGGCCCCGGCGCGGAGCCCGCGCCCGGGCAGGCCGGCTGGTTCCGGTCCCCGCCGGTGCGCCGGCCGAGCGCGCCCCAGCAGCCCGCGCGTCCGCAGCTGCCGCAGGGCGCCGGCCCGGACGGGCACCCCGGGCAGCCCTACGGCACGGGCCGGGCACCGGGGCAGCCGCACCCCGACGAGCACCAGGGCCGGCCACCGCGCCCACCGGCCGGCGACGGCGGACACCACCCGCGCGCCTGATCCCGCGGGGCGGCCGCCCCGCAGGCCGCCCGCCCCGCCCACGAACCCGCACCCCTCTGTCCGGAGACCCCGTTGACCACCGCCGCCCTGACCCCCGAGATGGCCGCCCTGGGCATCGCCATCGGCCTGTTCTTCTCGCTGCTGTGCTATCTCACGACCAATCTGTCGCCCGGCGGAATGATCACCCCCGGCTGGATCGCGCTCACCCTCATCGAGGACCTCCAGCGCGCGGCCATGGTGGTCGGCGTCACCGCCCTCACCTACGGCGGCACCAAGATCATGCAGCGGCTGGTGATCCTCTACGGCAAACGGCTGTTCGCCGCGGTGGTGCTGCTCGGCGTACTCCTGCAGGCCACGGTGATGATCGTGCTCTCGCTGGAGTTCCCGCTGCTCTACGGCAACCAGACGCTCGGCTTCATCGTGCCGGGCCTGGTCGCCTACCAGATGGTGCGCCAGCCCAAGGGGGCCACGCTGCTGGCCACCGGAACGGTGTCCCTGATGGCCTACATCGTCGTCGCCGCCGGCCTGCTGCTCGGCGTCATGCCGACCGTCTGAGATCCGAGGAGCAATCGATGGCAGGGAAGAAGAAGTCGAGGCCCGTCGTCACCGGCCTGGTGCTGCTGGCGCTGGTCGGCACCTCCGGCTACCTCACGGTGGAGCTGCGCAAGCAGGAGGACCCGGGCATCGCCGAGGTGCGCAACGTCGGCGTCCTGGAGGGCGGCCGCAGCACGGGGGCCAGTGAGGGCAGGACGACCTGGTCGCGGCTGGAGAACCCGGCGCGCTCGGTGCTGCGCGGGGCCGACGGCCAGATCAAGGCCGTCTTCACGGACGGCGCGCGCATGGCGACGCTGACCGGCCCGGCCCGCACCTTCCAGGAGCCCGCGTCGACCTCGTCCAAGGTGAGCACCACGGACTGGGTGCGGCTGATGCCGGAGCCGTGGACCAAGGGCGCGGAGAAGAAGAAGTGGTTCAAGGACTGGTACGCCGAGTACCAGGACAGCAAGGAGGACGACATCTTCGCGTTCGCCTTCCAGTACGTGGCGGGCGCCCCGGAGAAGAAGGACGAGCAGGGCGTCGTCTACGCCGGTGACGCCAACTTCGGGCCGCTGAACACCACCGGCGCCGAGGGCGGCGACCTGCGCCTGGAGCAGTCCGACTTCTACGACTACCTCCAGGTGCCCTACCCCTTCCGGGACGGCACCGTCGGGCAGCCGGAGCCGATGCGCGCCAAGTCCATCGACTGCTCGGGCTTCATGCGCATGGTGCTCGGCTACCGGGCCCGCTTCCCGCTGATGTCCACCGACACCTCCGGCGACGGCCTGCCCCGCACCGCCAACGGCATGGCCCGCTCCAAGGCGGGCGTCGACATCCTGCCGCTCACCGGAATCTCCGCGAAGGACCGGCCCTCCGCGATCGACCAGCTCCAGCCGGGCGACCTCGTCTTCTTCAAGCTGGACACCCGCACCGGCGAGCGTCTGGACCACGTCGGCATGGTCCTCGGCCACGACACCGAGGGGCACCTGATCTTCGTGTCCAGCCGCGAGGAGGTCAACGGACCCACCATCGGCGACGTCGGCGGCGTCTCCCGGCTCGACGGCAACGGCTACTACGCCAAGACGCTGCGCAGCGCCAAGCGGCTCTGAGCCGGGCCGGGTTCCCCGGCCCGGTGGAGCCCGCCGGTGCGGCGGCCGGTCACTCGCCGGCCGCCGCCGACGCCTGCGCCTCGCCGCGCCGGCGGATCTGACGGAAGGTGAACTCCGCGAGGTCGTCACCGGCCTTGAAGGCGGCGGTGTCCTTGTCCGTCATGTTCCGGCCGTCGGTGAAACCGGTGATGGTGAAGTAGGCGTACCGGCCGTAGGAGTTGGACGTCGAGCGGCAGACCGCCGCGGTGCAGAAGTCCTTGACGCCCTTGCCGGACAGCGACCGGACGATGTCCTTCTTCGTGTCGACCTTGCCCTTGACCTTCTGGGCCTTCGCCTCGGTGTCGAAGACGGCCACGCCGACGGTCACCGCGATGCCGTCCTTGACGTAGGAGACCCGCATGAAGCGGGTGCAGCCGCCCTCGGCGAGGAGCTTCGGCAGCCCGCCCTTGGTGGCGGCGGAACAGTTCTTCGTGTCGTCCGTCGCACCCTTCTTGTAGACCGTCTCCCCCATGGTCAGCTGGGTGCCGGGGAAGAGGATCTGGGCGCCGAGCGGGGCCGTGTCCTTGTTCTTGCTGGCGATGAAGTCCTTCGGGTCCAGCGGCGGCGGGGCGCTGGTCGGCGCGAACGACGGGGCCGCCGCCGACTCACCCGGCAGGTCGGCCGTCGAGGGCAGGCCGGTAGCCGGCTTGCCGGACGCCGAGTCGTCCCCGTTCGCCGACACCACCGCCACGGCGACGGCCGCACCGATGGCGACGGTGGCCAGTGCGCCACCGCCGATGAACAGCAGCCGGCGCCGCTTGTTGCGGGTCTCCGACGCCTCGGCGAGCGCCGCCCAGTCCGGGGTCTGGTCGGTGCCGCCGTCCCACGGCTGCTGGGAATGCGGTTTCCAGGGATCCCACTGGGACGGGGGTCCCCCCTGCTGCCCGTAGCTCATGGGGCGCATCTTAGACGGACCTCGGGTGTGCCGGTCCGCCCCAAAGGGCCCTTCGGCACCTAGCGTTCAGGGCGTGAGCGAGCGCAAAAGCGACATCTCCGGGTGGTTGGTACGACGGGCGTCCTGGCCGCTGTGGGTCGCACTGGTCGCCGTGCTGGGAGCCCTCGTGACGCGCACGGCCCGGCTGACCTCGCGCGGAGGGATGGACAACGCCATCGTCGTGCGCGCGGCGAAGGCGTGGCTGGACGGCGGCTCGCCGTATGACGACCCCCACTTCCTCTATCTGCCGAGCGCGGTGCTGGCCGCGGCCCCGCAGGTGCTGCTGCCGCAGGCCGTGCTGTGCGTGCTGGCGCCCCTCGTGGTGACCGGGTGCCTGGTGGGGGGGTGGATCTGCGCGCTGCGGCTGCACGGCGTCCCCCTGCGCAGCCGTTTCGCGGCCCTCGGCCTGCTCGCGCTCGCGGCGGGCTTCGCCCCCTTCGCCCACCTCGTCTGGCTGGGCAACTGGACGGCGACCGCGGCCCTGGCCCTGCCCCTGGCGCTGCTGCTCGCGGGGCGCGGGCGGTGGGTGGCCGCGGCGGCGGTGCTCGGGGCGGCGGTGGCGCTGAAGCCGCTGCTCGCGCCGATGGGCCTGCTGTTCGTGTTCGCCCGGCGGTGGCGGGCCCTGGGCCTGCTGGTCGCGGTGCCGGTGGCGGCCTCGGCCGGCGCGGCCCTGACGCTGCCGGACCCCGCGGGGTTCTTCACCCGGACCGTGCCGTTCCTGCTCGGCGGCGAGGACCGGTTCGTCCGGCTCTACGAGGCGTCCCCGGCGGCCGTGCTGCCCCGGCTGGGGGTGCCCGCGGCGCCGGCCGGGGCGCTTGCCTTCGCACTGGCCGCGGCGGGCCTGGTGTGCGCCCACCGGCGCTGGCGCGGCGGCGGGGGACCGCTGCGGTACGCGGAGACCGGGGCGCTGCTGATGCTCTCGGCGTTCCTGGTCTCCAGGCCGTCGTACGACCACTATCTGCTGGTCCCGGTGCCGCTGCTGCTGGCGGGGCTGCCCTACGCGGCGTCGGTGTCCCGCACGGTCTGGTTCTGGATGGCCCTGCTGCCGCAGCTGCCCGGGGTGACCTGGCCCTATCTGGAGGCGGGGGAGCGCCGGGCCTTCCGGGACGCCGTGACGCTGTGCGCCCTGGCGGTGACGCTGGGCCTGCACTCCTGGCGCCGGGCCGGCCGGCAGGCGGCGCCTGCCGTGCCCGTCCCGTCCTCGCGGGCGGCGGCGGCGCCGAGCGGCGCGGCCGGTGTGTGACCGGGCAGGCCCCGGGGTCGTCTACTCTGGACCCGGAACAGTGGCGCCGGCCGCGGGCAACCCGTTTTGACCCGGCTGGGGCGCCGCAGGTATCCTGCATGTTCGTTGTGTATTGGCTTGCTCATTCTCACGGGACGGGCCCTTACACCGGTCCACCGGGCCGATGACCAGCAACCCCACGTACGCGGTATGCGTCGCCGCAGTGGCTCAGGCTGTCGTGATCGTTTCGGTGACCTGTTCAGGACCATTCACTCGAAGCGAAGGCTACGAACCGTGCGTACGTACAGCCCCAAGCCCGGCGATGTGACGCGCCAGTGGCACGTCATCGACGCTCAGGACGTCGTCCTGGGTCGTCTCGCCACCACTGCCGCGACGCTCCTCCGGGGCAAGCACAAGCCGATCTACGCGCCGCACGTCGACGCTGGTGACTTCGTCATCATCATCAACGCCGACAAGGTGCACCTCTCCGGAAACAAGCGGACCCAGAAGATGGCGTACCGCCACTCCGGCTACCCGGGTGGTCTGCGCTCCGTCCGCTACGACGAGCTCCTCGACAAGAACCCCGAGAAGGCCATCGAGAAGGCCGTCAAGGGCATGCTCCCCAAGAACACGCTGGGCCGTCAGATGCTCTCGAAGCTGAAGGTCTACAGGGGTGACCAGCACCCGCACGGCGCGCAGCAGCCGCAGCCGTACGAGATCACCCAGGTCGCGCAGTAAGTCCGGCCACCACCTAAGACTGAAGAGAATCTGAGGAGAATCGTGGCCGAGACCACTGCCGAGCAGCCGCTCGAAGAGCTTGACATCGACAGCTACACCACCGAGTCCGAGGTTCCGGTGGAGGGCGAGTACACCTCCGAGTCCCTCGCCTCGCGCTTCGGTGAGCCCCAGCCGGCCGCCGGCCTGGGCCGTCGCAAGAACGCCATCGCCCGTGTCCGGATCGTCCCGGGCACCGGCAAGTGGAAGATCAACGGTCGCACCCTCGAGGACTACTTCCCGAACAAGGTGCACCAGCAGGAAGTCAACGAGCCCTTCAAGGTGCTCGAGCTCGAGGGCCGTTACGACGTCGTCGCCCGCATCGCGGGTGGCGGTGTCTCCGGTCAGGCCGGTGCGCTCCGTCTCGGTGTCGCCCGTGCGCTGAACGAGGCCGACGTCGACAACAACCGCGGCCCGCTGAAGAAGGCCGGCTTCCTCAAGCGCGACGACCGTGCGGTCGAGCGCAAGAAGGCCGGTCTCAAGAAGGCCCGCAAGGCCCCGCAGTACAGCAAGCGCTAAGCGCCGGCTGCCTCTGCACGTACTCCGGTACTCCGAACGCCCCGGCGGCACACCACTGTGCCACCGGGGCGTTCGTCTTATCACCGGACGCGGGCGTATAACGGCACGAGGCGTTCAAAGGCTTGTGTGATCCGATGCTCAGGCATGGAATGCCTGGAAGCGGGAGCCACCGGCGGCAGGCGGCAGGGCGCGCGCCGGCTCCGCTTTCCGGGTAGTGAAGTTTCCTCAGGAGGACAAGTGGGACGACTCTTCGGCACGGACGGCGTGCGGGGTGTCGCCAACGCGGATCTGACGGCCGAGATGGCTCTCGGTCTCTCCGTGGCGGCGGCGCACGTACTGGCCGAGGCGGGCACCTTCGCAGGCCACCGGGCGACCGCGGTGGTCGGGAGGGACCCGCGCGCGTCCGGGGAGTTCCTGGAGGCCGCCGTGGTCGCCGGCCTCGCGAGCGCCGGGGTGGACGTCCTGCGTGTCGGTGTGCTGCCGACGCCCGCGGTGGCGTACCTCACGGGTTCGCTCGGCGCCGACCTCGGTGTCATGCTCTCCGCCAGCCACAACGCCATGCCCGACAACGGGATCAAGTTCTTCGCCCGCGGCGGCCACAAGCTCGCCGACGAACTGGAGGACAGGATCGAGTCCGTGTACGACTCGCACCGGCACGGCGAGCCGTGGGAGCGGCCGACGGGCGCGGGCGTCGGCCGGGTGCGTGACTACGGCGAGGGTTCCGACGATTACGTCGGGCACCTCCTCGGGGTGCTGCCCAACCGCCTGGAGGGCCTGAAGATCGTCCTCGACGAGGCGCACGGCGCCGCGGCGGGTGTGTCACCGGAGGCGTTCCGGCGGGCCGGTGCCGAGGTCGTCACCATCGGGGCCGAGCCGGACGGGCTCAACATCAACGACGGCTGCGGGTCCACCCACCTGGACAAGCTGAAGGCCGCCGTCGTCGAGCACGGCGCCGACCTCGGTGTCGCGCACGACGGGGACGCCGACCGCTGCCTGGCCGTGGACCACACCGGTGACGAGGTGGACGGCGACCAGATCCTCGCCGTGCTGGCGCTGGCCATGCGGGAGCGGTCCGTTCTGCGGTCCGACACCGTGGTGGCGACCGTGATGTCCAACCTGGGCTTCAAACTGGCGCTGGAGCGCGAGGGCCTGAAGCTGGTGCAGACGTCCGTCGGCGACCGGTACGTGCTGGAGGAGATGAAGGAGCACGACTACGCCCTCGGCGGCGAGCAGTCCGGGCACGTCATCATCCTCGACCACGCCACCACCGGCGACGGCACGCTGACCGGGCTGCTGCTGGCGGCCCGTGTCGCGCAGACCGGACGCTCGCTGCGGGAACTGGCCGGGGTGATGGACCGGCTGCCGCAGGTGCTGATCAACGTCCGCGACGTGGACAGGTCGCGGGTGAGCACGTCGGCGGAGCTCTCGGCGGCCGTCACCGAGGCCGAGCGCGAACTCGGGGCCACCGGACGGGTGTTGCTGCGCCCCTCGGGCACCGAGCCGCTGGTGCGCGTGATGGTCGAGGCGGCCGACATCGAGCAGGCGCAGTCCGTGGCCGGACGGCTGGCCGACGTGGTGAAGTCCGCGCTCGGCTGACACCGTGCCGGAGGTGTGCCGGACCGCGCGGCCATGAAGGGGCGCGCGGTCCCGAGCCCCCGACAGGCGCCGTCCTAGACGGCGTTGACCTTGCGCGGCTGCCGGGACCAGGACCACTTCTGCAGCAGCAGCGTGAGCGTGCCCGCCAGGACGATGCCCAGCAGGTTCAGCAGGAGCTGTTGCGAGGAGCCCAAGGTCTGCCGGGTGTCGCCGTAGCTGAGGGCGACGGCCGCGTTGGCGGCGGCCGGCACCGTCGTCACCGAGATGGCCACGCCCACCAGGGCGCCGGACTTGGCCGAGGTCAGCGAGAGGGTGCCGGCGATCCCGGCGAGGACCGCCACGATGAACGAGAACCAGTCGGGGGCGTAGACGAAGGCCGTGTTGGGCCGGTCGGCCTCCAACTGCCGTTCGGAGAACAGCCCCAGCGCGTCCATGAACCAGCTGAAGCCCACGGTGACCGCCATCGCGGCGGCGAAACCGGCGATGAGCGCGATCACCGAGCGCAGGGCCAGCCGGGGCCGGCGCTGCACCATCGCCGTGGAGATCCCGGCCAGCGGCCCGAACTCCGGGCCGACCGCCATCGCCCCGACGATCAGCACCGCGTTGTCCAGCACGACACCGCAGGCGGCGATCATGGTGGCCAGGGTGATGAACGCCAGATAGGTCACGGAGAGCGTCGACTCCTCGTGCGTGGCCTCCGTCAGGTGGTCCCACAGCACCGCGTCCGCGGCCTCGCCGGGCGCGTCCTTCTCGGCCCGTTCGGCCCGCCGGGACAGCGACAGGTCGACGTTCTCCACGGCGATCGCCCCGTCGTCCTCGATGCCCAGGCGCTGGAGCCCGGTGAGGAGCGCGTCGGCCGCCTCGCGCGCCACGTCGCACAGGACGAGGTCCCCGGCGGGGTCGCGGGCGGCACCGGCCAGGACGACGAGATGGGCCGTCCCCACCGTCCGCTCGATCAGCCGGACGACGTCCTCGGTCCGTTCGGGCGGCGAGATCAGCCGGAAGTGGAGCATGGGAGCAGGGTAGCCGTCACAGTTTGCGCAGGCTCAGCCGCTGCACCTTGTGGTCGGGGCCCTTGCGCACGACGAGGGTGGCCCGGCCGCGGGTGGGGGCGATGTTCTCCACCAGGTTCGGCTTGTTGATGGTCCGCCACATCGTGCGCGCGTAGTCCAGGGCCTCGTCCTCGGACACCTGGGTGTACTTGCGGAAGTACGAGGACGGGTTCTGGAAGGCGGTCTCGCGCAGCCGCTTGAAGCGGTGGAGGTACCAGCTCTCGATGTCCTCGGTGCGGGCGTCGACGTACACGCTGAAGTCGAAGTAGTCGGCGAGACCGACCCGGGTGCGGCCGTCCTTGCCCGGGAGGGCGGGCTGGAGCACGTTCAGGCCCTCGACGATCAGGATGTCGGGCCGGCGCACCGTGAGCCGTTTGTCCGGGACGATGTCGTAGATGAGGTGCGAGTAGACGGGGGCGGTGACCTCGCCCTTGCCGGCCTTGATGTCTGCGACGAACCGGGTGAGCGCCCGCCGGTCGAAGGACTCCGGGAACCCCTTGCGGGACATCAGGCCGCGCGCCTGGAGCTCCCGGGTGGGCAGCAGGAAGCCGTCGGTGGTGACCAGTTCCACGCGCGGGTGCTCGGGCCAGCGCGACAGCAGCGCCTGCAGCAGACGGGCCACCGTGGACTTGCCCACCGCGACCGAGCCGGCGACCCCTATCACGAAGGGGGTGCCGGACTGGGAGCCCTGCTCCCCGAGGAAGGTGTTCAGCGCGCCGCGGAGGCCGTCGGTGGCACCGACGTAGAGGTTGAGGAGGCGGGAGAGCGGGAGGTAGATGTCCCGCACCTCGTCGAGGTCGATGACGTCGCCGAGGCCGCGCAGCTTCTCGACCTCCTCCGCCGTGAGCGGCAGCGGGGTCTTGTCGCGCAGCGCACTCCACTCCGAGCGGGTGAGGTCCACGTAGGGAGTCGCCTCCGGCCGCTGCCGGTGGGCGCTCCGGGGGATCGAGGAGACCGGAGAGATCACAGTCCATTGTTACGGCAGTACGAACGGACGGCGGGGTGGGATCCGTCACTCGGCGGCGATCCGGCTGCTTCCGGGCGCCGAGGGCGTTCGTACCACCGTAGGAATTTCCGAAATCGGGCACGATTCGGCCCTTCGGGCTCAGGCTCCGGCCGTAGGCTGCCGCGCATGTGCGGAATCGTGGGTTACGTGGGGTCGCAGTCGGCGCTCGACATCGTGATGGCCGGACTGAAGCGGCTGGAGTACCGGGGGTACGACTCGGCCGGGGTCGCCGTGCTCGCGGACGGCGGGCTGGCGGCCGGGAAGAAGGCCGGGAAGCTCGTCAACCTGGAGAAGGAACTGACGGAGCGGCCGCTGCCGACGGGCACGACGGGCATCGGGCACACCCGCTGGGCCACGCACGGCGGACCCACGGACGCCAACGCCCACCCGCACCTCGACAACGCCGGACGGGTCGCCGTCGTCCACAACGGCATCATCGAGAACTTCGCCGACCTGCGCGCCGAGCTGGCGGAGCGCGGCCACGACCTGGCCTCCGAGACGGACACCGAGGTGGTCGCCCATCTGCTCGCCGAGGAGTTCTCGGCGACGGCCGACCTCGCCGAGGCCATGCGGCTGGTGTGCCGCCGGCTGGAGGGCGCCTTCACGCTGGTGGCCGTGCACGCCGACGAGCCGGACGTCGTGGTGGGCGCGCGGCGCAACTCGCCGCTCGTGGTGGGCGTCGGTGAGGGCGAGGCCTTCCTCGCGTCGGACGTCGCCGCGTTCATCACCCACACCCGCTCGGCGATCGAGCTGGGCCAGGACCAGGTGGTGGAGCTGCGCCGGGACGCGGTGCGGGTCACCGGGTTCGACGGGCGGCCGGCGGACGTGCGGTCCTACCGGGTCGACTGGGACGCCGCCGCCGCGGAGAAGGGCGGCTACGACTACTTCATGCTCAAGGAGATCGCCGAGCAGCCCAAGGCGGTCGCCGACACCCTGCTGGGGCGCATCGACGCGGCCGGCTCGCTCCGGCTGGACGAGGTGCGGATCAGCGCCTCCGAGCTGCGCGAGGTCGACAAGGTGGTCATCGTCGCCTGCGGCACCGCCTTCCACGCCGGGCTCATCGCCAAGTACGCCATCGAGCACTGGACGCGCATCCCGTGCGAGGTGGAGCTGGCGAGCGAGTTCCGGTACCGGGACCCGATCATGGACCAGCAGACCCTGGTCGTCGCCATCTCCCAGTCCGGGGAGACCATGGACACCCTCATGGCGCTGCGCCACGCCCGCGAGCAGGGCGCCCGGGTGCTGGCGATCTGCAACACCAACGGGTCGACGATCCCGCGCGAGTCGGACGCCGTGCTGTACACGCACGCCGGGCCGGAGGTGGCGGTCGCCTCGACGAAGGCGTTCCTGACGCAATTGGTCGCCTGCTATCTGGTGGCGCTGTACCTGGGGCAGGTGCGGGGCACCAAGTGGGGCGACGAGATCCGGGCGGTCGTCCGGGACCTCTCGCAGATCTCCGGCGCGGTCGACCGGGTGCTGGAGACCATGGAGCCCGTGCGGGAACTGGCCCGCGGCCTCGCCGCGAAGAACACGGTGCTGTTCCTCGGCCGGCACGTGGGCTACCCGGTCGCCCTGGAGGGCGCCCTGAAGCTGAAGGAGCTCGCCTACATGCACGCCGAGGGCTTCGCGGCGGGCGAGCTGAAGCACGGTCCGATCGCCCTGATCGAGGACGACCTGCCCGTCGTCGTGGTCGTGCCGTCGCCGCGGGGCCGGTCGGTCCTGCACGACAAGATCGTCTCCAACATCCAGGAGATCCGGGCCCGGGGCGCGCGCACCATCGTCATCGCGGAGGAGGGGGACGAGGCGGTCGTGCCGTACGCCGACCACCTCATCCGCATCCCGGCCACCCCGACCCTGCTCCAGCCGCTGGTGGCCACGGTGCCCCTGCAGGTCTTCGCCTGCGAACTGGCGACGGCCCGCGGCAACGAGGTGGACCAGCCGCGCAACCTCGCGAAGTCGGTGACGGTGGAGTAGGCGGGCGGAAGCCCATCGGATCTCTTGGCGTGCGCCGGGACGGCCGGCTCGTCGGGACCGAGCCCGTGGCCGTCGCCGCCGAGGGGGCGCGCTCGGCGGGTTGTCGGTGGCCGCACGTCGACTCCGGCGCTGACCCGGCGGCCCCCCGAATCACCCCAACACGTCCCGCCACGCCTGCGGGATGCCCTCCGCCACGTCATGCGCGGCCAGCGGGGCGCCGTCCGCCGCGAACCGGGCCGACAGTCCGTGCAGATAGGCCCCGACGCTCGCGGCGTCCAGCGGGGCGAGGCCCGCCGCGAGCAGGGAGCCCGCGAGGCCCGACAGGACGTCGCCGCTCCCGGCCGTGGCCAGCCACGAGGTGCCCGTGGGGTTCACCCGGACCGGGCGGGTGCCCCCGGCACCGGCCACCAGGGTCGTGGACCCCTTCAGCAGGACGGTCGCCGTGTAGCGCGCCGCCAGTTCCCGGACCGACGTCAGCCGGGCCGCCTCGACCTCCTCGCGGGTGACGCCGAGCAGCGCCGCCGCCTCCCCGGCGTGCGGGGTCATCAGCGTCGGCGCCGTCCGTGTCCGTACCGCCTCCGGGTCCGCCAGCCGCAGGCCGTCGGCGTCGATCAGCACCGGCACGTCCGTCGACAGGACCTCGGCGACCGTCGCCGCGTCGTCCCCGGCGCCCGGCCCGACCACCCAGGCCTGCACCCGCCCGGCCTTCCGCGGCCCCCCCTCCGACACCAGGGTCTCCGGGAACCGGGCGATCACCGCGTCACCGGCCGGGCCGACGTACCGCACCGCACCGGCCCCGCCGCGCAACGCCCCCGACACCGCGAGCACGGCGGCCCCCGGATAGCGGGCCGAACCGGCCGCGATGCCGACGACCCCCCGGCGGTACTTGTCGGACTCCGGCGCCGGCACCGGCAACAGCAGCGCGACGTCCGCGTGTTGCAGCGCCTCCAGCTCCACCGCGTCGTGCGGCAGCGTCAGCCCGATGTCGACGAGCCGCACCACACCGGCGTGTTCACGTGCCGGGTCGATCAGCAGCCCCGGCTTGTGCGTGCCGAACGTGACGGTGAGGTCCGCCCGCACCGCCGTTCCCCGCACCTCACCGGTGTCGGCGTCCACACCGCTCGGCAGGTCCACCGCGACCACCGGCACCCGGGCCCGCTCCGCCGCGTGTGCCAGCGCCGCCGCCTCCGGGCGCAGCCCGCCCTTGCCGCCGATCCCGACGATGCCGTCCACGACGAGGTCGGCGCGCTCGATCAACTCCCGGCCCGCGTCGGCGCCGGCGCTGCGGCCGCCCGCCTTGCGCAGCGCGGCCAGGCCGCCGGGGTGCGCCCGGTCCGGGGAGAGCAGCACCGCCGTGACGCCCGCCCCGCGCCGGGCCAGCCGGGCCCCGGCGTACAGGGCGTCGCCGCCGTTGTCGCCGCTGCCGACCAGCAGCACGATCCGGCTGCCGTACACCCGGCCCAGCAGGTCCGCGCAGGCCGCGGCGAGTCCGGCCGCCGCCCGCTGCATCAGTGCGCCCTCGGGGAGCCGTGCCATCAGCTCCCGTTCGGCCGCCCTCACCGTCTCCACGCCGTAAGCAGTCCGCATACGACCGAGTCTGACGCACGGGGCGCGGCCCGGCGCATCGAATCAGCCCTCGGCGATCACCACCGCCGAGGCGACCCCGGCGTCATGGCTGAGGGAGACGTGCCAGGACCGCACGCCGAGTTCGGCCGCGCGGGCCGCCACCGTGCCGCGCACCCGCAGCCGGGGCCGTCCGCTGTCCTCGACGTAGACCTCGGCGTCGGTCCACAGCAGGCCCGCCGGCGCGCCGAGCGCCTTCGCGAGGGCCTCCTTGGCGGCGAAGCGCGCGGCGAGCGAGGCGATGCCCCGGCGTCCACCGCCGGGCAGCAGCAACTCGCTCTCCAGGAACAGCCGTTCGGCCAGCCCGGGCGTGCGGCGCAGCGCCGCGTCGAACCTGTCGATCTCGGCCACGTCGATGCCGACCCCGATGATGCTCATGGCGAGCACCTTACGGTTCCTCCTTCGGGTGACCCCGCCGCGCGGCGCCTCCCGTCGGGCCCGCCGCGCACGCTTCCCTGTGCGCATGATCAGCGGACGTATCGCCTGCCGGAGCATCGCCGTGATGCTCGCGGCGGCCTCCTTGCTGCCCGTCGGCAGCGCCTCGGCGGACCCCGAGCCCCCGGCCACCGGACCGGGTGCCGGCCTCGTACCGGGTGTCCCCCTCGACATGCTCCCGCTCGCCCCGGCCGACACCTCGGACCAGGCCCTGCCGCCGAAGGTGTACGAGCCCAGCGCCGAGGAGGACGCCGTCGAGCCGAAGGACGCCCCCGACGCGACGCACGACCTCGTCGAGTACGTCACTCCGATGGACGCCCTCGGGGGTGTCAGGTGCAGCGACGAGACGGGTCCGTACCAGCGGGAGGCCGAGCGGTGGCTCGGGCTGAAGGCGGACGGCGAGCAGTCGGCCGCCGACTGCCGTGCCGTCCGCCGCTTCCAGGTCAAGCACAAGATCAAGCCCGCGATCGGCTTCGCCGGGCCCGTCACCTGGGCCACCATGCGGCTGGAGTCCGCCCGCAAGAACCCCAACGCCGCCGGGAAGTGCCCCGTGCGGGCGTACCGGGTCGCCTGCGTGGACCTCGACCGGCAGATCGCCTGGGTGCAGACGGGCCGCCAGGTCGTCTTCCAGCCGGTGTCCGTGCGCAGCGGACGCAAGGGCTACGGCACCCGCGTCGGATGGCACCGCGTCTACTGGAGGCACAAGAACCACGTGTCGACGCTCTACAACAGCCCGATGCCGTACGCGCAGTTCTTCGACGGCGGCCAGGCCTTCCACGGTGTCTACGGCAGCATCTTCACCGAGGTCGGCTCCATGGGCTGCGTCAACCTGCGCCTGGACGACGCCCGCGCCCTGTGGAAGCTGCTGAGGAACGGCGACCGCGTCTACGTGTGGGGCCACCGCACGGAGGGCTGAGAGGTGCCCGAGGGGGTCCGGCACGACGGCGTCGCCGGGCCCCTCTGAGACACTGGGGGCGCGATGACGAAGACAGCACCACAGCGGACCGCGCCCGCGCGTGCCCGCGCCGAGATCGATCTGGCCGCCCTGCGGGCCAATGTGCGGACCCTGCGCGGCCGCGCCCCCGGCGCCGCCCTGATGGCCGTCGTCAAGGCGGACGCGTACGGCCACGGGGCGCTGCGCTGTGCCCGCGCCGCGCTGGAGGCCGGGGCGTCCTGGCTGGGCACGGCCACCCCCGAGGAGGCCCTCGCGCTGCGGGCCGCCGGGATCCAGGGCGTGCGGATGATGTGCTGGCTGTGGACGCCCGGCGGACCCTGGCAGGAGGCGATCGAGGCCGACCTCGACGTGTCCGTCAGCGGGATGTGGGCGCTGCGCGAGGTCACCGAGGCCGCCCGGCGGGCCGGGACGCCCGCGCGGGTGCAGCTCAAGGCCGACACCGGCCTGGGGCGGGGCGGCTGCCAGCCGGGGGACGACTGGGCCGAGCTGGTCCGTGAGGCGCTGCGCGCCGAGGCCGACGGGCTGATCCGGATCACCGGGCTGTGGTCCCACTTCGCCTGCGCCGACGAGCCGGGCCACCCCTCCATCGCCGCCCAGCTCGACCGCTTCCGGGAGATGACCGCGTACGCCGAGGAGCGGGGCGTGCGCCCCGAGGTGCGGCACATCGCGAACTCGCCGGCCACGCTCACGCTCCCCGAGAGCCACTTCGACCTGGTGCGCACCGGCATCGCCATCTACGGCATCTCGCCGAGCCCCGCGCTGGGCAGCCCCGCCGACCTGGGGCTGCGTCCGGTGATGACCCTCTCGGCGTCCCTGGCCCTGGTCAAGCACGTGCCCGGCGGGCACGGCGTCAGCTACGGGCACCACTACGTCACCCCCGGCGAGACCACCCTCGGCCTCGTCCCGCTCGGCTACGCCGACGGCATCCCGCGGCACGCCTCCGGTGCCGGGCCCGTCCTGGCCGGCGGCAAGTGGCGGACGGTCGCCGGGCGGGTCGCGATGGACCAGTTCGTCGTCGACCTCGGCGGGGACGAGCCGGAGGCGGGCGCGCGGGCCGTGCTGTTCGGACCGGGCGACGGCGGGGAGCCCACGGCCGAGGACTGGGCGCAGGCCACGGGAACCATCGCCTACGAGGTCGTCACACGCATCTCCGCGCGCGTTCCCCGCGTCTATGTGGACGAGGGCCGGTAGCCGCGGCCGCTGGTTCCGGGCGAACCGCGGTGTGTGCGGCCACGCGGTTGCTACCACTGAGTACATTCATGTGAAGGAGGAACGAGAGGGGTACCCCGTAGCGGGACCCCGCTCGGACCACGGGACGGTCCACCACCGTCGTCATACCGGCACCGGACCCAGCGAAGAGGAGCGGTACGTGAGCGAGAGCAGCGCGGAGGCCGGCGTCGCGGCCATCGCCTCCGCGACGGGGGCGGCCGCGAGCTGGCGCAGGGCGACCGGTCTCGCCGGCGCGGCGATAGGCGTGGTCGCGGCCGGCGCGGCCGCCGGCGTCGCCATAGAGCGGATGACCGTGGGCCGCGGCATGCGCCAGAAGGCGCGCCTCGCCCTGGACTCGGCGGGACCGTACGGCTCGCTGCGCGGCACGCCCGGCAAGGCGTACGCCGACGACGGCACCCTGCTGTACTACGAGGTCGACGACGTCGACCCCGAGTCCGCGCCCGCGCTCAGCCCCCGCCGGCGCCGGCTGTTCGGGCGCAAGGCGCCGGCCCCCGTCACCGTCGTCTTCAGCCACGGCTACTGCCTCAGCCAGGACTCCTGGCACTTCCAGCGGGCGGCGCTGCGGGGCGTCGTGCGCACCGTGCACTGGGACCAGCGCAGCCACGGGCGGTCCGGGCGCGGGGTCGCCCAGACACAGGAGGGCCGGCACGTCGACATCGAGCAGCTGGGCCGGGACCTGAAGGCCGTCATCGACGCGGCGGCGCCCGAGGGGCCGCTCGTCCTGGTGGGGCACTCCATGGGCGGGATGACCATGATGGCGCTGGCAGACCAGTACCCGGAGCTGATCCGCGAGCGGGTCGTCGCCACCGCCCTGGTCGGTACGTCGTCCGGGCGGCTCGGCGAGGTCAACTTCGGGTTGCCCGTCGCGGGGGTCAACGCCGTGCGCCGTGTGCTGCCGGGTGTCCTCAAGGCGCTGGGGCAGCGCGCCGAGCTGGTGGAGAAGGGGCGCCGGGCCACCGCCGACCTGTTCGCGGGGATCATCAAGCGGTACTCGTTCTCGTCGCGGGACGTGGACCCGGCCATCGTCCGGTTCGCCGAGCGGATGATCGAGGGGACCCCGATCGACGTGGTCGCCGAGTTCTACCCGGCCTTCACCGACCACGACAAGACCGAGGCGCTCGCCCTGTTCACCGAGATGCCCGTGCTCGTCCTCGCCGGTGTGGGCGATCTGGTCACGCCGAGCGAGCACAGCGAGGCCATCGCCGACCTGCTGCCGGACGCCGAACTGGTGCTGGTGCCGGACGCCGGGCACCTGGTGATGCTGGAGCACCCGGAGGTGGTCACCGACCGCCTCGCCGACCTCCTCACCCGCGCGGGCGCCGTGCCCGCAGGGGCTACGGTTAGTGGCTATGGAAGCACCAGCAGCACCGCACAACGCGGGTGACCTACAGCTGACCGTCACCTCCCCCGATCAGATGCGGGAGCTCGGCCGGCGACTCGCCAAGCTGCTGCGCGCCGGCGACCTCCTGATGCTCAGCGGGGAGCTCGGCGCGGGCAAGACGACGCTGACCCGGGGGCTCGGCGAGGGCCTGGGGGTCCGGGGCGCGGTGACGTCCCCGACCTTCGTGATCGCCCGGGTGCACCCGTCGCTCGGTGACGGCCCGCCGCTCGTCCACGTCGACGCCTACCGGCTGTCCGGCGGCCTGGACGAGATGGAGGACCTCGACCTGGACGTCTCGCTGCCCGAGTCGGTCGTCGTCGTGGAGTGGGGCGAGGGCAAGGTCGAGGAGCTGACCGAGGAGCGCCTCCAGGTCGTGATCCACCGGGCCGTCGGCGACACGACGGACGAGGTGCGGCAGGTGACGGTGACCGGGCTCGGCGAGCGCTGGGCGGCCGTGGACCTGAGCGTGCTGTCCGCCTGACACGCCCCGGGCCGGAGCCGGCCCGCGAGGCCGTTCCGACAACGTGTCGGGAAACCGTTGCGTTCGCGGTCGTGGGCGTGGTCACATGGTATCCAGCCAGTGGTTAGGCGTGCCTAACCACGCCCGCCCCCGACCTCAGGAGGCGCCCCATGCCGGTACCGGAGAACACGCCCGACGGTGAGGCGCGGCCGCACCCGCCGGCCCACGGCGTTTCGCTGTCCGTGCGCGACCTGCTGGCGGCCAACGCCGCCGCGCGGCTCGTCTCGACACCTCCGCGCGCGCCCGAGCCCCATCCGGTCGCCGAGCCTCGGCCCGAGGCGGCCTGACCAGGGCGGTCAGGGGATCACGACCACCATGCGGCCGATCGTCGCGAACTCCCACATGGCGGTCCCGTCACCACGTGACTCGCGGATGCCGCCCGTCCGCGCGGTCGGGTCCGGCTGCGGGGTGCCGCCCGGCACGGCCGCGCTGAAGCCGATCGTCACGCCGTCCACCGCCGCGAACCGCACCACGTGCTCCACCGGCAGCCCGTCGGTCCCGGTGACCGAGCCGGAGCGCGACACGACCGGGTAGAGGCCCGGTGCCGGGTCGACCGATCCGGGGGTCACCCGGAACGTCCTCCTGACCTTGTCGCCGTTCCCGACCAGCCACACCCGGTCGTCGCCCAGGGAGTAGACGACCCGCTCCCCGGTGCCGGAGAGGGCGGGCAGCGCCTCGGGGTCGGCGGCCTCCCGGGGGGCCTCGGAGGTACTCGCCGCGAGCGCCCCGCCGGGGGGCTCGCCCAGGTCGGGCGGGACGTTCGCGGCGGCCTGGAAGGTGAGGAAGCCGACCGCGGCGAGGGCGGCCGCGGCCAGGCCCACGACGAATCCGGAACTGCTGCCCGCCACCGTCACCACCTCAGCGTTCGCTCGCGCCACGTGATCATGCCGACCGTAGCAGTCACCGCCCGCCCGACCGGGGCGGCACTTCCGGAGCCCCGGGCGCCGTAGGCTGTTTGCGTGCTCTTGCTCGCTCTGGATACCGCCACCCCCGCCGTCACCGTCGCGCTGCACGACGGCACGGACGTCATCGCCTCCTCGAGCCAGGTGGACGCGCGCCGGCACGGCGAGCTGCTGCTGCCGGCCGTCGACCGGGTCCTCGCCGAGGCCGGTGTCCGGCTGGACGCCGTCACCGGCGTCGTCGTGGGCATCGGCCCCGGCCCCTACACCGGGCTGCGCGTCGGCCTGATGACCGCCGACACCTTCGGGTTCGCCCTCGGCGTCCCCGTGCACGGCGTGTGCACGCTGGACGGTCTCGCCTACGCCGCCGACATCGAGAAGGGCCCCTTCGTCGTGGCGACCGACGCCCGGCGCAAAGAGGTCTACTGGGCCCGGTACGCCGACTCCCGCACCCGGCTGACCGACCCGGCCGTCGACCGGCCCGCCGACATCGCCGCCGAGGTGGCCGGACTGCCGGCCGTCGGCGCCGGCGCCCTGCTCTACCCCGACACGTTCCCGTGGACCCACGAGCCCGAGCACGTGTCGGCGGCCGCCCTGGCCGCCCTGGCCGCCGAGCGGCTGGCCGCGGGGGAGGAACTGCCCGCGCCGCGGCCGCTGTATCTGCGCCGCCCCGACGCCCAGGTCCCCAAGAACTACAAGGTGGTCACCCCCAAGTGACCGGACCCGTGACCACCCCCGGCGGCGCCGAGGGCCCCGAACTGCGCGAGATGCGCTGGTGGGACATCGACCCCGTGCTGGAGCTGGAGAAGGCGCTCTTCCCCGAGGACGCCTGGTCCCGGGGCATGTTCTGGTCCGAACTGGCCCACTCCCGAGGGGCCGAGGCCACCCGCCGCTATGTCGTCGCCGAGCAGGACGGGCGCCTGGTCGGCTACGCCGGGCTCGCCGCCGCCGGCGACCTGGGGGACGTCCAGACCATCGCCGTCGCGCGCGACTGCTGGGGGACCGGCCTCGGCGGGCGGATGCTGGCCGAGCTGCTGCGCGCGGCCACCGAGTTCGAGTGCGCCGAGGTGATGCTGGAGTGCCGGGTGGACAACGTCCGCGCGCAGAAGCTCTACGAGCGCTTCGGATTCGAGGCCATCGGCTTCCGGCGCGGCTACTACCAGCCGGGGAACGTGGACGCCCTGGTGATGCGACTGACCACAGCGCCCGACAGCGGCAGCGCCGCGGGTGACGACTCCGTACAAGGAACTGAGATCAATGGCTGACTCGCGGGACGAACCCCTCGTTCTGGGCATCGAGACCTCGTGCGACGAGACCGGCGTCGGCATCGTCCGCGGCACCACCCTGCTCGCCGACGCCGTGGCCTCCAGCGTCGAGGAGCACGCCCGCTTCGGCGGCGTCGTGCCGGAGGTCGCCTCCCGGGCCCATCTGGAGGCGATGATCCCGACCATCGACCGGGCGCTGAAGGAGGCGGGCGTCAGCGCGCGCGACCTCGACGGCGTGGCGGTCACGGCCGGTCCCGGCCTCGCGGGCGCGCTGCTGGTCGGCGTGTCGGCGGCCAAGGCGTACGCCTACGCGCTCGGCAAGCCGCTGTACGGCGTCAACCACCTCGCCTCGCACATCTGCGTGGACCAGCTGGAGCACGGGCCACTACCGGAGCCGACGATGGCGCTGCTGGTGTCCGGCGGGCACAGCTCGCTGCTGCTGTCCTCCGACATCACCTCCGACGTCCGCCCGATGGGCGCGACCATCGACGACGCGGCGGGCGAGGCGTTCGACAAGATCGCCCGCGTGCTGAACCTCGGCTTCCCCGGCGGACCGGTCATCGACCGCTACGCCCGCGAGGGCGACCCGAACGCGATCGCGTTCCCGCGCGGTCTGACCGGCCCGCGCGACCCGGCGTACGACTTCTCCTTCTCCGGCCTGAAGACCGCCGTCGCCCGCTGGATCGAGGCGAAGCGGGCCGCGGGCGAGGAGGTGCCGGTGCGGGACGTCGCGGCCTCCTTCCAGGAGGCGGTCGTCGACGTGCTGACCCGGAAGGCCGTACGGGCCTGCAAGGACGAGGGCGTCGACCACCTGATGATCGGCGGCGGCGTGGCCGCGAACTCCCGGCTGCGGGCCCTGGCCCAGGAGCGCTGCGAGGCGGCCGGCATCCGGCTGCGGGTGCCCCGGCCGAAGCTGTGCACGGACAACGGCGCGATGGTCGCCGCGCTCGGCGCCGAGATGATCGCGCGCAACCGGGCGGCCTCCGACTGGGACCTGTCGGCGGACTCCTCGCTGCCGGTGACGGAGCCGCATGTGCCGGGCGCCGGGCACGACCACGTGCACGAGGTGAGCAACGAGAACCTGTACTCGTGAGCGTCGTCGCCCTGATGTGGGAGGCGCGGGCGGTGCCCGGGCGGGGCGGGGACCTGCTCGCCTGGGCGCGGGCGCAGGAGCTGCCGCGGCCGCCCCTGCGCCGGGAGACTCTCCGGGCGGCGCAGGACCGGGTCCTCGTCATCACGTGGTGGGAGGCGGACGCCGACGCGGAGGTCCCCGAACTGCCGGAACCCGACGGCGAGCTGGTCACGCGGGCCGTGCACCGGTGGCGGTTCGAGTCGCTCGGTACGGAGGGTCCCGGCCGGTCCGGCGGCTGAGAGAGCCGTCACGCGTGCGGTCCCATGCCTCGAAGGTTTCGTGGTGCCTGTCGAATGTTCCGGGATGCGGACTGGGCCGGAAAGGGTTCGTCGCCGGGCCGGGCGGGGTTACGATCGCCGCCATGACAGCCCGTGAGACCGCCGCATCCCGGACGGCAGAGCCGGAGAACCGGCCGGCACCGTCGACGGCAGCGACGACCGGCCGGTCCGGGCGGACGGCCACGCTCGCCGAGATCGCCCGCGAGGCCGGCGTCTCGGCGCCGACTGTTTCGAAAGTCCTCAACGGACGCGCGGACGTGGCCCCGGGCACCCGCAGCCGTGTCGAGGAGCTGCTGCGCGCCCACGGCTACCGCCGCCGGCGGGCCGAGACCGGCCGCTCGCCCCTGATCGACCTGGTCTTCCACGAGCTGGAGAGCGCGTGGGCGATGGAGGTCATCCGGGGCGTCGAGAACGTGGCCCGGGACGCGGGGCTGAGCGTCGTGCTCAGCGAGAGCGCGGGGCGCCTCACTCCGGGCCGGACCTGGGCCGACCAGGTCGCCGCCCGCCGCCCGTACGGCGTGATCCTCGTGCTGTCCGACCTCGACGAGTCCCAGCGCGCGCTGCTGACCAGCCGTTCGATCCCGTTCGTCGTGATGG
The DNA here is from genome assembly GCF_042792555.1 of Streptomyces sp. NPDC056628. Taxonomy (NCBI): domain Bacteria; kingdom Bacillati; phylum Actinomycetota; class Actinomycetes; order Kitasatosporales; family Streptomycetaceae; genus Streptomyces; species Streptomyces sp. NPDC056628. Next base: position 29,465 of record NZ_JBHTWG010000006.1, read on the forward strand.
ACCCGGCGGGCGACCCGGGCGCCGACGTGCCGTCCATCGGCGCGACCAACTGGCAGGGCGGCCTCGCCGCCACCCGGCATCTGATCGAGCTCGGCCACCGGCGGATCGGCGCGATCACCGGACCGTCCCGGATGATGTGCAGCCGCGCCCGCCTCGACGGCTACCGCGCCGCCCTGGAGACGGCCGGGCTGACGGTCGACCAGGACCTGGTCAGGACCGGCGACTTCCACCATGAGACCGGCTACCGGCAGGGCCTGGAACTGCTGCGCCGCCCCGACCGGCCCACCGCGGTCTTCGCCGGCAACGACCTGCAGGCGCTCGGGCTGTACGAGGCCGCGCGGGAGCTCGGGCTGCGGGTGCCGGAGGACCTGAGCGTGGTCGGGTTCGACGACCTGCCGGTCGCGCGGTGGGTCGGGCCGCCGCTGACGACCGTGCGGCAGCCGCTGACGGAGATGGCGGAGGCGGCGGCGAAGCTGGTGCTGGACCTCGCCCGCGAGCAGGGCACCCCCTCGGCGACCAGGGTGGACCTGGCGACGAGCCTGGTGGTGCGGAGCAGCACGGCCCCGGCGCCCCGGCTGTGACGCCCGCCGGGGCCCGGCGCGAAACTTTCGGCTCCTTTCTGAGAGAAGTCTGAGAATTTCGCGCGAAAACCCGCCCTGGGCTCCCTGGCCGTAATAATTCGGACGTACGTTCCTACCTATGAGGGGACGCGGGCGGGGAACGGGCGAGGACGACGCGGGACGCGGGGACCGGCGGGCGTCCGTGTGGCGAAGGGCGGGGATCGCCCTCGCGGCCTTACTGGCCCTGGCGATCGGGGCGGCGGCCTGGGCCTACCGGCATCTCGACGACAACATCACCGGTGTCGACATCGACCAGGCGCTGGGCGACGACCGCCCGCCCCGGGCGATGACGACCCCGACGCCGTCGGCGTCACCGCTGCCGACGGACGCGCTGAACATCCTGGTCCTCGGCTCCGACTCGCGCAGCGGCGCCGCCAACAGGAAGCTCGGCGGGGGCGACAGCGGGGGCGCCCGCTCGGACACCGCGATGGTGTTCCACATCGACGCCGGCCGCACCACGGCCACGGTCGTGAGCATCCCGCGCGACACCCTGGTCACCCGGCCGTCCTGCCCGCTGCCGTCGGGCGGGTCGACCCGGCAGGCGTACCAGGCCATGTTCAACAGCGCCTACGCGCTGGGCGGTCCGGTCTGCGCGGTCAAGACGGCCGAGTCCCTGACCGGCGTGCGGATGGACCACTACGTCGAGCTCGACTTCTCCGGGTTCGCGAAGCTGGTGGACGCCCTCGGCGGGGTCACGGTCACCACGGACCAGGACATCCAGGACGAGGACAGCCATCTGGACCTGGCGGCCGGCACGCACCACCTGGACGGGGAGCAGGCGCTGGCCCTGGCCCGCACCCGGCACGGCATCGGCAACGGCAGCGACCTGGGCCGCATCGAGCTCCAGCAGAAGCTGGTGAAGGCGCTGCTCGACCAGATCTCCGCCACCGACCTGCTCACCGAGCCCGCCCGGCTCTACCGGGTCGCCGACGCGGTGACCGGCGCCCTGACCACGGACACGGGACTCGACTCGCTGAGCGAGCTGACCGGCCTCGGGCAGAGCCTGCGGGGGCTGACGTCGGCCGGTGTCAGGACCCTGACCATGCCGGTGGTGCCGGCGCCGTCCAACCACAACCGGGTGGTGGCGGACGAGCCGGAGGCGGGGAAGCTGTGGGAGTCGCTGCGCTGAGAGAAAACTTCTCAGAGATCCCGGGGGACGTGTCGATCCGGCGGCCGGCCGTTCGACGCAGGGGTGAGAGGCCGGGAAGGGCCCGGTCACCGCAGCACGAGGAGTCACCATGCCCCGATACCTGTCGCTCGTGAAGATCGACGAGGCGTCCGCCCCCGCCGAGGGCCCGAGCCCCGAACTGATGCGGCGCATGGGGGAGCTGATCGAGGAGGTCACCAAGGCCGGCGTCATGCTCGACACCGCCGGGCTGCTGCCGTCCGCGCAGGGCACCCGGGTGCACTGGGAGGGCGGAAGGATCTCCGTCACCGACGGGCCCTTCACCGAGGCCAAGGAGGTCGTCGGCGGGTACGCGATCATGCAGTGCAAGGACAGGGCCGAGGCCATCGAGTGGGCCACCCGGTTCCTGAAGGTGCACGAGGAGTTCTGGACCGTCACCTGCGAGGTGCGGGAGATCGCCGAGGGGTGACCGCTCCCGCTGGGCCGCGGGACGGGCAGGGTGTTCGATGGTGGGCTGTGGAGACACCGCGCACCATCGACACCCGGTCCACCCTCGAGACCGTCTTCCGGCTGGAGTTCCCCCGCGTCGTCGCCGCCGTCACCCGGGTCGTCCGGGACGTCGGCATCGCCGAGGAACTCGCCCAGGACGCCCTGGTCGCCGCGCTGGAGAAATGGCCGCGCGACGGCGTGCCCGACCGGCCGGGCGCCTGGCTCACCGCCGCCGCCCGCCACCGCGCCGTCGACCTGGTCCGCCGCCGGGAGAACTACGCCCGCAAGCTCCGGGAGATCGGCCGGAACCTGGAGGACGTGCCGCCGCCGGAGCCCGCCGACCCCGACGCCATCGACGACGACCTGCTCCGGCTCGTCTTCACCACCTGCCATCCCGTGCTGTCCCCGGAGGCCCGCACGGCTCTCACCCTGCGTCTGGCCGGCGGTCTGACCACGGCCGAGATCGCCCGCGCCTACCTGGTCCCCGAGGCCACGGTCGCCCAGCGCGTGGTCCGCGCCAAGCGCACCCTGGCCACCCGGAACGTCGCCTTCGAGGTGCCGTACGGACCCGACCGCGAGGCGCGGCTCGGCTCCGTCCTCGACGTCATCTACCTGATCTTCAACGAGGGGTACGCGGCGACCGCCGGCGACGACTGGCTGCGCCCCGCGCTGTGCGAGGACGCGCTGCGGCTGGCCCGGCAGCTGGCCGCGCTGATGCCGAAGGAGCCCGAGGTGCACGCACTGGCCTCGCTGCTGGAGTTCCAGGCGTCCCGCACGGCCGCCCGCACCGCCTCCGACGGCACGCCCGTCCTGCTGCGCGACCAGAACCGGCGCCGCTGGAACCGCATGCTGATCGCCCGGGGCATCACCGCCCTGGACCGGGCGGGCGCGACGGCGACGGGCGCCCCCGGCCCGTACGCCCTCCAGGCCGCCATCGCCGCATGCCACGCGCACGCGTTCCGCTACGAGGACACCGACTGGCGGTCCATCGCCACGCTGTACCGGCTGCTCGCCGCCCGGTCGCCGTCGCCGGTGGTGGAGCTGAACCGGGCGGTCGCCGTCTCGATGGCCGAGGGCCCCGGGCCCGCCCTGGAGATCGTCGACGCCCTCGCGGGCGAACCGGCGCTGCGGGCCTACCACCTGCTCCCGAGCGTGCGCGGCGACCTGCTCCTGCGCCTCGGCCGCACGGCCGAGGCGCGGGCGGAGTTCGAGCGCGCGGCGGCGCTGACGCGCAACGAGGCGGAGCGGGAGATGCTGCGCCGACGGGCGGCGGAGGCCGGGCCGTGACTACGCGGGGCGCCCCACCAGCATGGTCGGCGCGCCCGCCACCCGGGTCAGGAACACGGTGGCCGCGTTCGGCCCCTGCGGCTTGACCTTGCGGCGCAGTTCCTCCGGCTCGACCGCCGAACCGCGCTTCTTCACGGTCAGCGTGCCCACCCCGCGCTCCCGCAGCAGCGCCTTCAGCCGCTTCACGTTGAACGGCAGCTGGTCGGTGATCTCGTACGCGGTGGCGTACGGGGTGGGGCGCAGCGCGTCCGCCGTGATGTACGCGATGGTCGCGTCGACCAGCCCGCCGTCCAGCGACTCGGCGGCCTCGGCGACCAGATGGGCCCGGATGACGGCGCCGTCCGGCTCGTAGAGATACCGTCCGACGGGTCGCACCGCCGGATCGGGCAGGCCGCGGGAGAGCAGCGAGCGCGGGCCCGGCAGCAGTGTGGCGCGGATGGCTCCGGGGGCCGTGCCGAACCACAGCACCGCCTCCTTGACGTCCCCGCCGTCGGAGATCCACTCGGCCTCGGCGTCGCCGGGGACCGCCTCGTGCGGGATGCCGGGTGCCACCTTCAGGGCGGCGTGGGGTGCGGTGCGGGCCGCCTCGACGGCCCAGGACAGCGGCGGCGAGTACGCCTCCGGGTCGAAGATGCGGCCGCGTCCGCCGCGCCGGGCCGGGTCGACGAACACGGCGTCGAAGCCGGCGGTCGCGACCTCGGTGACGTCCGCCTGGCGCACCTCGACCAGGTCCGCCAGTCCGAGCGCCGCCATGTTGGCCCGGGCCGCCGCCACCGTCAGCGGGTCCCGGTCGACGGCCAGCACCCGGATGCCGGCCCGCGCGAGCGCGATCGCGTCGCCGCCGATGCCGCAGCAGAGGTCGGCGACCGAGCCGATGCCCAGCTCCCGCATCCGGGCCGCCCGGTACGCCGCCACGCTCGCCCGCGTCGACTGCTCGACGCCGTTGGGCGTGAAGTACATGCGCCCCGCGTCCTCGGCGCCGAACTTCGCCGCCGCCCGCTGCCGCAGCCGGGCCTGCCCGAGGGCCGCGGACACCAGCCCGGCCGGGTGCCCGCGGCGCAGCCTGGTCGCGACGGCGAGCTCGTCGGCGGGGTCGGTGTCGCGCACGGCGTCGAGGAGGGCGCGGCCCTCGGGGGCGAGCAGGGCGGTGAAGGCGTCGAGGTGGTCGTTCACCGGGTCATTGTCGGCCAGTCGGAGGATGGTCGGCTCCATGGCGGCGCTGTCGGCCCGGTCCGGGCGGGGGCGCCTGTCAGGATCCGGCTCCATGCGACTTGTAGGACAAAATGACAAAAAGGGGCTCCTGGGGATCGCGGCCTGGAGCCGTCCCGTCGCCCGGGCGGTCCGGCGAACGCGGCTGCGGGGTGCCGTCGCCGGGCTCGCGGTCGCCGCCGTCGCCTCGGGCTGCGCGCAGGGCGGTATCGCCGATCCGGCGGTCGGCACCTCCCCGGCGGGAGGTCCCGTGCCGAGCCGCTCGGCCGTACCGGTGTCGCCTCCGAGCGCCACCCGGACGCCGGACGGCAGGAAGCCGCAGTCCGCCCAGCAGGCCCACGCCGCCCGGGTCGCCGCTGCCCGGCGCTGGCGGCTCGCCCGCGTCCCCCTGGTGCCCCCGCCGCCGCCCGCGGTCAAGCCGCGGATCACCACCCGCAAGGGCTTCGAGGTCGACGGGCACGAGGAGTCGGGCCTCCCGCCGGTCTTCACGACCGTCCCCACGAACCGGAAGGTCGTCTTCCTGACCATCGACGACGGCGCCGAGAAGGACCCTGCGTTCCTGCGCATGATGAGCGACCTGAAGGTGCCGTACACCGCCTTCCTCAGCGACTACGTGATCAAGGACGACTACGGCTACTTCCGGCGGCTGCAGCGCGCGGGGGCCGATCTGCACAACCACACCCTCCACCACCGCTACCTGCCCGCCCTGTCCTACCGCCACCAGCAGTACGAGATCTGCGGCATGCAGGAGGTCATGGAGGAGCGCTACGGCGAACGCCCCGTGCTGTTCCGGCCGCCCTTCGGCAACTACAACCGCGACACCCTGCGCGCGGCCAGGTCCTGCGGGGTGCGGTATGTCGCCCTGTGGAACGAGGAGGTCTTCGTCGACCGCTGGGACCACCGGGAGGAAGACCGCAGGATCCGTCCGGGTGACATCGTGCTCAGTCACTTCCGGGGCCGGGACGAGTGGAAGGGCACAATGCCCGACATGATCCGCCGGTTCCTGGACAGGGTCACGGCCGAGGGGTTCGCGGTGGCCCGGCTGGAGGACTACCTGTGACGCCGCCGCGGCGGACACGCGCGCCCGTCGCCGTGGCCCTGGCGACCCTCCTGCTCGCCGGATGCGCCGCCGGCACCTCCGCCACCGGCCCCCGCGCCGGGACCGCGCACGAGGCGACGCGCTCGGCGAAGAACGCCACGCACGCCGCGCAGCCGCACCGCCGCTGGGGCCTGAGCGACCCGCTGCCCGCGCCGCCCCCGCCACCCGCCCGGCGGGTGGCGCGGCGCCCCGGCGGCCCGCCGCCCGTCCTGCACCGCGTCCCCACCCGCGACCGGGTCGTCTTCCTCACCTACGACGACGGCGCCGAGAAGGACCCCCGCTTCATCGACATGGTCCGCGAACTGCGGCTGCCGGTCAGCATGTTCCTCACGGACAGCGTGGTCGGCCCCGGATACGGGCACTTCGCGCGGCTCCGCGCGGTCGGCGCGTCCCTGCAGAACCACACCCTCGACCACGCCGCCCTGCGCGGACTGCCCTACGCCGGCCAGCGCGCCGAGATCTGCGGCCAGCAGGACAAGCTGCACGCCCGCTTCGGCGTCCGCCCCCGGCTCTTCCGGCCGCCCCACGGCACCTACGACACCACCACGCTGCGCGCCGCCGCCGACTGCGGGGTCACCGCCGTCGTGCTGTGGCGGGCGGCGATGGCGGGCGACGGCCGGCTGACGTTCGCGAAAGGGCCCGCGCGGCTGCGCCCCGGCGACGTCGTCTCCATCCCCTCGGGTGAGCCGGGCGGGCTGCCGCTGCGCGAGCGCACCACCCTGCTGCTGCAGGCAATTCAGGAGCGGGGGCTGACCGTGGGCCGCCTCGAGGACTACGTCTGACGAGCACCGTCCACGGCGCGCCGCGCCACGGCGAATTGGCACTCCGCTTGACCGAGTGCTAATCGCGGTCATAGTCTCGGTCTTGGCACTCCCCACTGGAGAGTGCCAACACGCGACGGGCAGGTCCGGCACCCGCGACGACGGATCGACCTGGTCGCCACCTCAGACAGTTAACCCCGTGAGATCTCCGAAGGGGGAGGTCGGATCGTGACGACCACCAGCTCCAAGGTTGCCATCAAGCCGCTTGAGGACCGCATCGTGGTCCAGCCGCTCGACGCCGAGCAGACCACCGCCTCTGGCCTGGTCATCCCGGACACCGCGAAGGAGAAGCCCCAGGAGGGCGTCATCCTCGCCGTCGGTCCGGGCCGCTTCGAGAACGGCGAGCGCCTTCCGCTCGACGTGAAGGTCGGCGACATCGTGCTGTACAGCAAGTACGGCGGCACCGAGGTGAAGTACAACGGCGAGGAGTACCTCGTCCTCTCGTCCCGCGACGTGCTCGCGGTCATCGAGAAGTAAGACACCTCGAAGCTCTTGCTTCCAGCTGCGCCCCTGGCCCCCGCGACCACATAAGAACCGGGCGCCCGGGGCGCAGTGTCTTTTGTTGAGAACCCACAGAATCCGAGAGGGCTCCCGCTGTCATGGCGAAGATCCTGAAGTTCGACGAGGACGCCCGTCGCGCCCTCGAGCGCGGCGTCAACAAGCTTGCCGACACGGTCAAGGTGACGATCGGCCCCAAGGGCCGCAACGTCGTCATCGACAAGAAGTTCGGCGCTCCCACCATCACCAACGACGGTGTGACCATCGCCCGTGAGGTCGAGGTCGAGGACCCGTTCGAGAACCTCGGCGCCCAGCTGGTGAAGGAGGTGGCGACCAAGACCAACGACATCGCTGGTGACGGCACCACCACCGCCACCGTGCTCGCCCAGGCGCTGGTACGCGAAGGTCTGAAGAACGTCGCCGCGGGCGCCTCCCCGGCCCTGCTGAAGCGGGGCATCGACGCCGCCGTCGCCGCCGTCTCCGAGGACCTCCTCGCGACCGCGCGCCCGATCGACCAGAAGTCCGACATCGCCGCCGTCGCCGCGCTGTCCGCCCAGGACCAGCAGGTCGGCGAGCTCATCGCCGAGGCGATGGACAAGGTCGGCAAGGACGGTGTCATCACCGTCGAGGAGTCCAACACCTTCGGTCTGGAGCTGGACTTCACCGAGGGCATGGCCTTCGACAAGGGCTACCTGTCGCCGTACTTCGTGACGGACCAGGAGCGCATGGAGGCCGTCCTGGAGGACCCGTACATCCTCATCAACCAGGGCAAGATCTCCTCCATCGCCGACCTGCTGCCGCTGCTGGAGAAGATCATCCAGAGCAACGCCTCCAGGCCGCTGCTGATCATCGCCGAGGACGTCGAGGGCGAGGCCCTGTCGACCCTGGTCGTCAACAAGATCCGCGGCACCTTCAACGCGGTCGCGGTCAAGGCCCCCGGCTTCGGTGACCGCCGCAAGGCGATGCTGCAGGACATCGCGGTCCTCACCGGCGCCACGGTCATCTCCGAGGAGGTCGGCCTCAAGCTCGACCAGGTCGGCCTCGACGTGCTCGGCTCCGCCCGCCGCGTCACCGTCACCAAGGACGACACCACGATCGTCGACGGCGCCGGCAAGTCCGAGGACGTCCAGGCCCGCATCGCCCAGATCAAGGCCGAGATCGAGAACACCGACTCCGACTGGGACCGCGAGAAGCTCCAGGAGCGCCTCGCGAAGCTGGCCGGCGGCGTGTGCGTCATCAAGGTCGGCGCCGCCACCGAGGTGGAGCTGAAGGAGAAGAAGCACCGTCTGGAGGACGCCATCTCCGCGACCCGCGCCGCGGTCGAGGAGGGCATCGTCTCCGGTGGCGGCTCCGCGCTCGTCCACGCCGTGAAGGTCCTCGAGGACAACCTCGGCAAGACCGGTGACGAGGCCACCGGTGTCTCCGTGGTCCGCAGGGCCGCCGTCGAGCCGCTGCGCTGGATCGCCGAGAACGCCGGCCTGGAGGGTTACGTCATCACCTCCAAGGTCGCCGAGCTCGAGAAGGGCCACGGCTTCAACGCCGCCACCGGCGAGTACGGCGACCTGGTCAAGGCCGGCGTCATCGACCCGGTCAAGGTCACCCGCTCCGCCCTGGAGAACGCCGCCTCCATCGCCTCCCTCCTGCTCACGACCGAGACCCTGGTCGTCGAGAAGAAGGAAGAGGAGGAGTCGGCCGCGGCCGGCCACGGGCACGGCCACGCCCACTGAGTGAGCGGCTCCTAGGACGACGCACGAGGGCCCGGCACCCCCGCCACGGGGGCGCCGGGCCCTCGCCGCACCCTGCCCCGTGTGATCCCGGCCCAGGACGCGACGGTCACCCCTCGGGCGGACAAAGGCCCCGCCCCGTCCTCAGGACGGGAGCGGGGCCTTCCCCTTCGCGGTCATGCGCCGAGTACCCCCAACTGCTCCATCAGTCCCGCGCGGTCGTAGATCCAGTGGCCCTCGCGGATGCGGCCGTCCCGGAAGCGCTGCCAGGTCATGCCCTGCATCCTCACGTCCTGGCCGGTCGGCGGGATGCCCAGGAACTCGCCCTTGTGGCGGCCCGTCAGGGTCCAGCGGCTGCACACCCGGTCGTCCTCGGCCACCTGGTCGTCGATGCGGAACGTGAAGTCGAAGGCGCCGTACCAGCCCTCCAGCACCGCCCGCATCCCGTCCAGGCCCTGGACGGGGCGCGGGGAGGACGGATCGTGGTCGACGTAGTCGTCCGTGAGGTGCTCGATGATCCGCTCCGGGGGCCTGCGGCCCAGCGCCGTGAAGAAGGCGCGCGCGGTGAGGACGTTCACCTGCTCGTCCCGCACCACGTCCAGGTCGGTGAAGACCGGGGGCCCGTCGCACAGCGCCACCATCTCCTCGTAGATCCGCCCGGTCTCCGGGAGGCGCGAGTTGCGCATCGCCTCGTCGTACGACGGGAACTCCACGATCTCCACGAAGTGCGAGGCGTCGGACCGGTCCCGGCCGATGACGTCGTGCCTGACCGTCCGCTTCCCCTTGGTCTGCTCGACCCACCTGTCCATCAGCCGGTTCATCTCGTCGAACCGGTCCGTCCTGCAGTCGATGAGCTGTAGGAACGTCCTGACGCCGGCGCCTCCCGGTCCCCCTGGGTGCGGCTGGACAGCATCATTCTCCCCGCCGGGGCCGCCCGGCGCCTCCCGCCGGGACCGCCCGCTACTGCGGCCCGTACTTGCGGCCCGTCCGCGACGAGATCGTGCCGAGCATGCCCCGCGGCACCAGCTTCGCCGCGCCCAGCAGCACCTTGTAGCGCGGGTCCGGGACGGACAGCGTCCGCCCTCGCGCCAGGTCCTCCAGCGCGGCGGCCGCCACCTTGTCGGCGTCCAGCCACATCCACCCGGGGATGTTGTCCGTGCCCATGCCCGCGCGCTCGTGGAACTCGGTCCGTACGAACCCCGGGCACAGCGCCATCAGCCGCACCCCGCTGCCGGCCAGGTCCCGCGCCGCGCCCTGGGTGAACTGCACGACCCACGCCTTGGACGCGCCGTACGTCCCGCGCGGCACGAAGGCCGCCACCGAGGCGACGTTCACGACACCGCCCCGGCCCCGCTCGCGCATCGACTCGGCCGCCGCCGAGGTCAGCCGCAGCACCGCCTCGCAGTGCACCTTCAGCATCCGCAGCTCGTCGGCCATGGACACGTCGAGGTAGCGGCCCTTGTTGCCGAACCCCGCGTTGTTGATCAGCAGGTCGACCGGGTTGCGGCGGTCGCCGAGGCGGGCGGCGACCGACTCGATGCCGGCGTCCTCGGCGAGGTCCGCCGTCAGCACCTCCGCCTCGACGCCGTGCCGGTCGTGCAGTTCGGTGGCCTGCTCGCGCAGCCGCTTGGTGTCCCGGGCCACCAGGACGAGGTCATGTCCGTCGGCGGCCAGCCGTCGCGCGAACGCGGAGCCCAGGCCCGCCGTCGATCCCGTGATCAATGCCGTTGTCATGGCGCAAGGTTAGTGACCCGGACCGGCCCGTTCCGCCCCCCGGCCGCCCGGCGGGCCACCGGCTGCGGCCGTACCCGACGGCGACCCGCTCCCGCGTCCCTTCACGCGGCGTCGCGTCAGGACCCGTACTTCGCCACGTACTTCCTCGCCGTCTCCACCGCCTCCGGGTGCAGCCACTCGGCCGCGGCCAGGACGCGCGGCAGCAGCGTCCGCTCGGTCGTGACCGCCCGGAACTGGAACGCCACCGTCACCTCGTGGTCCGGCCGGTGGACGACCTCGATCGCGTCGCCCGCCCGGATCTCTCCCGGCTCGATCACCCGCAGATACGCCCCCGGCGCGGCCTGTGCCGTGAACCGCTTGACCCACTGCCGTTCACCCAGATGGCCCTGGAAGGTGCGGCAGGGGATACGGCCGCTCGTGACCTCCAGCAGCAGGTCGGGCCCCACCCGCCAGCGCTCGCCGATCAGCGCCCCGGAGACGTCCACCCCGGACGTCGTGAGGTTCTCGCCGAACACGCCGTTGCGCAGCGGGCGCCCCAGCTCGCGCTCCCAGGCGTCGAGGTCCTCCCGCGCCACCGCGTACACGGCCTGGTCGTCACCGCCGTGATGCTGCCTGGCGCACACCGCGTCCCCGGCCAGACCGCTCCCGCCGACGCCCTTCGCGCCGGGTGCCGTCACCCGCACCGGGCCCTCGACAGGGCGCTTGTCGATGCCGGTCACACCCTCGGCGTGGTCCGTGTACGGCACCGCCTCAGGGCGGCCGAGATTGACTGACAGAAGCTTCATGGCGGCACGGTAGGCGACCAGTGGTCAAAGTGTCGACGCGATATGAACCGCGCTCTCCAAGCGCGGCTTATGCTCGAAGACGTGCTCGAAGCCCGTCATCTCCGTGTCCTGCGCGCCGTCGCGACCACCGGCTCCTTCTCGGCGGCCGCCCGCGAGCTGGGCTGCACCCAGCCCGCCGTGAGCCAGCAGATGAAGGCACTGGAGACGGCCGTCGGCACCCCACTGCTGATCCGCACCGGGCGCGCGATGCGGCTGACCCAGGCCGGCGAGGCGCTCGTGCGGCACGCCACCGGCATCCTGGCCGGACTGACCGCCGCCGAGGAGGAGGTCGCCGCCATCGCCGGTCTGCGCGCCGGACGGGTCCGGCTCGTCTCCTTCCCCAGCGGCAGCTCCACCCTCGTCCCGACCGCCCTCGCCGCCCTGCGCGCCGCCCACCCCGGCACCCGTGTCTCCCTGGAGGAGGCCGAGCCGCCGACGTCGGTCGAGATGCTGCGCGAGGGCGACTGCGACGTGGCCCTGGCCTTCCGGTACGAGAGCGCCGCCGGCACCGAGGAATGGGACGACCTCGTGGTCCGCCCGCTGCTCACCGACCGCCTGGTCGGGCTGGTCCCGGAGCGGCACCGGCTCGCCCGCGCGGCATCACCGGCGTCGGTCGCCATCGGCGATCTGGCGGCCGAGCCGTGGATAGCCGGGTGCCCGCGCTGCCGCGGTCAGCTGGTCGAGGTGTGCGCGAGCGCCGGCTTCACCCCGCGCATCGACTTCGCCACCGACGACTACCCGGCGGTGGTCGGCCTGGTGGGCGCCGGTCTCGGCGTGGCGGTCCTGCCCCAGCTGGCCGTGGAGTCCGTACGGCCGCGGGGCGTGCGCGTGGTGGCGCTGGAACCGGCGGTCCGCCGCGAGATCGTCGCCCTCACGCTGCCGGACCTCGCCCAGGTGCCGGCCGTGGCCGCGACCCTGGACCAGCTCGCCCGCGCCGCCGGGGGCCCGGGGGAGCCCCGGGCATGAGAGAGGGCACGCAATGCGTGCCCTGATCGGAGAAACGTTCCTTCAGTGGTCGGGACCCGCGTCCCCGCCGGTGGTCGACGCCGACACCAGCCGGTTGCGTGCCCGCCCCATGAGCTCCTCGCGCTCGTCCTCGGTCAAGCCGCCCCATACGCCGTACGGTTCGCGTACCGCCAGCGCGTGCGCCGCGCACTGTGCGCGCACGGGGCACCTCATGCAGACCTCCTTGGCCGAGTTCTCTCGAGCGCTCCGGGCCGCCCCGCGCTCGCCCTCCGGATGGAAGAAGAGGGAGCTGTCCACCCCGCGGCATGCAGCCAGCAGCTGCCAGTCCCACAGGTCCGCGTTCGGTCCGGGAAGGCGGGAGAAATCTGCCATTGCGTGACCCCTTGTAGCCGTTCTGGCCGGATACGGTGTCTACGACCGTACATCTACGATCTAAGAAGATGAAAATATGACTCATTGCGAATCTAGCCCCAAACGCCGTGAAACAGGAAGAAAAAGGGCTGAATGGGGCACCGCTTGTGATGAAACGGGGAGGGTCCGCCCCGCATGTGGGTCCTGTATCCGTCCCCTCACGTAGAGTGCTGAAGACGACACATGTCCCCGTAACTCTTTCGAGTGACCGTCGTTGAGAAGGCGGAGGCGGTTGAAGGAAGAAGCGCTCGGGCAGGCGTCCGAGACGGTCGACCGCACAGGTGACATTTCGTACCAGCCTGGAGGCTCAAGGTGACGTGCATCAGCTGCGGAGGGCGGCCATGACATCCGTCCTCGTCTGCGACGACTCCCCGCTTGCCCGAGAGGCGCTCCGCCGCGCGGTCGCGACCGTGCCCGGCGTCGAGCGCGTGACGACGGCGGCCAACGGCGAGGAAGTCCTCCGCCGCTGGGGTGCCGACCGCTCGGACCTGATCCTGATGGACGTGCGCATGCCCGGTCTGGGCGGCGTGGAGACCGTCCGGCGGCTGCTGTCCGCCGACCCCGGTGCGCGCATCATCATGCTCACCGTCGCCGAGGACCTGGACGGCGTGGCCCTCGCGGTCGCCGCCGGTGCCCGCGGCTATCTGCACAAGGACGCCTCGCGCGCGGAGCTGCGGGCCACGGTCACGCAGGCACTGGCCGACCCGACCTGGCGGCTCGCCCCGCGCCGGCTGCGCTCCGCCGAGATGGGCGCCGCGCCGACGCTGACCGCACGGGAGATCCAGGTGCTGGAGGGCATGAGCCACGGCCGCTCCAACGCAGAGATCGGCCGCGAGCTCTTCCTGTCCGAGGACACCGTGAAGACCCACGCCCGCCGGCTGTTCAAGAAGCTCGGCGCCTCGGACCGGGCCCACGCGGTGGCGCTCGGGTTCCGATGGGGCCTGGTGCGCTGAGCGTCCCGCCGTGGGGCCCGCGTCGTGTCGGCCGGTGACCCCGGGTTCGTCGTGGCTGGTCGCGTGCGCGCGGCACGGCCGCACCATGTCTCGGCCCGCGCCCCCGTGGGGGCGCGGCTTCGAGGCCGGGCAGCGGGTCCGGTCGGTGCCCGGTGCTCGTTTCGCCGCGGATGCCGCATCCTTGAGGTGTGGAGTCTCTCGGGGACGAGTCGGTCGAGCGGAAGGGGAGGGCGCAGGAGATGAGTTCCGGCGCACCTGCTCATAACGCTTCGGTGCACAACGACGGCCGCGATGCCGCGGACGCCGCGGCCGCAGGGCACCATGGACCGATGCGCGACGACGAGGCGGCTCACGCCGCAGGGGCGATCGGTGCACTCGTCCATCGCGCGGTGGACGGGGACGAGCAGGCCACACACGACCTTCTCGCGCATGTCCACCCGCTGGCCCTTCGGTACTGCCGCACCCGGCTGTCCCGCCTGCCGGGGGACGCCCGGCACTTCGTCGAGGACCTCGCCCAGGAGGTCTGCGTCGCCGTCCTGCTGGCGCTGCCGCGCTACAAGGACACCGGCCGCCCCTTCGAGGCGTTCGTCTTCGCCATCGCCGCGCACAAGGTCGCGGACCTCCAGCGTGCGGCGATGCGGCACCCCGGCTCCACGGCCGTCCCCTCGGACGAGATGCCCGAGCGGCCGGACGACTCGCTGGGCCCCGAGGAGCGCGCGCTGCTGAGCAGCGACGCCGAGTGGGCCAAGAAACTCCTGGCCAACCTGCCCGAGAACCAGCGGGAGCTGCTGCTGCTGCGGATCGCGGTGGGGCTGACCGCGGAGGAGACCGGCCAGATGTTGGGAATGTCACCCGGGGCCGTCCGGGTCGCCCAGCATCGGGCCCTGAGCAGACTGCGGGCACTCGCCGAGCAGTAGTCGCCTCGGGTGAACGGGCGTTGCCCGGCTTCCGTACGAACATACGAAGCAGACGGCCGTCAGGAACTGTGGAATTTGCCACCGCGGCTTCCCGTTAGCATGGACATCCGCACCGATCAAGGCCATTTGGGGAAGGTGTCATGACTGCCAACGTCGACGGAGTGCCCGCCAAATTCGCGACACTCGGGCTTACCTACGACGATGTGCTGCTGCTGCCGGGCGCCTCCGAGGTCCTGCCCAACGCGGTCGACACCTCGTCCCGCATCTCCCGCAACGTACGGGTCAACATCCCCCTGCTCTCCGCCGCCATGGACAAGGTCACCGAGTCCCGCATGGCGATCGCGATGGCCCGCTTGGGCGGCGTCGGTGTGCTGCACCGCAATCTCTCCGTCGAGGACCAGGTCAACCAGGTCGACCTGGTGAAGCGGTCCGAGTCCGGCATGGTCACCGACCCCATCACGGTGCACCCGGAGGCGACCCTCGGCGAGGCGGACGCCCTGTGCGCCAAGTTCCGCATCAGCGGCGTCCCGGTCACCGACCCGGCCGGCAAGCTGCTCGGCATCGTCACCAACCGCGACATGGCCTTCGAGCCGGACCGCTCCCGCCAGGTGCGCGAGGTCATGACCCCGATGCCGCTGGTCACGGGCAAGGTCGGCATCTCCGGCGTCGAGGCCATGGAGCTGCTGCGCAGGCACAAGATCGAGAAGCTGCCGCTGGTCGACGACCAGGGCACCCTCAAGGGCCTGATCACGGTCAAGGACTTCGTGAAGGCCGAGAAGTACCCCAACGCCGCGAAGGACGCCGAGGGCCGCCTCCTGGTCGGTGCCGCCGTCGGCGCCAGCCCCGAGGCGCTGGAGCGGGCGCAGGCGCTCGCCGAGGCGGGGGTGGACTTCCTCGTCGTGGACACCTCGCACGGCCACAACAGCAACGCCCTCAGCTGGATGTCGAAGATCAAGTCCAGCGTCTCCGTCGACGTGATCGGCGGCAACGTCGCCACCCGCGACGGCGCGCAGGCCCTGATCGACGCCGGTGTCGACGGCATCAAGGTCGGTGTCGGACCGGGCTCCATCTGTACGACCCGTGTCGTCGCCGGTATCGGCGTCCCGCAGGTCACCGCCATCTACGAGGCCTCCCTCGCCGCCCGCCCCGCCGGCATCCCGCTGATCGGCGACGGCGGCCTGCAGTACTCCGGTGACATCGGCAAGGCGCTCGCCGCCGGTGCCGACACCGTGATGCTGGGCTCGCTGCTCGCGGGCTGCGAGGAGTCGCCGGGCGAGCTGCTCTTCATCAACGGCAAGCAGTTCAAGTCCTACCGCGGCATGGGCTCGCTCGGCGCCATGCAGTCCCGCGGCCAGGGCAAGTCGTACTCGAAGGACCGCTACTTCCAGGCGGAGGTCTCCTCCGACGACAAGCTGGTGCCCGAGGGCGTCGAGGGCCAGGTCCCCTACCGCGGCCCGCTGGCCAACGTGCTGCACCAGCTCGTCGGCGGTCTGCGCCAGACCATGGGCTACGTCGGCGCGGCCACCATCGACGAGATGGAGTCCAAGGGCCGCTTCGTCCGCATCACCTCGGCGGGTCTGAAGGAGAGCCACCCCCACGACATCCAGATGACGGTCGAGGCGCCGAACTACAGCAACAAGTAGCCGCCGGCTCCCGCGACAGGGCGGCTCCGGACGTATCCGGGGCCGCCCTCGTCGTGCCCGTCGGCGATACTGGAAGACGCTGCAACGCATCAGGGAAAGGCCACAGACGTGACTGAGATCGAGATCGGGCGCGGCAAGCGCGGCCGCCGGGCGTACGCCTTCGACGACATCGCCGTCGTCCCCAGCCGCCGTACGCGGGACCCGAAGGAGGTCTCGATCGCCTGGCAGATCGACGCCTACCGCTTCGAGCTGCCGTTCCTGGCCGCCCCCATGGATTCGATCGTCTCCCCGGCCACCGCCATCCGCATCGGCGAGCTCGGCGGCCTCGGCGTGCTGAACCTCGAGGGCCTGTGGACCCGGTACGAGGACCCGCAGCCGCTGCTCGACGAGATCGCCGAGCTGCCCACGGAGGCCGCCACCCGCCGCCTCCAGGAGGTCTACGCCGCTCCGATCAAGGAGGAGCTGATCGGGCAGCGCATCAAGGAGGTGCGGGACTCCGGCGTCGTCACGGCCGCCGCGCTCTCCCCGCAGCGCACCGCCCAGTTCTCCAAGGCGGTCGTCGACGCGGGCGTCGACATCTTCGTCATCCGCGGCACGACGGTCTCCGCGGAGCACGTCTCCTCCTCGCACGAGCCGCTGAACCTGAAGCAGTTCATCTACGAGCTCGACGTCCCGGTGATCGTCGGCGGCTGCGCCACCTACACCGCGGCCCTGCACCTGATGCGCACCGGCGCGGCCGGCGTCCTGGTCGGCTTCGGCGGCGGCGCCGCGCACACCACACGCAACGTCCTCGGCATCCGCGTCCCGATGGCCACGGCGGTCGCGGACGTGGCCGCGGCGCGGCGCGACTACATGGACGAGTCCGGCGGCCGGTACGTCCACGTCATCGCGGACGGGGGAGTCGGCTGGTCCGGCGACCTCCCCAAGGCGATCGCCTGCGGCGCCGACGCCGTGATGATGGGCTCCCCGCTGGCCCGTGCCACGGACGCGCCGGGGCGCGGCTGCCACTGGGGCATGGAGGCCGTGAACGATGAGCTGCCGCGCGGCCAGAAGGTCGACCTGGGCACGGTCGGCACGATCGAGGAGGTCCTGACGGGCCCCTCGCACACCCCCGACGGCTCCATGAACTTCTTCGGCGCCCTGCGCCGCGCCATGGCCACGACCGGCTACAGCGAGCTCAAGGAGTTCCAGCGGGTCGAGGTCACGGTGGCGGACTCCCAGCACCAGCGCTAGCCGACACCCGTACGCCCTGAGGGGCCGGTCGCCCGAGCGGCGACCGGCCCCTTTCCCATGCCCCGAGCGCAACCCGGGCCGCCGGCGCGTGCCACCGGCCGCGGGTCGGCGTCCGCCTGCGCTGTGCGCCCCTCCTCACAACCGGTGCGCCGCCCCTGTGGGGGCCGCGCCCCGGGTGTCGAGGAGTAGTTGGGCCTTCACCGACAGGCCCTGGAGGTCGTAGGTGCGATGCTGCTGGAGCAGGATCGTCAGGTCGGCGTCGGCGGCGGCCTCGTAGAGGGAGTCGGCGCGGGGGACCGGGCGGTCCAGGACGCTCCAGGACGGCACGTACGGGTCGTGGTAGCTGATGGACGCGCCCAGTTCCAGCAGGCGGACGGCGACCTCCTGGGCGGGGGTGGACTGCTGGTCGGCGAGGTCCGGCTTGTACGTGACGCCGAGGAGGAGGATGCGGGCGCCGCGCGCGGACTTGCCGTGCTCGTTGAGCAGGGTGGCGGCGCGCTGGACGACGTAACGGGGCATCTGGCTGTTGACCTGCTGAGCCAGTTCGACCATGCGCAGGGAGCGGCCCGTGGGGGCCGTCAGGCCCTGCGGGACGGCGTGCCCGCCGACGCCGGGGCCCGGACGGAACGCCTGGAAGCCGAAGGGCTTGGTCTCGGCGCAGCGCACGACGTCCCACAGGTCGACACCCAGGTCGTGGCAGAGCACGGCCATCTCGTTGACGAGGGCGATGTTCACATGCCGGAAGTTGGTCTCCAGCACCTGCACGGTCTCCGCCTCGCGCAGACCCCGCGCGCGGACCACCTTGTCCGTGAGGCGGCCGTAGAAGGCGGCCGCCGACTCGGTGCAGGCGGGGGTGAGGCCGCCGATCACCTTGGGGGTGTTGGCGGGGTGGAAGTCGCGGTTGCCGGGGTCGACGCGGCTGGGCGAGTAGGCCAGGTGGAAGTCGCGGCCGGCGCGCATCCCCGATCCCTCCTCCAGCAGGGGCAGCAGCACGCTCTCCGTCGTGCCGGGCGGCACCGGCGACTCCAGGATGACCGTCGAGTGCGGCCGCAGACGGGCCGCGAGGGCGCGCGCGGCGGCCTCCACCTCGCTCAGGTCCAGCGCGCCGTCCGCCCCGAGCGGCGTCGGCGAGCAGATGACGGCGGTGCGGACCCGGCCGAGGTCGGCGGGGCTGGTGGCGTGCCGGAAGCCCCCCGAGAGCATCCGGCGCAGTTCGGCGGGACTGAGAGAGGCGGCCTCCGGACCGGTGCGGTAACCGAGTGTGGGGATACCGGCGGCGATGGCGGCCTTGGCCAGGGGCAGGCCGTACGGGCCTAGTCCGATGACGGCGAGATCTGCGGGCATACGTGGGCCGTCCTTCCCAGTAACCGACATGGGGCTGGTGCGCAACCCCGGTGGCCAGGACGAGGGAGCGCAATGTCAGACTAGGAGTAAATATGACCGATTTGCCGCATTGAATGATCGCGTTTCCGGGAGTGTTGTCCACAAGCTGGGGTACGTGGTGGCCGAACTCGGGCAACCCGGTCAGAATTCTGGGCAGGGGGAACGAGACGGGCTTCGCCCCACGGGTGCGGCTTACCGACCGATCATCGGGAGGCAGCGGTGAGGACAGCGACACTGGGGCCGGCGGAGCGGGCCGCGTCCCTGGCGGACATGACCGAGCGCGAGCTGGACCTGCTGGTCGTGGGCGCCGGAGTGGTCGGCGCGGGCACGGCTCTCGACGCGGCGACCCGCGGACTTTCCACCGGGCTGGTCGAGGCCCGCGACTGGGCGTCCGGCACCTCCAGCCGGTCCAGCAAGCTCATCCATGGCGGCCTGCGCTATCTGGAGATGCTCGACTTCGCCCTCGTCCGGGAGGCCCTGAAGGAGCGCGGGCTGCTCCTGGGGCGGCTGGCCCCGCACCTGGTGAAGCCGGTGCCGTTCCTGTACCCGCTGCAGCACAGGGGCTGGGAGCGCCTGTACGCGGGCGCGGGCGTCGCCCTCTACGACGCGTTGTCGATGGCCAGCGGCTACGGCCGGGGCCTGCCCATGCACCGGCACCTGACCCGCCGTCAAGCCCTGCGCGTGGCTCCCGCCCTGAAGAAGGACGCGCTGGTCGGCGCCCTGCAGTACTACGACGCCCAGATGGACGACGCCCGCTATGTGGCCACCCTGGTGCGGACCGCGGCGGCCTACGGCGCGAAGGTCGCCAACCGCGCGCGGGTCACCTCGTTCCTGCGGGAGGGCGAGCGCGTCGTCGGGGTCCGCATCCAGGACGCCGAGGGCGCCGGCGAGTACGAGATCCGCGCCAAGCAGGTCGTCAACGCCACCGGGGTGTGGACGGACGACACCCAGGCGATGGTCGGGGAGCGCGGCCAGTTCCACGTCCGCGCGTCCAAGGGCGTCCACCTGGTCGTGCCCAAGGACCGCATCCACTCCACGACCGGGCTGATCCTGCGCACCGAGAAGTCCGTGCTGTTCGTCATCCCCTGGGGGCGGCACTGGATCGTCGGCACCACCGACACCGACTGGGACCTCGACAAGGCGCACCCGGCGGCGTCCAGCGCCGACATCGACTATGTGCTCGACCATGTGAACTCGGTGCTGGCGGTCCCCCTGACCAGAGTCGACGTCGAAGGCGTGTACGCGGGACTGCGTCCGCTGCTCGCCGGTGAGTCGGACGCCACCAGCAAGCTCTCGCGCGAGCACACCGTCGCCCACCCCGTGCCGGGCCTCGTCGTCGTGGCCGGCGGCAAGTACACGACCTACCGCGTGATGGCCAAGGACGCCGTGGACGCGGCGGCGCACGGCCTCGACATGCGGGTCGCGGAGTGCGTGACGGAGGACATCCCGCTGCTGGGCGCCGAGGGCTACCGCGCCCTGTGGAACGCCCGGGCGCGCCTCGCGGAGCGGACGGGCCTTCATGTGGTGCGCGTGGAGCACCTGTTGAACCGGTTCGGATCGCTGACCGAGGAGATCCTGGAGCTCATAGCCGCCGATCCGACCCTCGGCCGACCGCTCCAGGCCGCCGACGACTATCTGCGGGCCGAGATCGTCTACGCCGCCTCCCACGAGGGCGCGCGGCATCTGGACGACGTCCTGACCCGGCGCACCCGCATCTCCATCGAGACCTTCGACCGGGGCACCCGGAGCGCCCGCGAGGCGGCCGAGTTGATGGCGCCGGTGCTGGGCTGGGACGAGGAGCAGATCGAGCGGGAGGTCGAGCACTACCACAAGCGCGTGGAGGCCGAACGCGAGTCCCAGCGCCAGCCCGACGACCTGACCGCGGACGCGGCCCGCCTGGGAGCGCCGGACATCGTGCCGCGGTAGGGGAGGGGGCCGGGCCCGAAGTCGCCCTGCCTCCGCACGTCGTGGGCGGTCCGGCCACTGCGGCCGGCGCCGTCCCACCGTGCCGGGGGAGCGCGCGCTTCGGACGGCTCGGCCTCCCTCGGCTCCCGTCGTCCGGGTGCATTCGAACAAGTTGCGGCACGAGGGGCACCCTGGGCGTCAGGCGCTTGTCGGGTGAGGGACAATGAAGGCTCTGTCAGGGCGGGTTGTATGAGGGGACGCATGTCGGAGGCGGAGCGGGCGGGCACATCTCGTCAGGAGACTCGTCAGGACGACCACGAGCGTCTCCTCGCGGGGCGGTATCGGTTGGGAGGCGTGCTCGGCAGGGGCGGCATGGGCACGGTCTGGCGTGCCGTCGACGAGACGCTCGGGCGGACCGTCGCCGTCAAGGAGCTGCGCTTCCCGTCGAACATCGACGAGGAGGAGAAGCGGCGGCTCATCACCCGCACGCTGCGCGAGGCCAAGGCGATCGCCCGGATCCGGAACAACAGCGCGGTCACGGTGTACGACGTGGTCGACGAGGACGACCGGCCCTGGATCGTGATGGAGCTCGTCGAGGGCAAGTCGCTCGCCGAGGTCATCCGGGAGGACGGCCTGCTGGAGCCCAGGCGGGCGGCCCAGGTCGGCCTGGCCGTGCTGGACGTCCTGCGCTCCGCGCACCGCGAGGGCATCCTGCACCGTGACGTGAAGCCGTCCAACGTGCTGCTGGAGTCCGACACGGACCGGGTCGTGCTCACCGACTTCGGGATCGCCCAGGTCGAGGGCGACCCGTCCATCACGTCGACCGGCATGCTCGTCGGCGCCCCCTCCTACATCTCCCCGGAGCGGGCGCGCGGCCACAAGCCGGGCCCCGCCGCCGACCTGTGGTCGCTCGGCGGTCTGCTGTACGCGTCGGTCGAGGGCGTGCCGCCGTACGACAAGGGCTCCGCGATCGCGACGCTCACGGCCGTGATGACCGAGCCGCTGGAGGAGCCGAAGAACGCCGGACCGCTGCGGGACGTCATCTACGGCCTGCTCACCAAGGACCCCGAGAACCGCATCGACGACGCCCGTGCGCGGGCGATGCTCAACGCCGTCATCCAGGCGCCGCGGACCGACTCCGCCGCCGAGGCGCCGGACGCGACCAAGGTCGTACCGCTGCCGTCGCAGTCCGACGCGCCGTCGCGCAAGGGGCGTTCGGGCGCCGGTTCCGCGGGCAAGAAGGCCGAGGAGGCCGGCGACCGGCTGCGCGGAGCGCTGCGCTCGGTGCGCAAGGCCGCGGTCGGCGCGGGGGCGGCCGGAGCGGCGCGCACCGCGTCCGGCGAGGGGAAGGCCGGGGCCGACGCGGCCACCGGGTCGCCCTCGGCGACGACCGGTACCTCCGCGTCCACCGACGCGAGTTCCTCCGAGAAGGACGCCAGGACGTCCGGCGACGCCGGTTCGGGGCCGAGTTCCGGCTGGCCCGTGATGACGCCGCCGGACCTGCCCGCGCGGCCCGTCCAGCGGGCACCGCTGACCGACGTCGTCCCGAAGCGGACGCTGCTGGTCGTCGCGGTCGTCGTCCTGGTCGCCGTCCTCGGTGTGGTGCTGGCGCTGACGCTGGGCGACGACGGCGGCTCCGAGGCGTCGGGGAACGGCGGAGGGGCCGGCTCCTCGTCCGCGTCGAAGGAGACCCCCGACACCAAGCGCGACGACGAAGGCGGCACGGACCGCGGGGACGACGAGTCCAAGTCCACGGCGGGCCAGGACTCCGGCTCCGGCAAGGGCGGCGGGACCGAGCCGAGCGCCGGGCCGAGCGCGACCGCCGGCGGTGACGGCGGTGACGGACGGGGCTCGGGCGGCGCCGGGGTGGAGTCCACCCACAAGGGCGGCCAGGGATACTCGATCGGGCTGCCGAAGGGCTGGAAGTTCCAGTCCACGGGCTCGGCCGGCGACCGGTTCACCGGGCCGGACGGGCAGAAGCTGCTCGTGGCCTGGACGTCGACGCCCAAGGGCGACCCGGTGGCGGACTGGAAGAGCCAGGAGCGCTACATGGTGCGCTCCCAGTACAAGAAGATCCGCATAGAGCAGGTGGACTACCGCGGCTGGAACGCCGCCGACTGGGAGTTCACCTACGTCGAGGGCGGCACGAAGTACCGCACGATCGACCGTGGGTTCGTCGTGAACGACCATTCCGGGTACGCCCTGATGTACACGGCGAAGGCCGCGGACTGGGACAGCGATCTGCGCAAGGGCACATGGAAGGCGCTCACGGGCACGTTCAAGCCGAAGGCGTGAAGCGGTGGCCTCCCCTCCGGGGGGAGGCCACCGGTATTGCGCCGTGAGATACGGCAACCTCTCTTTGCGAGTTGTCTCCGGCACGTATCGTGAAAGCTTGCGGACCGTACGCATCCCTTCAGACGTCCGGAACGCGACACGAGGCGAACGGAATTGACCGACCGGGCGGCCGGGGGAGGCAACGTGGACGACTACGCGGGCCGGGTGCTCGCCGACCGCTACCGCCTGCCGCTGCCGCCCTCCGACACGTACGAACTCACCGAGAGCCGCGCCTTCGACACCTACAGCGGACAGGAAGTCCTCGTCCGGCAGGTGCCGTTGCCCGAGGTCGTCGAGGCCGAGGTGCTCGACGCCGAAGGGCTGCCCGACGGTTTCACCGCCCGGGACGCGCGGGCCCGCGACACCGGCCGCCGGCCCGCCGACCCCGCCGTGCGCCGGGCGGTCGAGGCCGCGCAGGCCGCCGCCCGCATCCCCGACCACCCCCGCCTCGACCAGGTCTTCGACGTGTTCGCCGAGGGCGGTTCGCTGTGGATAGTCAGCGAGCTGGTGGCGGCCCGGCCGCTCGCCGCGCTGCTCGCGGAGCAGCCTCTGTCGCCGTACCGGGCGGCCGAGGTGGCCTCCGACGTCCTCATGGCGCTGCGCGTCCTGCACGCCCACGGCTGGGTGCACCGCAACATCACCGCCCGGACGGTCCTGGTCTGCGACGACGGCCGGGTGATGCTCACCGGGCTCGCGGCCGGCGCCGCCGAGGAGGCGCTGTGCGGCTACGACCCGGTGCCTCCCGAGGACGGTGACGACCCGGGCCCGGCGCCCGCCGCGGGCACCGGCCCCACCGGCTCCGTCCCCCGCCCGGACACCGACCCGGAGGCGGCCCGGCGGGCCGCCATAGAGGCGCGCACGAACGGGACCCGGCCGGTCCCCGGCACCGACGGCCCCGGCCCGGCACCGGGCGGCGTCCTGGAGACCGGCGCCGACGTCCGGGCCGCCCGGGCCGGAGCGATCGCCGCCTACCGGGCGGGCGCCCGTGCCGCGGCCCGGGTGCAGGAGGCCCAGCAGGGCGAACGCGCCGCCCTGCCCGGCGCCCGCACCGCCCCGGAGGGCCGGACGCCGCAGGCGTACCTCTCCGGCAGCGGCGGCAGCACACCGCCGGGGCAGATCGCCGACCCGTACGGGGTGCGGGCCGCGTCCTGGCAGGGCGTGGTTCCCCGCCCCGGGACCGGGCGCGCCCCCACCGACGCCGACGGCGGCCGTGCGGCGCTCCCGCCCGCGAGCTCCCAGCCGGGCTTCGCCCCACGGGACGACAGCGCGCCCGCCGCGGACGGCCCGGCGGGGACCCAGGCCGTCCTGCCCCCGACGCGTTCCGGGACCCGCTGGGACGAACTGGTGTCCGGTGCCGCCGCTCGCAAGGGGCCCGGCACCGCGCTGGCCGCCGAGCGGGCCCGGCAGGCCAGGATGGCCGTCGTCGGGCCCGTCACCGAGCGGTGGGCGCCGGAGCAGGCCGGGCCCGTCCACGAGAACTGGCAGCTGGCCGCGCCGATCGGGCCGGCGACCGACCTGTGGGGACTCGGCGCGCTGCTCTTCCGGGCCGTGCAGGGGCACGCGCCGTACCCGGAGGAGTCGACGGCCGAGCTGGTGCAGATGGTGTGCGCCGAACCGCCCGCGTTCGCCGAGGAGTGCGGCCCGCTGCGCCCCGTCGTGGAATCGCTGCTGCGTCAGGACCCCACCGAGCGACCCGACTTCGAGGAGCTGCGCGGCTGGCTGCGTTCCCTCGTGCGGTCGGCGCCCGAACCGGAGGCCGGCGCGCACGTCGTCGCCGCCCCACCGGTCGACCCGAACCGCCTGCCGATCGTGCGGCGCCGTGGAGAGCTGGTGCGCAGACGGCGGGCCCGGCTGCCCGCCCACCAAGGCCGGCACAAGCGGGCCCGCCAGGAGGCGCGTTCACCGCGCCGGCTCGGCCGCACCCTGCTGCTGCTCGTCCTGCTCGGCATGGCCGCGGCGATCGCGTACGCCATGCTGTTCATGCCCAAGGACGACCGGGACAGCGGCGCCGGCGCGGACGCCGGGCGCACCCCCGCCGCGGGCCAGGCGCCGCCCGAGCAATCCGCCGAGGCGAGCAGCGCGCCGCGCCCCGAGCAGACCTCGCCGACTCCCGGCGACGGCTCCTCGGAGTCGGCCGGGTCCGACGAGACGCAGACCACCGGGCCCGAGGTCTCCGACGGCTTCACCGTCCGCAAGGACCCGGCCGGCTTCGAGGTCGCCGTGGCCAACGGCTGGAGCCGCAGCGGCGGCAGCGGACGCGGTCAGGTCGTCTACGCGCACGGCGACTTCGACCTGATCGTCGTGGCCGGCCGGGACACCGCGAAGCAGTACGGGGGCGACCCGATGGTCTACCAGCGGGAGCACGAGCAGGAGTTGCAGCCGTACCGGGACTCCAGCTGGGCCTCCTCAGGCGGGCTGAAGACCATTCAGGTCGGCGAACGCAAGATGGCGGAGGGGCAGTTCACCTGGACCGACGGCCAAGGACGCGAACTGTTCGTGCGGAACCTGGCGATCCTCGCCGACGGGCGGTACCACGTGGTCCAGGTGCGGGGGCCGGAGGCCGAGCGGGACGAGGTCACACGGCTGTTCGAGCAGGCGTCGACGACGTACCGCATCACCAGGTGAGGCGGCCCGAAAACCGTGTGTGACAACGGTGTTGGGGTTGCTTCGGCGAGCGGAAGGCGAGAACTGTCACAGTGCGGTCTCCTTGGCACCCCCGCGGTTCCGGTCGGATGGTCCGGTCCCTAACCTGACCCTGTCAAGAACATTGCGGGGCAACGTGAATAAGATGCAGGGCCAGCTCGTCTCGGGCCGCTACCGGCTCACCGAGGCCATCGGCAGCGGCGGTATGGGCCGCGTCTGGCGTGCGCACGATGAGGTGCTCCACCGGGCCGTGGCGATCAAGGAACTCACCGCCGCGCTCTACGTCTCCGAGAACGACCAGGAGCGGCTGCTCGCCCGGACGCGGGCCGAGGCGCGGGCCGCCGCGCGCATCAACCACTCCGCCGTGGTGACCGTGCACGACGTCCTGGAGCACGACGGGCGCCCGTGGATCGTGATGGAGCTGATCGAGGGCCGCTCGCTGGCCGACGCGGTCAAGGAGGAGGGGCGCGTCGAGCCCGCCGAGGCCGCGCGGATCGGGCTGTGGGTGCTGCGGGCGCTGCGTGCCGCGCACACCGCCGGCGTCCTGCACCGCGACATCAAGCCCGGCAACGTCCTGCTCGCCGACGACGGCCGCGTCCTGCTCACCGACTTCGGCATCGCCCAGATCGAGGGCGACACGACGATCACCCGCACCGGGGAGGTCGTCGGCTCCGTCGACTATCTGGCGCCCGAGCGCGTCCGCGGGCACGACCCGGGTCCGGCGTCGGACCTGTGGGCGCTGGGCGCCACGCTCTTCACGGCGGTCGAGGGCCGCTCGCCCTTCCGCCGGACCTCTCCGCTGAGCACGATGCAGGCGGTCGTCGAGGAGGACGCGGGGGAGCCCCACCAGGCCGGGCCCCTGGGGCCCGTGATCACCGCCCTGCTGCGCAAGGATCCGGGCACCCGGCCCGACGCCGCCGAGGCGGAGCAGTTGCTGGCCGAGGCGGCGGAGGGCCGGCGGCCCAGCGGGGCGCAGGCCTATGTGCCCACCCAGCGCAACCGGTACGAGCCGGAGGTGCGCCTCGCCCTCGACCAGGCCGGTGTCCACAGCTCCACGCCGTACCCCCCGACCACCGGGCCGACGGCGTTCGGCCCGCCCGTCGGGGCCGCCCCGGCCGCCCCCGCGCCCCAGCGGCGCCGGCTGCGCTCGGTCGCCCTGGTCGTCGCCCTCGCCGCCGTCATCGGCGGAGGGACGGCCGTGGTGCTGCAGAAGTGGGGCCCCGGCAGCGGCAGTTCGTCCGTCAGCTCCGCGCCCCCGTCCTCGCCCGCCCCGAAGGAATCGGCCACCGAGGGGGCGGGTGCGGACGTGAGCGGTGTGCCGGCCTCGTGGCGGCGCGTCGACGACCCCCTGGGCTTCAGCCTGTACCTGCCGAAGGGCTGGGACCGGAAGGTGGTCGGCGAGGAGGTCGACGGGCTCCAGCAGGTCGACTACTCGCCGGACGGCGGGGAGCACTTCGTCCGGATCTCCGTCGACACCTCGCCCGACTTCGCGACCGCCCACGACCACTTCGTCGACCTGGAACAGCAGGTCAAGGAGCGGCTCATCGGGTACCGGCTGCTGTCCCTGAAGGAGAACCTCTACCGTGACCGCGCGGGCTCCGTGTGGGAGTACACCTGGGACGCGCAGCCCAAGGACACGCCCTTCCCCGGGCCGCGGCGCGCCATCGACCAGGGGTACATCGACCGGGACGGCACCGAGTACGCGATCTACATGTCCGCGCCGCAGAGGGACTGGGCCGAGGCCCGCGCGCGGTTCTCGGCGGTGCTGCGGGGCTGGCGCACGGGATCCTGACCCGTCGGGGCCCCGCGCGGTCGGCGGCTTTTGACGTGCTTTGCTGCTGTGCACAGTTGGCCGATCGGTGCCCGGAGCCCGGGCCTCCGGTGGGGCATGATGAGTCGCATGGGGACCGAGGGGGCCAACTTCCGTGTGATCGCGGGGCGTTACCGTCTCGAGGCGAAGGTCGGCCGTGGTGGCATGGGCGTCGTCTGGCAGGCGACCGACCAGTTGCTCGGGCGACGGGTGGCCGTGAAGGAGATCCCGGTCGACGAGACGCTCACCGCGTCCGAGGCGCGGCGGCAGCGGGCGCTGTGGCTGCGCGAGGCCCAGGCGGTGGCGCAGCTGCGGCACCCGCATGTGATCGTCGTCCACGACGTGATCGAGGAGCACGAACGCCCGTACATCGTCATGGAGCTGATCGACGGCGAGTCGCTGGCCGACCGGCTCGCCGCGCACGGCCCGGTGGACGCCCGCGAGGCCGCCCGGATCGGCGCCGACCTGCTGGACGCGCTGCGCACCGCGCACGCCGCCGGGGTGGTGCACCGGGACATCACCCCCGCCAACGTGCTGGTGGAGAGCGGCACCGAGCGGGTCGTCCTCACCGACTTCGGCATCGCCCGGGTGCCCGGCACCGGCACGCTCACCGAGTCCGGGTCGTTCGTGGGGTCGCCCGAGTACACCGCGCCCGAGCGGATGTCCGGGGCGCGGACCGGTCCGGCCTCCGACCTGTGGTCGGTGGGGGCGCTGCTGTGCGCGCTGCTGAGCGGTGAGTCGCCCTTTCGGCGCGACTCGCTGAGCGGCACCGTGCTGGCCGTGGTCTCCGACGACGTACGGCCGCCCGCGCAGGCGGCGCCGATCCTGCCCGTCGTCCGGGGACTGCTGGAGCGGGACCCCGCCGCCCGGCTGGACGCCGCGGAGGCGGAGCGGATGCTGCGGGAGTTCCTGGTGACCGGCGAGGACCTGGTGCCGAAACGGTTCAGCAGACGGGCGGAGCGGCCGTGGACGACCCACAAGGTCGTGGCGGCCGTGGTGCTGGCCGCCGTGGCGGCGGTGGCGGGGGCGTCGGCGGCGGTGCTGCTGGCCGACGGGGGCGGCGGACACGACGTACCGACCAGCTCGGCGAGCCCGTCGGCGGGGACGACCGGTACGGTGCGGCCGCCCGGCGGGCCGACCGCGTCCCACGGTTCCCCCTCACCCGCGTCCCCCTCACCCGCACCCCCGTCAGCCGACGCCTCTTCGCCCGGGACGAACCGGAGATAAGGAGCGCCCCGCGTCACGGCTCTG
The DNA here is from genome assembly GCF_042792555.1 of Streptomyces sp. NPDC056628. Lineage (NCBI taxonomy): Bacteria > Bacillati > Actinomycetota > Actinomycetes > Kitasatosporales > Streptomycetaceae > Streptomyces > Streptomyces sp. NPDC056628. Next base: position 58,345 of record NZ_JBHTWG010000006.1, read on the forward strand.
TGACCGAGGACGCCGCCCCTGGATCCCCGGCCGCCCGGCGCGATATGGATGGATCCATGAGCAACAACGGGGGATTCCCAGAACGGCCCGACGAGCCGACGAGTTTCGAACTGCAACCTCCGCGGCCAGGGCCGCTCGCCCATGTGCCGCACCCGGACAACCCGTACGCGGCCCCCTCCGCGCCCGTGCCGCAGCAGTCGGCCCCCACCACGCGACCCGGTACGCCCGGCGGACCGGCACCCTCCGCCCGCCCCGCCGCGTCCCCGCCGGAGCCCGGCACCGGCCGGCTGATCGCGGGCCGCTACCGGCTGCTCGGCAAGCTCGGGCACGGCGGCATGGGCACCGTCTGGCGCGCCAAGGACGAGACGGTGGACCGCGAGGTCGCGGTGAAGGAACCCCGCGTACCGGACCATCTTCCCGAACGGGAACGCGCCAACGCCTTCGAGCGGATGCGCCGCGAGGCGCGCGCCGCCGCCCGGCTCGACCACCCGGCCGTCGTGAACGTGCACGACGTCGCCGTCGTGGACGGCCGGCCGTGGATCGTCATGGAGCTGGTGCGGGGCCGCTCGCTCGGTGACGCCCTTCAGGAGGGCACCCTCGGCGCCCGGGACGCGGCGCGGATCGGCCTGGAGGTGCTCGGCGCCCTGGAGGCCGCGCACGCCGCGGGCGTCCTGCACCGGGACGTCAAGCCGGACAACGTCCTGCTCGGCCGTCACGACCGGGTCGTGCTCACCGACTTCGGCATCGCCCAGATCGAGGGCGAGACCAATCTGACCGACACCGGAGGCTTCGTCGGCTCGCCGGAGTACGTCGCGCCCGAGCGGGTGCTGGGCCAGCGCCCGGGCCCGGCCAGCGACCTGTGGTCGCTCGGGGTCGTCCTGTACGCGGCGACGGAGGGCGTCTCGCCGTTCCGCCGCAGCAACACCCCCGCGACACTGCAGTCCGTTCTCAACGCCGAGCCCGCGGCGCCCGCCGCCGCGCGCGGCCCGCTCGCCGAGGCCATCAACGGCCTCCTCCGGAAGGACCCGGCGCGTCGCCCGAACGCCGCGCAGACCCGCGCCCTGCTGGAGCGGGCGGCCAACCCGCCGGAGCCGGCCGTCACCCAGCCCGTGCGGCTCCCGGAAAGCGTGCGGCGGGGTGTCGTGCTGGGGCCGAGGACGCTGCTCGGGATCGCGGCGGCGGCGGTCGTGGCCGCGGTGACGGCGTACCTGGTGATCGCCGACCCGTTCGCCGGGTCGGTGCCGGACGGCTGGGAGACGCACCAGGAGAAGGCCCTCGGCGCGACGCTGCTGGTGCCGGACGGCTACCGGCCGACCCGGCCCGAGAAGACGGACGCCGACCACTGGGTCACGTACACCGACCCGAGCGGTGCCGTCTGGATCAGCCTGCGGCTGGAGAAGAAGGCCGAGGACTCCGGCAACGAGATCGCCGGGTCCGCCGCGGCCGAGATGTACGACGACGACGGCGGCTTCAAACAGAGCGGCGACTACGAGGTCGGCATGCCGCAGAACCCGCGGACCGAGCCCAGGGAGACCACGTACCAGGGCAGGAAGTCCGCCGAGAACACGATCACGTACATCACCACCGACAGCCAGAACCCCCGGCCGCGCCTGCTGCGCGTCTTCTACTACAAGACCTCCGCCGGCGACATGTACAAGCTGTCGGTCGGCTACCCCGGCAAAGGCGACTTCACGGCGCGCGGACGCGAGGTGGCACAGACCGCGATCGACCACCTGGAGATCGGCAAGCTCTGAACGGCGAGGCGGGCCCCCCCCCCGGGGGGGCCCCCCCCCAGCCCCCGGCCCGCACCGCAACCGACGCCGCCCCGGGGGGCCCGCCACCGCCAGGTAACGGGCGGTTTTTGCA
>NZ_JBHTWG010000006.1:60220-173395 GCF_042792555.1 Streptomyces sp. NPDC056628
CCCGGGCGGGGGCAGGCGTGGGGGCAAACACCGCTACCCACCACCTGTCTATCGCCATGCTCTTACGGCCTGGGCGGCCCCCCCGGGGGGGCGCCCGCCTCCGATGCCCGTGACCGACTCGAGACCGAGCGCTCCGGCGCGGTCACGGCAACGTCCTGATCAGCTCGTTTGTTGCCAGTGTCCACTGGCGGAGTGTGAGCGGTCGGTGAATCCCCGTTACCGACGGGTACACAAAGGCCCCGGTGCGGCATACCCTGCGGCTCATGACGGACGCGCAGGCCCCGGCCCAGACCGGCACGAACCCCCTCGCCCCCGCCCCGGAGGGCGCCCGTACCGCGGCCGACGTGGTCACTCCCGAGCTGGTCGCCCAGCTCACCAAGGGCGTGGCCGGGTCCGGCCGTACCGCCAACCACACGCCGTTCACCGGCGAGAAGCTGGCCGACCTGCCCGAGTCGACGCCCGAGGACGTCCGTGAGGCGTTCGAGGCGGCCCGCGCGGCGCAGGCCGTCTGGGAGCAGGTCCCGGTGCGCCGGCGCGCCGCCGTCCTGCTGCGCTTCCACGACCTGGTGCTGGAACGCCAGGCGGAGGTGCTGGACCTCATCCAGCTGGAGACCGGCAAGGCCCGGCTGCACGCGCACGAGGAGGTGCAGGCCGTCGCCGTCGCGGCCCGCCACTACGGCCGCAAGGCCCCCGCCTACCTCAGGCCCAAGCGGCACACGGGCGCCATCCCCACGCTCACCCGGGTCACCGAACTGCGCCACGCGCGCGGGGTCGTGGGCCAGATCGCCCCCTGGAACTACCCGCTGGAGCTGTCCGTCGGCGACGCGCTCCCCGCGTTCGTCGCGGGCAACGCGGTCGTGATGAAGCCCGACACGGAGACCTGCCTGACCGCGCTGTGGGCGCGGGACCTGCTGATCGAGGCCGGTCTGCCCGCCGACGTCTTCCAGGTCGTGCTCGGCGAGGGCCCCGTCGTCGGCCCCGAGGTCGTCAAGCACGCCGACTACGTCTCCTTCACCGGCTCCACCCGCACCGGCCGCGAGGTCGCGCAGAGCGCCGCCGCCCGCCTGGTCGGCGTCTCGCTCGAACTCGGCGGCAAGAACGCCATGCTGGTCCTGGACGACGCCGACATCGAGAAGGCCGCCGCGGGCGCCGTCCGCGCCTGCTTCTCCTCCGCCGGCCAGCTCTGCATCTCCATCGAGCGGCTGTACGTCCACGAGTCCGTCGCCGACGCCTTCCTGGAGCGCTTCGCCGCCCGCACCAAGGCGATGCGCCTCGGCAGGTCCCTCGCCTACGGCGCCGACATGGGCTCCCTGGTCGGCGAGCGCCAGCTGGAGACCGTCACCCGGCATGTGGAGGAGGCCGTCGCCAAGGGCGCGAAGGTCGTCGCCGGCGGCGTGGCCCGCCCCGACATCGGCCCGTACTTCTTCGAGCCGACCATCCTCGACGGTGTCGAGGCCCCCATGGCCGTCTGCACCGAGGAGACCTTCGGCCCGGTCGTGTCCCTCTACCGCTTCTCCACCGACGACGAGGCGATCGAGCGGGCCAACTCCACGCCGTACGGCCTCAACGCCTCGGTGTGGACGAAGGACGGCCGCCGGGGCCGGGCGGTCGCGGCCCGGCTGCGCACCGGCACCGTGAACGTCAACGAGGGCTACGCCCCCGCCTACGGCAGCGTCCAGTCGCCGATGGGCGGCATGAAGGACTCCGGCCTCGGCCGCCGCCACGGCTCCGAGGGCATCCTCAAGTACACGGAGGCCCAGACCGTCGCCCATCAGCGGCTGCTGCCGATGGCGCCCTCGCTGGGCATGGACGACGAGAAGTACGCGCAGTTCATGAGCCGGAGCCTGCGGGTGATGAAGGCGTTCCGGTTCCGCTAGGCACCCCCTACGGCCCGCTGTCCGAGGCCACCGCACCACCGCTTTCGACGAGGAGAGCACGTGTCACAGGAGAACTCTGCCCCCGCGCAGGACGACGGTTCCGGGTACGACTACGACGTCATCGTCGTCGGATCGGGGTTCGGCGGGTCGGTCACGGCGTTGCGCCTGACCGAGAAGGGCTACCGCGTCGGCGTCCTCGAGGCCGGCCGCCGCTGGACCCGTCAGACCCTGCCGAAGAACTCCTGGGACCTGAAGAACTACCTCTGGGCCCCCAAGCTCGGCATGTACGGCATCCAGCGCATCCATCTGCTCGGCAACGTCATGGTGCTGGCGGGCGCGGGCGTCGGCGGCGGCTCCCTCAACTACGCCAACACGCTGTACGTCCCGCCGAAGCCGTTCTTCGAGGACCCCCAGTGGCGTGACATCACGGACTGGGAGCAGGAGCTTCAGCCGTACTACGACCAGGCGCAGCGCATGCTCGGCGTCCGGCTGAACCCGACGATGACCCCGTCCGACGTGCACCTCAAGGCGGCCGCCGAGAAGATGGGCGTCGGCGACACCTTCCATATGGCGCCGGTCGGCGTGTTCTTCGGCGACGGCAAGGACGCCGAGGGCACGGCGAAGGCCCGCCCCGGCGAGGAGGTGGCCGACCCGTACTTCGGCGGCGCCGGCCCGTCCCGGCGGGCCTGCTCGGAGTGCGGCGAGTGCATGACGGGCTGCCGGCACGGCGCGAAGAACACGCTCAACGAGAACTACCTGTACCTGGCCGAGAAGGCGGGCGCGGTCGTGCACCCGCTGACCACGGTCGTCTCGGTCACCGACGACTCCCAGGGCGGCTACGCCGTCGCCACCGTGCCGACGGACCGGCGCGGGAAGGGCGAGGGGCGGCTGTTCAAGGCCCGCCGGGTGGTCGTCGCGGCCGGCACGTACGGCACCCAGACCCTGCTGCACCGCATGAAGGCCGGCGGGCAGCTGCCCCACCTGTCCGACCGGCTCGGCGAGCTGACCCGCACCAACTCCGAGGCACTGGTGGGCGCGCAGACCGACACCCGGCGCTACCGCAAGCTGACGGGCGTCCCGAAGGTCGACTTCACCCGGGGAGTCGCCATCACCTCGTCCATCCACCCGGACGAGAACACCCACATCGAGCCGGTCCGCTACGGCAAGGGCTCCAACTCGATGGGCGGCCTGTCCATCCTCCAGGTCCCCTACGCCGAGGGCAGGTCCCGCGTCGGCGCCTGGCTGGCCAACGCGGCCCGGCACCCCCTGCTGGTGCTGCGCTCGCTGTCCAACCGCCGCTGGTCGGAGCGGACCATCATCGGCCTGGTCATGCAGTCCCTGGACAACTCGCTGACGACGTACCTGAAGCCGGACGGCGTCGGCAAGGGACTGCTGACCGCGCGGCAGGGCCACGGCGCGCCCAACCCCAAGCAGATCAAGACCGCTTCCGAGGCCGCCTCCGTCATCGCCGCCGACATCAACGGCTTCCCCGGCTCCAACGTCGGCGAGCTGATGGGCACTCCGCTCACCGCCCACTTCCTCGGCGGCTGCCCGATCGGCGACTCCCCGCGGACCGGTGTGATCGACCCGTACCACCGGCTGTACGGCCACCCCGGGATATCGGTCGTCGACGGGGCGGCGGTCTCCGCCAACCTGGGCGTGAACCCGTCCCTGACGATCACCGCGCAGGCCGAGCGGGCCATGTCCTTCTGGCCCAACAAGGGCGAGGCCGACCCGCGTCCCGCGCAGGGAGCGGCGTACGAGCGGCTGAAGCCCGTCGCGCCCCAGGCCCCGGTGGTCCCGACGGAGGCGTTCGGCGCACTGAAGCTGCCGTTCCTGGGGATGCCGGCGGTGCCCCCGAAGAAGTAGCGGGCGCGAGCCCGCCGGAAAACACCGAAGGACCTGCGCCCCCCTCCGAGCGCAGGTCCTTCCGTGTGGTGCGTCAGACGGCCAAGGCTCAGGCCTCGGCACCGCTCCGACGACGCTTCATCGCGAACATCACGCCGGCACCGGCGAGGATCGCGACACCGCCGACCGTGGCGACGACCGGCAGCTGAGAGCTGGAGCCGGTCTCGGCGAGGCTGCCGGTGACCTGCGGCGTGTCGCTGCTCGGCTTCTCGTCCGTGACGGGGGCCTTGCCGCCTTCCTGCGGCTCGGTACCGTCCGTGTCCGTGCCGGCGGCCACGATCTGGTACTTGTAGGCGACGTCGCCGAAGCCGATGCAGTCGCCGTCGGCGTCGCCGTAGATGGTGGCGCCGAGCGTGAAGCCGGCACCCGCGGGGGCGCTGGACTTCACGTTGACCCGCATCGGGATGTCGACCACGTAGTCGGGCTCGAGTTCGTCGGTGTAACCGACGTAGCCGACGGCGTAGCCGTCCTCGTCGAGGGTCACCCAGACCTCGTCCTCAGGGTCCCAGGCCTGGATCTCGACCTGCTTGCTCTTGAAGAGGTCCGTGCCCTCCGCGTCGGACGAGGCCCCGGCGAAGAAGTCGAGGTCCTCGAGCGTGGAGTCCGAGGTGTTGAGCACGCTCAGCGAGAACTTGTGCCATCCGCTGCCCGCGCTGATCTTGCCCGGCAGACCCGTGATGCTGACGTCGACCTTGGTGTCCTCGCAGACGGACTCCTCGGGGTCGGGCTCCTCCGTCTCCTCGGGAGTGGAGGTGCTCGGTGAGGGGCTGGCCGAGTCGGTGGCCGAGGTGCTCGGCGCCGGGGTGCTGTCGTCGTCGCTGGGAGCCGTGGTCTCGTCGTCGGCGGGAGCGGTGGTCTCGTCGTCGGCCGGCGCGGTCGTCTCGTCGTCGGCCGGTGCCGTCGTCTCGGTGTCGGCCGGAGGCGTCGTGTCACCGGTGGCCGGCGTGCTCTCCGTGCTGGCCGGCGCGGTGGTCTCGTCCGTGGCGAACGCGGCCGGCGCGGACAGCAGGGCGATCGGTGCTATGACCGCCGTCGTCGCTGCGGCGGCCAGGGCACGGCGAAGCTTCATGAAGACCTCGAAAGTCCGTTGTGCCGCCGGGCGCGGCACGGGTATCGGGAGGCCTCCGCGTGTGGGGCGCGGGTGTGGCCCTTGGTTCGCAGACTTTGATCACCGAGGGCCGGGAATGGTTGTCCTGAGCTGACAGAATATTTATGTGGCCTGGATCACAGTCGCTGGATCATGGGGCGTTTCCCCGACGTACTCTCAGCGGCCGTACCGGAGTTCGAGAGAAGGCGAGGAGGTCGGCAACCCGGCCTGCGACCGCTACGACGGCTATCCGCACCCGCGGTTCGACTCGGCGCCGCCGCCCTCCGGCGAAGCCCCCACCGGCCCGACGACGGACCCGTACGACCGCAGCAAGGGCATCCCCGAGGACCGCCGCGAGGAGTGCGGGGTCGTCAGCCGCACCTGACACGGGGACCGGGCACGAGCGGTGGGCATGAGAAGGGCCCCGCGGCGCGGGGCCGCGGGGCCCTTCTGTGGTCAGCACCAGCGTCAGGGCGCGCCGGTGCCTGGAGAGCGGCGCCGGGGGAGTGCGCCGCTGAAAGGGTCTCTCGCATCGTGCGGGACGGGCGGGGGCGCGGCAACCGCTCGGCCCGTCCCGTACTCCGTCGGTGTTTCCGCCGGCCGGCCCCGGGCGTCCCCGGAGCCGGCCGTTCTCTTGGGTGACCGGGCTGCTGTCCCCTGCCGTCCGGTCACTTACCCGGAGCGAGGTCCCACGGCGTACGGCGATCCGTACGCCACAACGCTCCGGCGAGCCACGCGTGGTTCATTCGGGCCCGCCCCTGGCTGGCACGGACACCGGTACCAACGAAGCGGTCCGGGCGGCGTCACGCTCCGACCGGGTGAGAGGGGTGCCGAACTCAGATGCGACCGCGACACAGTTCGAGCAGCGTCATCGCGAGGGCCGTCCCGGGCTTGCCCAGCGCCTCGCTGTAGTGGCCGAGGATCTCCATCTCGCGGGACAGGTTCACGCGCCGGCCGCCGGAGGTGATCCGCGCCTCCTGGATGACGGCCGACACGGCCATGCGTTCCTGGATCAGCCCGATGATCCGGTCGTCCAGGGCGTCGATGCGTTCACGGGCGCCGGTGATCACGTCCGCGGCCTCGGCGGTCCGGGCTCCGGTCACCTCGGCGGGGGTCACGTGGGTGGCGGTCATCGGGGGCTCCTCGTCGATGGGAGGTGCCCCGGAGCGGCAGGACCCGGAAACGGCAGACGCCCCGGGCCTTGTCGGCCCGGGGCGCCTGGGAAGTCGCTTGTCAGTTGCTCAAGCAGCACGACCATGGCAGCCGGCGGGCCGGGTGCCATAGGTAAACAGGAAGGTCGGGTGCGTGAGCATGCCGCCAGTATGCCGGGCTCGCCGAGGGCGTCCAAGCCGGTTCGCATCGTGAGACGGGCTTCGGCCCCGGGGCGGGCGCGCGACGCCCGGTAGACTCGGCCCCACACACACCTCGCTCACCGCCGGAAGGCAACCCGTGTCATCAGCGAACCCCGCCGCCGCCCCCGACACCGTCCTGGTCGTCGACTTCGGCGCGCAGTACGCCCAGCTCATCGCCCGTCGTGTCCGCGAGGCCAGGGTCTACAGCGAGATCGTGCCGAGCACCATGCCGGTCGCGGAGATGCTCGCCAAGAACCCGGCGGCGATCATCCTCTCCGGCGGCCCCTCGTCCGTGTACGAGGAGGGCGCCCCCCGCCTCGACCGTGAGCTGTTCGAGGCCGGTGTGCCCGTCTTCGGCATGTGCTACGGCTTCCAGTTGATGGCGCAGGTCCTCGGCGGCACGGTGGACAACACCGGCGCCCGTGAGTACGGCCGTACCGACCTGCACGTCTCCAAGGTGTCCTCCACCCTCTTCGAGGGCACCCCGGCCGAGCAGCACGTGTGGATGTCGCACGGCGACGCCTGCTCCGCCGCCCCCGAGGGCTTCGCGGTGACGGCCTCCACCGATGTCGTCCCGGTCGCCGCCTTCGAGAACGACGAGAAGCACCTCTACGGCGTCCAGTACCACCCCGAGGTCATGCACTCCACGCACGGCCAGCAGGTGCTGGAGCACTTCCTGTACCGGGGCGCCGGGCTGAAGCCCGACTGGACCACCGGCAACGTCATCGACGAGCAGGTCGCCGCGATCCGTGAGCAGGTCGGTGACAAGCGCGCCATCTGCGGTCTGTCCGGCGGCGTCGACTCCGCCGTGGCGGCGGCGCTGGTCCAGAAGGCCATCGGCTCCCAGCTGACCTGCGTGTACGTCGACCACGGGCTGATGCGCAAGGGTGAGACCGAGCAGGTCGAGAAGGACTTCGTCGCCGCGACCGGCGTCCAGCTGAAGGTCGTGGACGCCGAGGAGCGGTTCCTGAAGGCGCTCGCCGGGGTCTCCGACCCCGAGGAGAAGCGGAAGATCATCGGCCGCGAGTTCATCCGCGTCTTCGAGCAGGCCCAGGCCGAGATCATCGCCGACGAGGGCCCGGCCGTGGAGTTCCTGGTCCAGGGCACCCTCTACCCGGACGTCGTCGAGTCCGGCGGCGGCACCGGCACCGCCAACATCAAGTCCCACCACAACGTGGGCGGCCTCCCCGAGGACCTCGAGTTCCAGCTCATCGAGCCGCTGCGCAAGCTCTTCAAGGACGAGGTCCGCATGGTCGGCCAGGAGCTCGGCCTGCCGGAGGAGATCGTCCAGCGCCAGCCCTTCCCGGGTCCGGGCCTCGGCATCCGGATCGTCGGCGAGGTCACCAAGGAGCGCCTGGACCTGCTGCGCGAGGCCGACGCCATCGCCCGCGAGGAGCTGACCGCGGCGGGCCTCGACCGTGAGATCTGGCAGTGCCCCGTGGTCCTGCTCGCGGACGTCCGCAGCGTCGGCGTCCAGGGCGACGGCCGCACCTACGGCCACCCGATCGTGCTGCGCCCGGTGTCCTCCGAGGACGCCATGACCGCCGACTGGTCGCGGCTGCCGTACGACGTCCTCGGGCGGATCTCGACCCGGATCACCAACGAGGTCCGGGACGTCAACCGCGTCGTCCTCGACATCACCTCGAAGCCGCCGGGCACCATCGAGTGGGAGTGAGCACCCCCTAGACGCGCTTGATCGTGCGCACGGGCTCGCCGGGCTTCCAGATCCGGACGACGAGGTACTTCTCGTCCTCCACGGAGGTCCGCACGACCTCCGTCAGCTCGGTACGGAAGAGGTGGAACGGCTCCGGCGGTTCCACCTCTTGCGCGTACGCGGCCTTGCGCGCCGGATCCTGGACCTCGACCGCGCGCCCCGCGATCCGTACGTCGCCCCCGCCCAGGGTCTGCCCCTCCCCGGGGTTCGCCTGGAGCGCGAAGCGCGGGTCCCGGCGCAGGTCGAGGGCCTTGAGCGAGTCCGGCATCATGCCGAGCCACAGCTCGCCGTCCAGGAAGCGCACCTCCAGGCCGGAGGTACGCGGGGAGCCGTCCCGGCGCAGGGTGGCCAGGACGTGATGCGTGAACGCGCCGAAGCGCGCCTCGACGAGCCGGGCGAAGTCGGGCTCGGCGGTGACGAAGGCGGACCAGTTCGCTGTCATGCCGCCGAGTCTGACGGCGATACCCGACATCCTCTGTCCGGTTTCGCCGGACGGGCGAGGGATGTCGTCCGGTTCGCGGAGCGGGGGCCCCGGCGTGTCGGTCAGCCGGCCTGGGGGACCGGGCGCACGTAACGGTCCCGGCCGGCGTCGTCCTGGACCGTGGCGCAGCCCGCCGCCCGCAGCCGTTCGGCGATCTTCGCCCGGCGGGCGCCGTTGATCCGCAGGGAGCCGAGCAGGAACGCCGGGAGCAGTACCGCCAGCGGGAGCAGCACGGCGTACTTGCCGGTCGCCGGCGCGAGCAGCAGGAACAGGCCGGCCGAGCCCCAGGCCATGGTCAGCAGCTGCCTCCGGTTGCCGGCCAGCAGCAGGGCGTCGTACATGATGAGGTCGTTGAGCACGTCCACGTCGGCCTGCGCCTCCGGGACCGGGGTGAGCGACGCCCGGTACATGCCCGGCACCGTCCCGCCCTGGCCGACCGCGGGGAACGCGGCGAGGTTGGTCGCGGCGCGCTGCCGGTCCGCGGGGTCCCCGGAGCGGACGAGCCGCACGTGCAGGTTCTTGTACCGGCCCACGAGCCGGACCCCGCTGTAGCGGAAGCCGAAGCACTCGGCCACGTACACCAGCGCGCCGACGCTCTTGCGGTCCGAGGAGGGGACGATCAGTTCGACGTCGTCCTGGTTCGCGATCAGGCGCGTGAGGTACTTGAGATGACGTTCGGCGGTGCTCAATGGGGACTCCGGTGTGACTGAAACCAAGCGGTGAGTTTGTCGTTCCGGACCACTGACCTCCGGAGTCACGAAAGGGTTGTGCACGGCATCGTTACCTCACACCTCTGTTGTCCCCGCGCTGCCCGACGGTAACTTCCGCCCCGAACGACCCCCCAGTGCCGGAGGACACATGCACGGGACGCCCGCCGGGCCCACTCCGCCCCCGCCGCTGCCCACCGATCAGCTGCGGTTCGCCATGCCGCCGATGCACGAGTCGGTCGAGGACGAGCGCCGGCACCGCAAGGAACGGCTCGCCGGGGCGCTGCGGGTCTTCGGGAGGATGGGCTTCGAGGACGGCGTCTCCGGGCACATCACCGCACGCGACCCCGAATTCACCGACTGCTTCTGGGTCAACCCGTTCGGGATGCCCTTCAGCCACGTCACCGTCGGCGACCTCGTCCTCGCCAACTCCGACGGCCAGGTCGTCGAGGGCCGCTACCACGTGAACCAGGCCGCCTTCACCGTGCACTCCCAGGTCCACGCGGCCCGCCCCGACGTCGTCGCCGTCGCCCACTGCCACTCCGTCCACGGCCGGGCCCTCGCGGCACTGGGCGAACTCCTGGACCCGATCACCCAGGAGAGCTGCGCCTTCTACGAGGACCACGCGCTCTACGACGCCTACAGCGGGGTCGCCGTCGACGCGGCGGAGGGGCGCCGGATCGCCGCCGCCCTCGGCTCCCACAAGGCCCTCGTCCTGCGCAACCACGGCCTGCTGACCGTCGGCGACTCGGTGGACGCGGCCGCCTGGTGGTTCCTGTCCATGGAGCGCTCCAGCCAGGTGCAGCTCACGGCCCGGGCCGCGGGCCGGCCGGTCCTGATCGACCACCGCAAGGCGGTCGCCACCCGCGAACAGCTCGGCGGCGACCTGGTGGCCTGGATCAACTACCAGCCGATGTGGCAGGACATCACCCGCAGCCAGCCCGACCTGCTGGGCTGAACGGGTCGGCGCGCGGGTGCGGGCGTCAGAACCCGCGCAGCACCGCCGCCTTCGTCCGGGCGAACTCCTCGTCCGTGAGCACGCCCTCGCGATGCAGGTCGCCCAACTCGCGCAGCCGGCGCAGCAGTACGTCGTGGTGGCCGGGCGGCGCCGGAGCCGGGACCGCCGGCCGGGTCCCGTCCGGGGGAGTCGTACCCCGCCGGGTGGACGGATGCGGGAGGCGTGCCGTGACCGCGGTGGCCACCAGCGCGGTGAGCAGGTCGCGGCGGGCACTGCCCCACAGGTCCAGGGCGTACGGGTCCTTCTCCGGCGGCAGGGCGGAGAACACCGTCTCCCGGGTCACGAAGCGCAGACAGCCGTCCCCGGCACCGGAGTTGGGCACCCACTCGACCCGCACCAGGTCGTCGACGTCGATGACGCGCGGGCCCGCCGCCCGTTTGACCCGCTCCGAGGTGTCCGACCAGTCGATGCGCACCCGGCCGCCGTCGAAGGAGACCGTGCCGTCCGACGACCGCACGGAGACCGGCACCGCGGGGCCCGGCAGCAGATAGGCCGCGACCGGCTCCTTCGGGACCCGGTCCAGGAGCAGCGCGCCGCGGATCTCCTCGGCCAGGTACGCGGCCACCCCCGCACGGTCGGTGTCCACCGCCAGCCGGTACGGGTCCGACGCCTGCGGCAGCCGGCCCCCGGTCGCCTGCAGCAGCGGATCGGCGCCCTCGCGCAGCCGCATCCGCAGTCGGCCCCGCCTGCGTTCCGGTTCGAACGCGACGCTCGCGACCGCCTCCAGGGGCACGGCGATCTCGCCGTACGTCTGCCGGAACAGCGGCACGGAACGGTGGAGCCCCGGCGTGATCCGGACGGTCGTGCCGTCGAAGGCCCAGGTCCCGTCACGCTGGATGATCTCGGCCATGAGGGAATTCTCGCAGCCGGGTCAACACGGCAGGGCCGCGCTCACCTGTGCCGACCGGGCCTGCCGAGTGGTCGGTGGGTGGAGTACGGCACAATTCGTCGTCATCGGACGGGAGTTGTGGGCCGGGCGCGGGCGGCGCGGCTCTCCCGGAGGAACCCGTGGCGCCGCAGGGCGGGCGGGCGTGAGGTCGTTGGAAGGCGGGCGTCGGGCGTGGCGGTGCAGGAGGCAGGGCGGAGCGGCGCGGTGGAGCGCCCGCACGGGGGTGGCTGCACGTGCGGGGACTGCCCGCACGGGGCGCGTGCGGGACACCGGCGGGCGGTGGCCGAATTCCTGCTGAGGCGGGACGAGTTCGCCGCCGGACAGGGACTCCCGGCGGCCGTGGCCCACTCGGCCTCGGCCTCCCGCCAGTGGGTGTCCGAGGAGCTGACGCAGTCCGCGGAACACGTCGCCGAACGCGGCCGGGCCGAGGGCGAGGCCTGGCTGGGACGGCTGTGGTGGCGCACGGCCTGCGTCGTCTGGGGACTGGTCGTGGCGCTGCTCCTCGCGCAGGCGCTCACGGCGGTCGGGGCGGGCTGGACGGCGGCCCGTACGGCCGGGCTGCTCGCGGCGGTGGTGACGGCGGCGGCGCTCACCGCGGCGTCCTGGTTCCACCGGGCGCGCGGCGGGGCCCTGGCGCCGGTCGTCGGCGAGGACAACCGGCTGTCCACCTCGCGCGCGGTCGCCGGGGCCTGGGTCCTCTTCCTGGCGTACGCCGTGCTCGTCCTGGCCGGGCGGCTTGCCGCCGCCTCCGGCCACGCGGAGCGCGACGCGCTGATCGAAGGGCTGGAACTGCGGCGCGGCGCCGGTGTGGTGACCGTGCTCGCCGTGGTGTGCGCGATCGCCGTGCTGGTGAGGCGGGTCGTCGGGGTGCGGGTGTTCGGGCAGCGGCTGCAGAAGGTGCGCGCGGACCGGCCCCGGGCCGCGGACCTGCTGACGGACGACTCGGGGCGGGGGACGTTCGCCGACATCCAGTACGTCGTCATCGGCGCGGTGGCCCTGCTGTTCGCCGCGGTACGGCTGGGGCGGCGGCCGGACCAGCTGCCCGACCTGCCGTGGGGTCTCGCGGTCGTCGTACTGATCTCGGCGGCGACGTATCTGGCCGGGAAGTACGCGGAGGGCGGTCGCCCGGTGATCCTCTCCGTGGTGCGGGCCCGGGAGGCGGGGGACCTCGACGCCCCGATCCGCACCGGCGACGACATCGAGATCCGGGGAGCGGGGTTCGTGCCGCCGGGGGCGCAGCGGGCCGACCGGCTGGCGCGGATGGTCGTACGCATCGGAGCGGTGCATGTGCATGTGCCGCTGGTGCCGGTGAGCGGCGGGTTCAGCAACCCGACCGACACCGTGCTCACCGTGCCGGTCCCGGCCGACGTGGAGCCGGGACGGGTCGAAGTGCAGGTGGTGACCGCGGCCGGCGTCGAGACCAACCGCTACGCCATCGACGTCACCGAGTGACCGGTGCCGTTCGGCCACTTGGCCGTGTTCAGTGATTGAAGTTTTGACTGGATGCGGCGGAGAATGCCGGGGTGCCGCGCGGCTGAGCGCTGCGGCAGTTCCCTACGTATGGTCGGGCCAGGGATCACGGCAGGCGAGAGGCGGCTACGGGTGATGACTCACGGTATGCACACGGGTTCCTCCAGCGGCTGGAGGGACACGGCCACCCGCTACGCACTGCTTCCGCTCCGCATCTTCCTCGGCGTCACCTTCATCTACGCCGGACTGGACAAGCTGACGGACAGCGCCTTCCTGAAGGACTCCGGGGCCGGGTCCATCGGGGACATGATGCGCGCGGTGCGGGACTCGGCGGCCATCCCGGCCATGGTGGACATGGCCCTCGACGCCCCGGTGGCCTTCGGGTACGCCATCGCCTTGGGTGAACTGGCCGTCGGCATCGGCGCCCTCGTCGGACTGCTCGCCCGACTGGCGGCCCTGGGCGGCGCGCTGATCTCGCTGAGTCTGTGGCTCACCGTCAGCTGGGCCTCCGACCCCTACTACTACGGCAACGACCTGGCCTATCTCATGGCCTGGCTGCCGCTCGTGCTGGCGGGCGCGCCGGTGTTCTCCCTCGACGCCCTCCTCCACGCACGGCGACGGGAGCGCGTCGCGATTCCTATGACCCCCCGCCCGGGTCAGGGGCGGGACTCCTCGCGGGGCGGGGTGCGGTGACGGCGGGTGGCACGGGCCAGGAGCCCCACCGCGCCCGCCAGGAACAGTCCCCCGACGACCAGCGGGATCACCGCGAACCACGGCGCCTCCCACGCGCCCGCCGCGTCCCCCACGAAGACCACGCCCGCGGCGCTCAGGAAGGTGCCGGCGACCAGCCGGCCCGGCTGGAACTCATGACGTGGCACGGCTCACCTCCGCCTGCCCGATCCCGACGCTCAGGTCGAGCTCCAGCGTGCCCGCGCTGCTGGTGCCCCCGGCCGGTTCCAGCGTCAGCTCCTTGTGCTTGCCCGGTGCCACGTCGACGTCCCGGCTGTCGTCGCCCGGCAGCTGGATGTCGCCCACGCCGACGTCCACGCTCAGATCCACCGTGACCCCCTTGGGGACGATCACCTTCAGCCGGCCGACCCCCACATCGGCCCGCGTGGTGACCGTCCGGTCGGGCTTGAACGCCACCCCGCTCAGGTCGAGGGTGCCGGCACCGGTGCCCAGCTCGTACCCGGGCCGCACGTCCGCGGCCGTCGCCGGGCTCCACGTCGTCTCGACCCAGTGGGTGCCGATGTCCTTCGGCAGGGCCGTGGACGCGGCCAGCAGGCCCGCCGTGACGACCGCGAGGAAGACGGTGCCCGCTCCCGTACGGCCCAGGAACGCGCTGAGCGCGATGCCCAGGCCGAACACGAGCAGGGCACAGGCCAGTCCGGTCTGCAGGCTGGTGCCGAGCGGCTGGTCGTGCCAGGTACCGCCCGTCCCCAGCGCCCCCGCGAGCAGGGCCAGCAGAAACACCCGGCCGCCGATCCGGCGGGGACCGCGCGGCCGGGGCGGGGCCGGGCGGCGCACGCGTATCTCCTCCCGGCTGCCCCGGGTGCCGCGCCCGATCGCGACCGCCGCCGCCATGTCCCGGTCGTGGACGTCACGCGGACCCCACAGATAGCCGGTGCCGCCCTCATGGGTGCCGTCCTTGACGATCGGGTCCCGCCACCAGGAGGGGTAGGCGGCCGGGACCGGCGGCGCCTGCGCCTCCGGCGGCGCATCGGCCACCGCCTGCACGGCGAGCGGGTCCGGGTCGGGGGCGCCGCGGTGCCGCGACCAGTAGCCGGCGCCCGCCAGGAGGAAGGACAGGACGACGGCGAAGGTCAGCACGCCGCCGTTCCTCAGCATCGTCAGGAAGACACCGCAGCCCACCAGCGCGAACAGCACGGCTGTCAGCGCGTGGCCGTCGACCCGGCCGGTGAACAGCTTGCGCACCTCGTTCTCGTCCTCGTCCTCGTACGGGACGAGCAGCCAGGCGAAGCCGTAGAAGATCAGGCCGATGCCGCCGGTCGCGGAGAGCACGGCGAGGGTGATCCGGAAGATCACCGGGTCCATGTCGCACTGCCGCCCCAGACCCGCGCACACGCCGGCCAGCATCTTGTGCGGCCGGTCCCGCCGGAACCGGTGCGGCGGCCCCGACGCCGCGGCCGTGTCCGCCGCCGCGCCCTCCGCTGCTCGCGTGCCCGTGCGTGTGCGCGGTTCCTCACCCGCGCCGCCCGCGGACGCCCGGCCGGACGTGGTGCCCGCGGGGGGCACGGCGTCCGGCTCGGGCCCGGAGTCCGCGGCGTGCTGGTGATCTGTCATGGGTCCATGGTGACGGGCGGGTCGGCGTGGCGGGAGTCGGGACGACCCTGGTCGGACCCTGATATCGCCCTGAGGCGGGGGAGGGGGAAGCGTGCGAGCCGGCCGGGGCCGAAGATCAGGGGAGTCTAGGGGGCGGACCCTGATGCCCGGATGGGCCGCCCGTGTGACCATCAATGGCATGCCGGAAGCCGCAGCAGCGCCACTCGCCGAACCGCGGCCGCCGCGCAAGCTCTACCGCAGCAGTGACGGCCGCTGGCTCGGGGGCGTGGCGCGGGGGCTCGCCGGACACCTCGGGCTGCCTGTCATCTGGGTGCGGCTCGTCTTCGTCGGCCTGTTCATGGCGGACGGCCTCGGCGCCCTGCTGTACGCAGCGTTCTGGTTCTTCGTGCCGCTCGGCGTCGGCGGTGTCGGCGCCCAGCGCCCCTCCCCCTTCACCACCGAGACCGCGGCCGACGGCCGCCGCAGACTCGTCGCCCGCAAGCCGGACAAGGGGCAGATCGTCGCGCTGCTCCTCATGGTCGTGGTGGCCGTCGTCTTCGTCGGCAGCGTGGACGTCGGCAACGGCGCCAAGGCCTATCTCCTGCCCGCCGTGCTCGTCGGGGCGGGCGTCGCCCTCGTCTGGCGCCAGGCGGACAACGCCCGCCGGGCCCGCTGGATGGAGGTCGGCCGCCGCCGGCGCACCCTGACCCTGCTGCGCGCCGCCGCCGGCGTCGTCCTCGTCACGACCGGCGTCTCCGGCATCTTCGTGCTCCAGGGCTCCGCCGCCCACCTCGGCTCCGTCCTCCAGGCCGCCCTCGCCGTGCTCGTGGGGATAACGCTCCTCGCGGGCCCGTACCTCGTGCGGATGACCCAGGACCTGTCGGAGGAACGGCTGATGCGCATCCGCGCCCAGGAGCGCGCCGAGGTCGCCGCACACGTGCACGACTCGGTGCTGCACACCCTGACCCTGATCCAGCGCAACGCGGAGAACGCGAACGAGGTCCGCCGCCTCGCCCGCGCCCAGGAGCGCGACCTGCGCACCTGGCTGTACAAACCCGAGGGCACCGGCAAGGACGAGGCGGACGAACCGACACACCTCGCCGACGCCGTCCGGCGCAACGCGGCGGAGGTGGAGGACAAGCACGGCGTCCCGATCGAGGTCGTCGTCGTCGGCGACTGCCCCCTCGACGAGAAGACCGCCGCACAGATGCAGGCCGCGCGCGAGGCGATGGTGAACGCCGCCAAGTACGGTGGCGAGGGCGGCGCCGTGCAGGTCTTCGCGGAGGTGGAGGGCCGGACCGTCTTCGTCTCCGTCCGGGACCGCGGCCCGGGCTTCGACCTGGACGCGATACCCGCCGACCGCATGGGCGTCAGAGAATCGATCATCGGCCGTATGGAACGCAACGGCGGCACGGCCCGGCTGCGGGCGGTGCCCGGCGGCGGCACGGAGGTCGAACTGGAGATGGAGAGGGCGGAGAAGACGTCATGAGTGACCCGACCGAGGTGAGCGAGCCCGTGGAGTCGACCGGGGGGAGCGCGGGCGAGCGGCGGGTGCGCGTGGTCCTCGTCGACGACCACCGCATGTTCCGCACCGGAGTCCAGGCCGAGATCGGCCGGACCGACGAGACGGGCGTCGAAGTCGTCGGTGAGGCCGCCGACGTCGACCAGGCGGTCACGGTCATCACCGCGACCCGTCCCGAGGTCGTCCTCCTGGACGTGCACCTGCCCGGCGGAGGAGGCGTCGAAGTGCTGCGGCGCTGCGCCCCGTTGATGGCGGACGCCGAGCGGCCCGTCCGCTTCCTCGCGCTCTCCGTCTCGGACGCCGCGGAGGACGTCATCGGTGTGATCCGGGGCGGTGCGCGCGGCTATGTCACCAAGACGATCACCGGCACCGACCTGGTCGACTCGATCTTCCGCGTCCAGGACGGCGACGCGGTGTTCTCGCCGCGCCTCGCCGGCTTCGTCCTGGACGCCTTCGCGTCGACGGACGCGCCGCCCGTCGACGAGGACCTGGACCGGCTCACCCAGCGCGAGCGGGAGGTTCTGCGGCTCATCGCGCGGGGGTACGCCTACAAGGAGATAGCCAAGCAGCTGTTCATCTCGGTGAAGACGGTCGAGTCCCATGTCTCGGCGGTGCTGCGCAAGCTCCAGCTGTCCAACCGGCACGAGCTGACCCGGTGGGCGACGGCACGGCGTCTGGTCTGACCCCGGCCCCGTCCGGTCACGCCACGCGGGTGGCCCCCGCGAACGGCATCTCGTCGACGGGGGCCACCCGCACCGGCGCGGACGGGTTGGGGGCGTGGATCATCTGCCCGTTGCCGATGTAGAGGCCGACGTGGCTGATGCCGGAGTAGAAGAACACCAGGTCCCCGGGGAGCAGTTCGGAGCGGGAGACCCTGCGGCCCGCGCCGATCTGGCTGTAGGTCGTCCGGGGCAGGGAGACACCGGCCGCGCGGTAGGCGGCCTGCGTCAGGCCCGAGCAGTCGAAGGCGTCGGGACCGGTCGCCCCCCAGACGTAGGGGCTGCCGAGTTTGGTGTAGGCGTACGACACGGCGGCCGCGGCCCGTGCGTTCGGGGCCTGCGCCGCCGCCGGCCCGGGTGCGGCGAGGGCGGTGCGGGCGCCGGAGGCCGAGCGGTCGGCGCGGCCGTCGAGCAGGGCGCGTGCGTCGCCGGTCAGCCGGGCCAGGTGAGCGCGGGCCGCGTCCAGCTTGCCGGTGATCGTCTTCTTGTGCCGCCGGAGTTCCGCCCGGCGTGACGTCAGTGACTCCAGTTCGACGCGTGCGGCGCCGCGCAGTTGCTCGATCTCGCGCAGCTGCCGGCGGACCTCGGCGACGGAGGCCGCCTGCCGGTTGCCGGCGCGCTCGGCGAACTCCGCGCCGTCGAGATAGCGGTCCGGGTCGGAGGAGAGCGCGAGCTGGAAGGCCGGGTCGAGGCCGCCGTCCCGGTACTGGGCCGCCGCCATCGAACCCAGGGCTTCGCGGGCCGCGTTCAGCTTCTGCGTCTTGCGCGCGGCCTCGTCCTGCAGGGTGCGGATCCGCCGGCGGGCCGCCTCGGCCTTCTCCTGCGCGCCGTTGTACTTCTGGGTGGCGACCTCCGCCTCCTGGTACAGCTTGTCCACCTCCGCCTTGACCTGCGCCGGTGTCTGCTGCGGCTCCGCGTGTGCGGTCCCGTCGAGCCCCGTCGCCGTCGCCGTGCCCGCCAGCGCGATCGTCCAGGCCGTCCGCGCCGTGCGGGCCGCGCCGCCGGCGGTCGTTCTCGAGCGGGGTTTGCGGTGCGCTGCCACGTGGACTGCACGTCCTTCCGTACGGGGGACTCGCGCGTCCGGCGGCGACCCGCACAGGGGGAGCGGACCGCCGCCGGACCTTTCTCGGCGGTGGTGACCGACGGCCGCCCCTGGCCCGGGCGGCGGTGGGGAGCCGGTCACCTGGGGGAGGACGCTAAACCGCAATGTGTCGAGGCGGTAACGAGTTGTGCGGAAGTGCCGAGGAGAGGACCGGGCGTGACCGTAAGTGAGCGTGACGCCGGGAAGGCCGCGTCTTGTTCACGCTGGGTGCTGACCGATGTGCGGGTTCGGCGGGTGAGGGGAGGGACGGGGTGCTATGGGGCGCATATATGCACCGGCGCCGGGCCCGGCTCCCGCCGCGCACCCGGTGACGGCTTCGGCCGGGGCGGTCGTTAGGCTCCGGCCCCATGGACGTACTCATCCACCTGTTCGTGGGCCTGCACATCGTCGGGATCGCCGCGCTGCTCGGCGGTTTCCTCACCCAGATGAAGGCGATGGGCCAGGGCACCGCCCGGTTCGTGCCCGCGATGCTGCACGGCGCGCTGACCATGCTGGTCACGGGAGTGGTCCTGGTCGGCCTGAACCAGGCGGACGACCAGTCGGTCAACAACGTCAAGATCGGCGTGAAGCTGGCGCTGCTGGTCGTGATCCTCGGACTCGTCTATGTGAAGCGGGACGAGGAGAAGGTGGACACGAAGCTGTTCGGCCTGGTGGGGCTGCTGACCCTGGCCAACATCTTCATCGCCGTGCTCTGGACGTGACGCCGGCCGGGGGACCGGCCGCGAGGTGGTGGCGTACGGCGCCGGCGGCGACCGCGAGCCACACCGCCACCGCGATCCACAGCAGGACCTCGCCGGGAACCTCCAGCCACGGGACGTCCAGGGTGGCGGAGACGGAGAGCGACGCCGCCGCCGACAGGCCCATCGAGAAGACGGTCGACCAGCGGCGTACGTCGTAGCGCGGCCTCGGCCGGGCGATCTCGGCGACGAGCAGGACGGCGTACCAGGCCATGTCCAGGGCGACCAGGGCGAAGGTCACCGTGCGCAGCACGTCGAAGTCGTCGTCGTTCCACAGATACAGGCCGGACCCGTCGGCGGCGAGGAGCCGGGCACCGGCCAGGGCGGAGATCGCGAGCGCGCCGCCCGCGACCCAGTGGTCGCCGGGGCCGCGGACGACCTCCCGCCGGTCGAAGCGGGTCAGGGCCACGGCGTACAGGAGCAGGCCGAGCCAGAACAGCACCAGGGCCGCGTGCGCGAGCCAGGCCGCCTCCGCCGTGGCGGCCAGGGTGGCCGCGAGGACGGCGACCCCCTGGGTGGCGACGCAGCCGAGGAAGACGGACCCCGGCATCCCGTGACGCCAGTGACACACGACGACGTACAGCAGGCCCGGCCAGAGCACGAAGGCGAGGGCCAGCAGCGCCTCGGCGAGGGTCTGCCGGCCCGCCACGGCGAAGCGGGTGCCCAGCACCGCGGTCGCGGCGACGGCGCAGAGCGAGGCCGGGGTGACCGCCTCCCTCAGCCACGCGGAGCGGTGCCACCGGAGCCGGGCGAGGAGGTCGCAGGCGAGGGCCGCCCAGGCGACGCACGCCAGGGCGAGGGCGATCCGGGACAGGGTCGCGTGGCCCGTCTGGTGCAGGGCCACCGAGATGATGCCGGTGGCCAGGACCGAGGCGCCGGTGGCGGGGGGACGGCGCGACCACCAGGCGGGCAGGGGGGACGCGGGCGGGGGCGTGGCGGCGGGCATGGGCCGATGCTAAGGAGCGCGTCGCAGGGCGCGGGCGGGGGCGCGCGCGGGGGGTGGGTGAATCGACGAGCAGGGCGCGCGGGGGAGCCGGACTCGCCGACGCCCTCCCGCGGCCGTTCCTCAGACCCGGTCCAGCGGCCGGTGCGGCCCGTCCGGCAGCTCCACGTCGATCGCGTCGCCGGGTCGCACCACGCCGCCTTCCGCGACGACGCCCATGATTCCGGCCTTGCGCAGGAGGCGGCCGGCCTCGTCGCGGCCCACGACCTGCTTGAGCAGCCCGTCCTGGAAGTGGTCGATCTGCAGGCACGGGTTCCGCAGCCCGGTGACCTCGACCACCGCCTCGGCGCCGATGCGCAGCAGCGTGCCCACCGGAAGTCCGAGCAGGTCCAGGCCGCGCGTGGTGACGTTCTCCCCGAGCTCGCCGGGCGCCACCCGGAACTCCGCCTCGGCGAGTTCGGCGAAGAGCTCCTCATGGATGAGGTGCACCTGGCGCAGGTTCGGCTGCGTGGGGTCCTGGGCGAGGCGCGAGCGGTGCTTCACCGTCACCCCCGCGTGGACGTCCCCGTCCACCCCCAGACCCGCCAGCAGTGTGATGCTCTCCCGGTTCGGCTTCGTGAACGAGTACACCTCGTTCCTGCTGACCGCCGTCACGACTCCGGTCATGGACGTCGTGGACGTCATGGACACGGCCCCCCCTCGTTCGCCCCGGCCCTCACGCCGGGCGGACCACACTGTGGATCGACGACTCGCCGTCGTAGTAGATCGACTCCTCGCGGACGTACGCGCCGGGCTTCGGGGCGTGGATCATCATGCCGTTGCCGATGTAGAGGCCCACGTGGGTGACGTCGTCGTAGAAGAAGACCAGGTCACCGGGCTGGGCGCTGGACAGCGGGACCGTGGTGCCCGCGCTGACCTGGTCGTAGGTGACGCGCGGGATGTCCACGCCGGCGGCCTTCCAGGCGGCCTGGGTGAGGCCGGAGCAGTCGTAGGAGCCGGGGCCGGTGGCGCCCCAGACGTACGGCTTGCCGATCTGGGTGCGGGCGAAGGCCAGCGCCTTCCCGGCCCTCGTGGCGTACGACCCGTCCGGGACGGTGCTGCCCTGCTCCCGCTGATCCTGTTCCTGCCGCTGTGCGGCCTCCTCGCGGCGGCGCTCGGCCTGCGCCTGCTGCCGGGCCAGCTCCTCGGCCTTGCGGGCGGCCTCTTCCTGCTTGCGCTTCTCGATCGTGGCGAGGCGGGCCTTCTCCTGCGCGGTCAGCTCGGAGAGCAGCCGACGCGCGTCCCCGAGCTTCTTCTGGACGGTGGACTTGGCGGTCCGCAGGTCCTTCTGCGACGCGGTGAGCGTCTCGAGGCTCCTGGTGGCCTCCTGCCGCTTCTTCATCGTCGCGGACTGATCGGTGAAGTACTCGTCCACCGACTGCTTCTGACGGCCCGTCATGCGGCTCATCAGCTGGGACTGGTCGAAGTAGTCCTGGGGGCTGTCCGCGAGGAGGAACGTCGCGGTGTCCGGGGCGGCGGCGCCGGTGCGGTACTGGGCGGCGGCGTTGCGGCCGAGCTCCTCGCGCGCGTCGTTGAGTTTCTGCGTGCGCCGGGCGACGTCGTCGAGGAGGGTGTCGACGCGCTTGCGCTGCTTGGTCGTCTTCTCCTTGGCCGCGTTGTACTTCTCGGTGGCCGACTCCGCCTGGCGGTACAGGTCGTCGACCTTCTTCTCGACCTCTTCGAGGCTCGGCCTGTCGTCGGAGGACGGGTTCGCGTGTGCCGTCTGGGACAGCAGGGCCACGGAGGTGAGGGCCGCGGTGGCCAGCGCGGGGGTCCGTATGCCTGCCACGCGCGTTCCGGAGGGACGCGACTTGCGGTGCGACGCCAAGGGAGGCGACTCCTTCCATGCTCCGCCTACCGGGTTAGCTGTCGGGTTCGGGCGGGTGGTTCGGAAGGGTTGCCCTACGGCCGCTCCCGGGACGGGGAGTCGGGCCGATTCACCCCAAGTTCGGTGGGTCCCCGGCTCCGGATGCACCGGACTCGGCGGAGGCCGCACGGCCCGGCGTCGTTCGCCGGTGGGGGTCGCACGGCCTGCCCGGCACGGTAGCCAACCGGTGTGGCCGCTGTGAAGGTTGATGTGCGATATGCCCGATACATTTTCGTGACCTTCGGTCCGGGGGGCGGGTGGAGGGGGGCGGCTCGGGCAACTGATGCCGTTCTGAGGCCATCGATGCATCTTGTTCCTACTGGGCCGATATCCACTGCTTGGCGCCGGGCGGTGTGTGACGTGATGGCATGACTTCGAACGGTAATCGGCGGGCCGGGCATCGGCCCGGAAGGTGTGATGTTCTCCAGGCGGCAGCCGGTTGTCGGTGGGGCCGCCTAGACTCGGAGAGCGATGAGCAGCCTCTTTGACGACAGCTTCCTGGCGGACCTCCAGGCCCCACGGGCCCACGGGGAAGAGCACCCGCCACCGCCCGAGGACGATCACACTCCGGAGTCGCTTCCGGACGATCTGTTCGGCGGGAAGTTCGACGTGCCGCCGGACCGCGACGCCTACTACCGCGACGGCGCCCCGCGCCCGGCCCTCGACGCCGCGGCGCTGCTGGAAGGGCTCAACGAGAACCAGCGCGCGGCCGTCGTCCACTCTGGCACCCCCCTGCTCATCGTGGCCGGAGCCGGGTCCGGCAAGACGCGCGTGCTCACGCACCGCATCGCCTACCTGCTCGCCGAGCGGAACGTGCATCCGGGCCAGATCCTGGCGATCACCTTCACCAACAAGGCCGCCGGCGAGATGAAGGAACGCGTCGAGCAGCTCGTCGGACCGCGGGCGAACGCGATGTGGGTGATGACCTTCCACAGCGCCTGCGTCCGCATCCTGCGCCGGGAGAGCAAGAGGCTCGGGTTCACCTCCTCGTTCTCGATCTACGACGCCGCCGACAGCAAGCGGCTGATGGCGCTCGTCTGCCGGGACCTCGACCTCGACCCGAAGCGGTTCCCGCCCAAGTCGTTCAGCGCCAAGATCAGCAACCTGAAGAACGAGCTGATCGACGAGGAGGACTTCGCCGCCCAGGCCACCGACGGGTTCGAGAAGACCCTCGCCCAGGCGTACGCGCTGTACCAGTCGCGGCTGCGGGAGGCCAACGCCCTCGACTTCGACGACCTGATCATGACGACGGTCAATCTGCTGCGCGCCTTCCCGGACGTCGCCGAGCACTACCGCCGCCGGTTCCGGCATGTGCTGGTGGACGAGTACCAGGACACCAACCACGCGCAGTACGCGCTGGTGCGCGAGCTGGTCGGCACGTCCGAGCACCCCGTCGACGTACCGCCCGAGGCCGAGGCCGAGGTCCCGCCCGCCGAGCTGTGCGTGGTGGGTGACGCCGACCAGTCGATCTACGCCTTCCGGGGCGCCACCATCCGCAACATCCTCCAGTTCGAGGAGGACTACCCGGACGCGACGACGATCCTGCTGGAGCAGAACTACCGCTCCACACAGACCATCCTCAGCGCCGCCAACGCCGTCATCGAGCGCAACGAGTCCCGCCGGCCCAAGAACCTGTGGACCAACGCGGGCGCGGGCGCCCGCATCACCGGCTATGTCGCGGACACCGAGCACGACGAGGCGCAGTTCGTCGCCGACGAGATAGACCGCCTGACCGACACGGGGGAGGCGAAGGCCGGCGACGTCGCCGTCTTCTACCGGACGAACGCCCAGTCCCGTGTCTTCGAGGAAGTCTTCATCCGCGTCGGGCTGCCGTACAAGGTCGTCGGCGGTGTGCGCTTCTACGAGCGCAAGGAGGTCCGGGACGTCCTGGCCTACCTGCGGGTCCTGGCCAACCCCGAGGACTCCGTCCCGCTGCGCCGGATCCTGAACGTCCCCAAGCGCGGCATCGGCGACCGTGCCGAGGCCATGATCGACGCCCTGTCGCAGCGGGAGAAGATCAGCTTCCCGCAGGCCCTGCGGCGCGTCGACGAGGCGTACGGCATGGCCGCGCGGTCGACCAACGCCGTCAAGCGGTTCAACACGCTGATGGAGGAGCTCCGCACGATCGTCGAGTCCGGCGCGGGCCCGGCGACGGTCCTGGAGGCCGTCCTGGAACGGACGGGGTACCTCGCCGAGTTGCAGGCCTCCACCGACCCGCAGGACGAGACCCGGATCGAGAACCTCCAGGAACTCGCGGCCGTGGCCCTGGAGTTCGAGCAGGAGTCGGCCGAGGGGGAGGAGTCCGGCGGGCTCGCCGCCTTCCTGGAACGGGTCGCGCTCGTCGCCGACTCCGACCAGATCCCGGACGAGGAGGAGGACGGCTCCGGAGTCATCACCCTGATGACGCTCCACACCGCCAAGGGCCTGGAGTTCCCGGTCGTCTTCCTCACCGGCATGGAGGACGGCGTCTTCCCGCACATGCGCGCCCTCGGCCAGGCCAAGGAGCTGGAGGAGGAGCGGCGGCTCGCGTACGTCGGCATCACGCGTGCCCGGGAGCGGCTGTACCTGACGCGCTCGGCGATGCGCAGCGCCTGGGGCCAGCCGTCGTACAACCCGCCCTCCCGGTTCCTGGAGGAGATCCCGGCCGCGCACGTGGACTGGAAGCGGACGGGCGGGAGTTCACCCCTGTCGTCCGGTCCCGCCTCCGGCGTGGCGGCGTCGCTGTCCTCGTCCCGCTCGCGCTCCTCGGCGTCGGGCGCGTCCGGGTTCGCGACGCGGCGCACCTCGGAGAAGCCGGTCGTGCAACTGGCGGTGGGGGACCGGGTCACGCACGACCAGTTCGGCCTCGGCACCGTGATGGCCGTGAAGGGCACGGGCGCGAACGCCGAGGCGACGATCGACTTCGGCGAGCCCAAGCCGAAGCGGCTGCTGCTCCGGTACGCGCCGGTGGAGAAGCTCTAAGGCCGGTGGAGAAGCTCTAAGGGGTGTCTCGCCGATCACGCCGGGAGCCCGGCCTTCGGCGAGACACCCCCCAGCGCGTCGGCGGACGCGAGACGGCCCCCGCTGCCGGAAGGGACGGGGGCCGGTGCTGCTTCGCCGAGCGGGCGTCTACGTGGGGTCCAGGCCGTGGCTGCGCAGCCAGGACAGCGGGTCTATCGCCGAACCCCCACCGGGCCGGACCTCGAAGTGCAGGTGCGGGCCCGTGGAGTTGCCCGAGTTGCCGGAGTACGCGATCGGGTCGCCGGCCTTGACCGTCGTACCGGAGGCGACGCGGTACGTGGAGAGGTGGCAGTACCACGTCTCCGTGCCGTCCTTCGCGGTCACGATCATCATGTTGCCGTAGGCGCTGTTCCACTGCGTGCGGACGGTGCCGTCGGTCGCGGCCAGCACCGTGGTGCCGTACGAGACCGGGAAGTCGATGCCCGAGTGGACCGACATCCAGTTGATACCGGACTGGCCGAAGTAGGCGCTGAGGCCGTGCTGCGCGACGGGGACCGCGAACTTCGGGCGCAGCCGCTCCTTGCGGGCCGCCTCCTCGGCGGCCTTCCGCTTCTCGGCCGCCTGCTGGGCCTTGAGGTCGATGCGCTCCTGCGTCCGGCTGGCCCGGTCGGCGAAGTCGTCGGCGCCGGCGGAGAGGCTCTCGAGCTGGCTGTCCAGCTTGTTGTTCGCCGCGGACGGCTTCACCGCGTCGCCCTCGGCGGCCAGCGTGGTGGGTTCCTTCTCGTCGGTGAGGTCACCGACGGACGCGGCGGCGATGCCCGCCACACCCATCACACACGCCGACGGCACGGCGATCGTCAGCAGCGCGGAGCGCTTGGGGGGCGTACGGCGACGGGAGCGCGCCCCGCTGCGGGAGGCGGCACGCGGCGCGGGGGCCGGAGTGATCTCCTCCTGGTCGTCGAGAAGCATGTCGACGACGGGGAGTTGACCCGTCGAGGCCGGGTCGGAGGCGTCCTGGGCCGGGTCGTCGTAGCCCGACTCGTTCTCGTACGCCGACGGGTCCTGGTACGCGGACTGCTCGTCGTAGGCGGCCGGGTCGTAGGACGCGTGCTCGACCTGCTCGAAGTGCGCGGTCGTCTGCTGGTCGAAGGATTCTGCTGCCGGCTCGTACGCGTCGGGGGCCGGTGCGGCGCCGCCGTCGGAGTTCCACTGCGTGGCGTCGTACGCGCCGGTGTCGAAGGTCTGCGTGCCCCACTCCCACTGCTGGGTGGGGTCGGCCGGGGCGGCACCGGACGGGTCGGGCTGGAGCCAGGCGTGCGCGTCCCACTGCCCGGACGCGTCATGGCCGTTGGCCTGCTGCGGGACGAAGGCGAGACGCTCGTGCTCGGAGGTCCAGGCGCCGGTGTCGTACGCGCCGGTGCCGTACGCGGTGTGCTGCTCGCCCGCATAGGTGTCGTACTGCGTGGTGTGGGTACCCGTGGACCACTGCGTGGCGTCGTAGGCGCCCGTGCCGTCACCAGGGAGGCTGCCGAAAAGGGGATCCGCGTCGAACGTCGTGGTCGC
Source organism: Streptomyces sp. NPDC056628 (assembly GCF_042792555.1). NCBI lineage: Bacteria > Bacillati > Actinomycetota > Actinomycetes > Kitasatosporales > Streptomycetaceae > Streptomyces > Streptomyces sp. NPDC056628. The sequence continues at coordinate 86,439 of NZ_JBHTWG010000006.1, forward strand.
GTGGCCGGCCGCATAGCCGGTGGCGTCGTAGGTGCCGTACGCGCTCGCGTCACCGTAGGGCGCTTCCTGAGTGCCGTACGACGCGTACTGCGCCGAGGCGGCATCGGAGGCCGAGACCGGGGAGGTCATGGTCCCCGACGGGTGACGATCGTCCACCAACTTCTCTCTCGCCTCGACAACAGGGGCTGCCAGAGCAGTGCGGCGACTGTACCCGGCGGTACGCGGGCGCGACAATCTTCAGCAGGTTTTGGGCGCGCAGGAAACGGGCATTCGGCCGTGTTTTGGCGGTCAGTGGGCGCGACTTTGGCCTTGTGTTCGAAGACTGTTCGATGTCGAGCGGGCGTTGCGCAGTCGTTGCGCGGGCGGCGCGCGGTCCTGGGTCGGCCCGGGCGGGCGACGGCGCTCGACGGAAAGTGATCAGCCGGCGACGGGCCGCTCACGCCACCGTCAGACCGTCGGCCTCCCGGACCGTGTCCGCTTCCGTGTGGGCGGTGTCGAGGGCCTGCCGTATGCCCGTCGCCACGGCCGGGTGGATCGGCAGCGCGAGGTGACCGATGCCCGTGACGCGCACATTCTGCGCCATCAGGTCGGGATGGTCGATGCAGGCCGTCTCCAGCGGGACCATCAGATGGTCGAGGTCGCTCCAGAAGCTCACGAAGTGTGTACGGCAGCCGGGTGCGGGCCGGGCCAGCTCCTCGAGGAGGGGCGATCCGGGGCGCATCTGACGCACGACCGGGTGCGCGTTGGCCAGGGGGGCGACGCTGGTGCCGGAGTGCGGTGTACCGAGTGTGACGAGGGTGCGGACCCGGAGGTCGCCGCCGAGGCACTGCACGTAGTAGCGGGCGATCAGCCCGCCGAGACTGTGCCCCACGATGTCGACCCGGCTGCTGCCGGTGCGCTCGCAGATGCCCTCGATGTGCCGCCCCAGCAGCTCGGCGGCGGTGCGGATGTCGCAGGTCAGCGGGGAGTAATTGAGCGACTCGACCTGGTACCTGCCGTGCTGGGCGAGGCTGCGGCGCAGCAGGACGAACACCGAGCGGTTGTCGATGAAGCCGTGCAGGAGGACGACGGGCGGTGCCGCCTCGGTCGGCAGCTGGGCGGTGCCCTGCGCGGGGAGCGTGCCGGGTGAGCGGCGCTCCTGGGCGATGCCGCACGGATAGAGCAGCACATGGCCGGCCAGGATCGCGATCTCCAGGGCGGTCGCCTTCAGCAGGGTGAGGGAGAGGCCGGCGAGCCCGCTGGGGAGCAGGCGTCGGCAGAGCGGGAGAAGGGGGAGTACCCCGGTGACCTTCATGGCCGACCTCCTTGTGGCACGCAGGAGACGGCTCCGGCCCCCGTGTGCCCTCGTGGGAAGTCGCGGCGGAGGCGGCCGACGGGCGGCGGAAGGAAAGCGGGGTGGGCGGGGCGTGAGCGGTGCGCCGGCTCTGGCAGCCGTGCCGCGCCGGTGACCTGAGGGGGCTTGCTGCCGGTGGGGCGATGAGCTCCCGCTGTCGTGCCTTACCTGCCCTGTGTCCTTCGTGCCACCGCCGACGTGTCGCATCACCACGCGCGCCGTCCGGTGGCGCGGTGGTGCGACGACCTCGTTGCGGCTCCTTGTGCGCGTGGTCCCATCCGCGACGTGCGCACCACTCACAGACGCGGCGCGTGTGCCGCGATGAGTGGAACGTGCGCGGCGAACGTGTCCCACGTGTGATTTGCCCCTCGGTCAGCGCCGCGAAACTGACGGTTGCGAGATGCTGGAGATAACGTGCGTTCACTTCCGGGCGGTGTGGCCCGGACGTCCGTGCGGTCGTCGCACGTCCGGCGCGGTGAGTGACGGAGAGTGCGATACGTGCACCATGTATGACATGTAGGCCCAGCGCGGCATACCTCATATATGAGCGGTACTTGTCGGTACGGATGGATGTAGTCGCTTCATGGAGGCAGTGATGGGTGTGGCAGCCGGTCCGATCCGCGTGGTGGTCGCCAAGCCGGGGCTCGACGGCCACGATCGCGGGGCCAAGGTGATCGCGCGGGCGCTGCGCGACGCCGGTATGGAGGTCATCTACACCGGGCTCCACCAGACTCCGGAGCAGATCGTCGACACCGCGATCCAGGAGGACGCCGACGCGATCGGCCTGTCCATCCTCTCCGGCGCCCACAACACGCTCTTCGCCGCGGTGATCGACCTGCTCAAGGAGCGCGAGGCGGAGGACATCCTCGTCTTCGGCGGCGGCATCATCCCGGAGGCGGACATCGCCCCGCTGAAGGAGAAGGGCGTCGCGGCGATCTTCACGCCGGGCGCCACGATGCAGTCGATCGTGGACTGGGTCCGCGAGAACGTACGGCAGCCGGCCGGGGCGTAGGCGCCGGCGGGCTGCCTGGGTGGTGGCCTGCCTGGGTGGTGGCCTGGCGGGCGGCGGGTGGCAGGGCGCGGGCCGGGGTGGCGTCGCCGGTGACGGCGGTGCCCCGGGGGCACGTCTCTGGGGCGACCGCCCCAGGGCTTGCCGCCGCCTCCCCGGGCCTGCCTGTTCCGGGCCGGGCCTGCCTGTTCCGGGCCGGGCCCGCCGGGCCGGGCCCGCCGGGCCGGGCTGCCTGTTCCGGGCCGGGCTGGCCTCCCGAATTCGGGCTGACTCACCGCCCGGGTCCACCAAGGGGACCGCTCTGGGCCCGCCGCTCCGGCTTGCGGCCTGAGACACGCGCTCGGGCCTCCCCGGGCTCACATCCTGGGCCACCGCCATGAAGCAGCTGCTCCAGACTCACCGGCCTGGGCCGGCCGTTCCCGACCCGCCCGCCTCCCTGGGCTCACGCCGTGGACCCACCTTCCTGGGGCAAGGCGCCTCAGGACCCACCGCCCAGGGAGCACCACTCCGGACCGGCCTCCCCGGGCTGCCCGGCCTGGGGAGGCCGTTCCCGGTCCGCATCCTTGGGCTGACCGTCCCGGGGCACCGCCCTCGGCCGGCTCCTCCCGCCCCGCCTCCTCCGGCTCGCCGCCCCGGTGAACCGCCCGCAACTAGCTGCTTCCGGCGCACTGTTCCGGGTCCTGCCGCTTCCGGCCCAGCTCGAACGTGCCCCTCATATGGGTCGCACCGGTCGCCGCCCTCGTGGTCGCTGGTTGCCGGCCTGGCCGACGCTCGTGCCCCTCAGCCCCGGGGCGTCACCCCGCCGTCCAGTTCGGCGATCATCGTGGCGCGTAGCCGCAGCGTCGTGACCAGGCGCTGGAAGGATTCCGCCCAGTAGCCCGTCGCTCCGGGGGAGGCGTCCTCCGGCTCGTCCGGTATGGACAGGAGGCCGTCGAGGCGGGCTGCCTCGGACGGGTCGAGGCAGCGCTCGGCCAGGCCCATGACTCCGCTGAACGACCACGGGTAACTCCCGGCGTCCCGCGCGATGTTGAGCGCGTCGACCACCGCGCGTCCGAGCGGCCCGCTCCACGGCACCGCGCACACGCCCAGCAGCTGGAACGCCTCCGACAGGCCGTGCGTCGCGATGAACCCGGCCACCCACTCGGACCGTTCGCCCGCGTCCAGCGTGGCCAGGAGCTTGGCGCGCTCGGCCAGGGACAGCGCTCCCGGACCACCCGCCTCGGGTGCCGCCGGCGATCCGAGCAGCGCCCGCGCCCACGCGGCGTCCCGCTGCCGTACCGCCGCCCGGCACCAGGCCGCGTGCAGCTCGCCCTGCCAGTCGTCTGCCACCGGCAGGGCGACGATCTCCCCCGGTGACCGCCCGCCGAGCCGCCCCGTCCAGGTGTCCAGCGGGGCCGCCTCCACCAGCTGCCCGAACCACCAGGACCGTTCACCCCGGCCCGGCGGCGCTTTGGCCACGACGCCGTCGCGTTCCATGGCCGCGTCACACTCGTGCGGTGCCTCCACGGTGAGCGCCGGCGCCTCCCCGGTGTGGTCCACGGCCACGCATGCCCCGGCCCGGACCGCCATCCTGGCCGCGAGCGCCGAGCCCGGCAGGGCCGACAGCAACTCCGCGGCCGTGGCGCGAACATTGCGGCTGCGGTCGCCGAGCGCCTGCTCCAGGAAGGGCTCGTCCTGCGGGCCCAGCCCGGTGCGCAGCGAGTCCAGGAACATCAGCCGGTCCTCGGCCCGCTCCGTCGCCCAGGTCGTGGTCAGCAGTTCGCGCGCGGCCGACGGCTCCCGGGCGCGGACCGCGGCGAGCAGGGCGACCCGCTCCGCGAACAGCCCCTCCTGCCAGAGCTGCCCCACCTGGTCGGGGTCCTCCAGCGGCGGCAGGGCGGTACCCCCGCCGGGCGCCGTACGCAGAGCGAACCGCCAGTCCGGGTTCAGCCGGGCCAGCCACACCGCGCGCGGGCCCGCGAAAGTCAGCGCCGCCGGCCGCAGATCCGTGCGTCCCCGGGCGGCGTCCAGCAAGGCGGGCAGGGCCTGCGGCGGAGGGGCGAAGCCCCGCTCGTTGGCAGCGGCCAGCCACTGCGGCAGCAGCTCCATCAGGTCCGGTGCCGAGCCCCGGCGGCCACCTCCGCCCGCCCCCGCACGGTCCGCCAGCAGCAGCGCCAGTCGGCGGGCCGCCGCCGGAGGAAGCGCCGGGCGCGCATCCTCGGGAGCGGGCCTCGGGCGGTCCGCCGCGCGCGCCGGACGCAGCCCGGCACGTCTCCGGACGGTCTCCACGGCCGCGCGGTCCAGCAGCGCGACCGGGGCCTCCTGGCCGGGCGGGCATCCCGGCGGGGTGCGCCGGTCCGTGCCCAGCAGTGCCGCCGTGACGAGATCCTCCCAGGGGTCCGGCGCCGGGGAGTCCAGGGGAAGGGAAGGGCTGTTCATGTCGGTCGTCCCTCTCTGCCGTTGCCGTCGTGCCGGGGGCCGATGTGGGGTGTTGGGCGCTCGCCGGGGGACGGGCGCCGCGCGGCGGTCACCACAGGCGCACCGCCTCTCCGGTCCCTTCCGCCCAGGCCGTGAGCGGTGTGAAACCGCGGTGGCCGCACTCGCCGAACACCGTGACCGGTGCGCCGCCCGACAGTGCGACCAGCCGCCACAGCCCGGGCCGGGAACGGGCGGCCGCGGTGAGTGGCAGCGCCGAGTCCGTTTCGGCGTCCGCCAGTTGCCACTCGTCGCCGTCCGCGACGGGCACCACCCGGTCCAGGGTGACCGGCACCGAGTCCAGCCACGGATCGTGGCGCAGCGCCTCGCCGTACCGGGCGGCCGCCTCCGCCGTCGTCACTCCCGGCGGCCGGACCGCCGTGGGGGCCGGTGGTGCGAACTGCTCGCCCAGGGACGCCCGCACCTGCCGGGCGCCCCCGTACGCCGCCACCTCCGCGTCGAGCGCCAGCCCCACCGGCAGGGACAGCTCCGGGGCGCGGCCCGCCGCCCCGTAGGAGAGGAGGAGCGTGGTGCGGCCCGAGTCGGTGCCGTGCAGCCAGATCCGGCGCGTCGTCAGTTTCACGTCCGCCGTGTCGTACTGGGCGAGCACCAGCCAGCGGTCGCGTATCGGCGGTCCGTCCGCCGAGGAGGGCAGGCCGATACGGGAGCGGACCGTCTCCGCCAGCTCGGCGGGCAGGCTCTCACGGCCCAGCCAGCCCTGGTCGAGGAGGTGCACCAGCGCGCACTCCTCCAGCAGTCGCACCGGCCAGCCGGGACCGGAGGCCGGTATCGCCCCCAGCTCCCGCACCCGCGCGGCCAGCCCCGGCGCCTGGGCGTCGACCATCCGGGCCGCCGTCTCCTCCCACAGCCCGTACCCCGCTTGTTCCGCGCCCGCGAGCCCGCCGCGCAGGAGGTCGGCGAGTCGCTGCTCCAGCTCCGTCGCCCCGGCCGTGACCCGCAGCGCCCGGCGCTCGGCCCGGCGCCGCGCCGCCTCCGGATCGGCGGCGGCCGCGGAGGAGCCGGCCGGACCCGCCGCCCGCTTCTCCTGGGCGCGCTGCCGCCGGCCCGCCAGCCACTGCTCCGCCCAGTCCGGCGCCTGCCCGTCCGGCACGGCCCCGTCCCCGCCCGCCCAGAGCAGCAGCAGCCCCAGCGCGTGCTTGCACGGGAACTTACGGCTGGGGCAACTGCACTTGTACGCGGGCCCGGACGCGTCCGCGAGGTCGATCACCGTCTGATACGGCTTGCTGCCACTGCCCTTGCACAGTCCCCACACCGTCCCCTCGTCGGAGCTCCCCGCCTCGGACCACGGCCCGGCCGCCCCGAGTTTGCTTCCCGCTTTGCGTGATGCGGCGTCAGGTGCCAGTGCCAGCACCTGGTCCGCGGTCCAGCGCACCCCCTGCTGAGTCATGTCCCCGAAGGTAGATCCCGCCACTGACAATCGGTCCGGCGCGGCGGCTCACGACCGAGTTTCCGCAGGTCACGACGTGTTGTCAGTGCGGTGGTGCAGGGTGGGACGCAGATCCGAACCGGCTGAGCTGGAGGGGGACTTTGCCATGACTGTGTCCGTTGAGCCGACGTCCGTCGACACGGGGGCGACGGAGGAGGCTCAGGCGTTGCGACCGCACGCCGAGGACGCCTTCGCCCACGAACTGGCCGCGCTGGCCGCGCAGGACGACCGTCCGCGTCCGGCCCGCTGGAAGCTGTCGCCGTGGGCCGTGGCCACCTATCTGCTCGGCGGCACCCTCCCGGACGGCACCGTGATCACCCCGAAGTACGTGGGCCCGCGCCGCATCGTCGAGGTCGCCGTCACCACGCTGGCCACGGACCGCGCCCTGCTCCTGCTCGGCGTGCCCGGCACCGCGAAGACGTGGGTCTCGGAGCACCTGGCCGCCGCGGTCAGCGGCGACTCGACGCTGCTGGTCCAGGGCACCGCCGGCACCCCGGAGGAGGCCATCCGCTACGGCTGGAACTACGCGCAGCTGCTCGCGCACGGCCCCAGCCGGGACGCGCTGGTGCCCAGCCCGGTCATGCGGGCCATGGCGGAGGGGATGACGGCGCGGGTCGAGGAGCTGACCCGCATCCCGGCGGACGTGCAGGACACGCTGATCACGATCCTGTCGGAGAAGACGCTGCCCATACCGGAGCTGGGGCAGGAGGTGCAGGCCGTCCGCGGGTTCAACCTGATCGCCACCGCCAACGACCGGGACCGTGGGGTCAACGACCTGTCGAGCGCGCTGCGCCGCCGTTTCAACACGGTCGTGCTGCCGCTGCCGGAGAGCGCCGACGCGGAAGTGGAGATCGTGTCCCGCCGCGTCGACCAGATCGGCCGCTCCCTCGATCTGCCGGCGGCGCCCGACGGCACCGACGAGATCCGCCGGGTGGTCACCGTGTTCCGTGAGCTGCGCGACGGGGTCACGGCCGACGGCCGGACGAAGCTGAAGTCGCCGAGCGGCACGCTCTCGACGGCCGAGGCGATCTCCGTCGTCACCAACGGTCTCGCTCTGGCCGCCCACTTCGGAGACGGGGTGCTGCGGCCGGGGGACGTCGCCGCGGGCATCCTCGGCGCCGTCGTCCGCGATCCGGCCGCCGACCGGGTCATCTGGCAGGAGTACCTGGAGGCAGTCGTCCGGGAGCGGGACGGCTGGACGGACTTCTACCGCGCCTGCCGCGAGGTGAGCGTGTGAGCGACGACCTCGGATGGGGCCGCCCCGGCGGCGGGTCGAAGCCGGGAGGGGCGTCCGGCCGGCCGGGGTCCGGCGGCCGCCGGGCGGCACGAGTGGCGACGCCGCGAGCCGCACAGGCCGGGTGAGCGGCCACGGCGAGGGCCGGGTGCGGTGTGAACGGGGGACAGACGGGTGCACGGAGCGAGGGGGTCGATGTGACAGGCGTTGACGAGACCGCGAGCGACGGCGTGGGGGCGGCCTCCGGGGCCCGGTCCGCCGGGCCGCTGCTGCTCGGGGTGCGGCACCACGGGCCGGGGTCGGCGCGGGCGGTCCGCGCGGCCCTGGACGCGGCGCGGCCGCGCACCGTGCTGATCGAGGGACCGCCCGAGGCCGACGCCCTGGTGCCGCTCGCCGGGGACGAGGCCATGCGGCCACCGGTCGCCCTCCTCGCCCACGCCGTGGACGAGCCCGGCCGGTCGGCGTTCTGGCCGCTCGCCGAGTTCTCCCCGGAGTGGGTGGCGCTCCGCTGGGCCGTGGAACACCAGGTTCCGGCCCGTTTCATCGACCTGCCCGCGACGCACACCCTGGCGTGGAGCAAGGACGGCGACACGGAACCGGAGGCCGGCGCCCAGCAGGAGGACACGGAGGACAGCCGCGAGGACGCCGGGGACGCCCCGGGGGACATCCGCGTCGACCCCCTCGCCGTGCTCGCCGAGACCGCCGGCTACGACGACCCCGAGCGCTGGTGGGAGGACGTCGTCGAGCACCGCACGGCCGGCGGGGACGCGTTCGCGCCCTTCCAGGGGCTGGAGGAGGCCATGGCCGCCCTGCGGGAGGTGTACGGCTGCGGCGGGCACGACCGGGACCTGGTGCGCGAGGCGTACATGCGTCTCCAGGTGCGGGCCGCCCAGCGGGAGTTCGGGGACGACGTGGCCGTCGTGTGCGGGGCGTGGCATGTGCCCGCGCTGCGGCAGAAGAGCACGGTCACCGCCGACAAGGCGCTGCTGAAAGGGCTGCCCAAGGTCAAGGCCGAGATGACCTGGGTGCCGTGGACGCACCGCAGGCTGGCCCGCGCCAGCGGTTACGGCGCGGGCATCGACTCGCCGGGGTGGTACGGGCATCTGTTCGGCGCGCCCGACCGGCCCGTCGAGCGCTGGATGACGAGGGTGGCCGGACTGCTGCGGGACGAGGACCGCATCGTCTCCTCGGCGCACGTCATCGAGGCGGTCCGCCTCGCGGAGACGCTGGCGGCGATGCGCGGCCGCCCGCTGCCGGGGCTGAGCGAGACCACCGACGCGATCCGGGCGGTGATGTGCGAGGGCTCCGACGTGCCGCTGGAGCTGATCCGGGACCGGCTGGTCGTCGGGGACGTGCTGGGGGAGGTGCCGGAGGCGGCACCGGCCGTGCCGCTGCAGCGGGACCTCGACCGCATCCAGCGCCGGCTGCGGCTCAAGCCGGAGGCACTGGAGCGGGAGCTGGAGCTCGACCTGCGCAAGGAGAACGACGCCGAGCGCAGCAGGCTGCTGCACCGGCTGCGGCTGCTCGGCGTGGCATGGGGCGAGCCGGTGGCGTCGCGGGGGAGCACCGGGACCTTCCGGGAGACATGGCGGCTGCGCTGGGAGCCGGAGCTGGCGGTGCGGGTCGCCGAGGCCGGGGTGTGGGGGACCACCGTGCTCGCCGCGGCCACCGCCAAGGCCGAGGCCGACGCCGTCGCCGCGCAGGGACTCGCCGACGTCACGGCGCTGGCCGAGCACTGCCTGCTGGCCGAACTGCCGGACGCGCTGCCGGTGGTGATGGGCGTCCTGGCCGATCGGGCGGCGCTCGACGCGGACGTCGGGCATCTCGCGCAGGCCCTGCCGGCGCTGGTGCGCTCCCTGCGGTACGGCGATGTACGCGGCACCGACACCGGCGCGCTGGCGGAGGTGGCGGCCGGGCTCGCCGAGCGTGTCTTCGTCGGCCTCCCCCCGGCTTGCGTCGGCCTCGACGCGGACGCGGCGGACGAGATGCGGCGCCATGTGGACGCGGTGCACGGGGCCCTGGGGCTGCTCGGGGACGCGGTGACCGGGATGCGGCCCCGCTGGCACGGGGTGCTGCGGGTGCTGTCTGGCAGGGACACCGTGCCCGGCGTCATCAGAGGGCGCGCGGTGCGGTTGCTCCTGGACGACGGGGAGCTGCGGCAGGAGGACGCCGCGCGGCTGATGGGGCTGGCGTTGTCGCCGGGGACTCCGCCGGCGGACGCGGCGGCGTGGATCGAGGGCTTCGTCGGCGGGGGATCCGGCGGCGGGATGCTCCTCGTGCACGACGAGCGCCTGCTCGGCCTGGTCGACACCTGGCTGACGGGAGTGCCGGCGGCGGCGTTCACCGATGTGCTGCCGCTGCTGCGGCGCACCTTCTCGGCGTACGAGCCGGGCGTCCGGCGGACGCTGGGCGAGCTGGTCCGGCGTGGACCGGGGGAGCGGCAGGGCGTGGGCACCCCCGGGGGCGGCATACCCGGCTTCGGCGACGAGCTGGACATCGAGCGGGCGGACGCCGTGGTGCCGGTCGTACGCCTCCTGTTGGGACTGGACGGGACGGAGGACGGGGCCGCCGGGCGCGGCCGCCCCGCCACCGACGACCTTGTGGGGGCGACGGGATGACGACCGAGGGACTGCTGAAGCGCGGGGAGCCCGCCGGTGCCGGGACGACGGGTGCCGCGAGGCAGCCGCGCCGGACCCCGGCCCAGGGGAGGGCGGCGACGCCCCGGACGGTGCCGGTGATGCCGCTGTGGGAGCGCCGGGGCCACGAGGGGGCGTGGCGGTGAGGCGGATGCCGGGGCGCAGGGTCCGTGAGGGAGCACGCGCATGAGCCGGTGGCGGGAACGGTACCGAAGGGGGACACGCCGATGACGACCGAACTGAGGGACCCGGCGAACGAGCGGCTGCGCCGCTGGCGGCTGGTGCTGGGCGGGGACGACGCCGACGGCACCGGGTGCGCGCTCTCCGGCAAGGACGCCGCGATGGACGGAGCGCTCACCGCCCTCTACGGCCGGGGGGACAAGAAGCAGACGGGCAAGGACCGTTCGGCGGGGCTCGGGGCGTCGGCGCCGTCCGTGGCCCGCTGGCTGGGAGACATCCGGACCTACTTCCCCTCCTCCGTCGTGCAGGTCATGCAGCGGGACGCCATCGACCGGCTCGGGCTGTCCACGCTCCTGCTGGAACCGGAGATGCTGGAGGCGGTCGAGGCCGACGTGCACCTCGTCGGCACGCTCCTCTCGCTCAATCGCGCCATGCCGGAGACCACGAAGGAGACGGCGCGGGCCGTCGTGCGCAAGGTTGTCGAGGACCTGGAGAAGCGGCTCGCCACCCGCACCCGCGCCACGCTCACCGGCGCCCTCGACCGCAGCGCCCGGATCAGCCGGCCGCGCCACCACGACATCGACTGGAACCGCACGATCGCGGCCAACCTCAAGCACTACCTGCCGGAGTACCGCACGATCGTGCCGGAGCGGCTCATCGGCTACGGGCGGGCCTCGCAGTCGGTGAAGAAGGAGGTCGTCCTCTGCATCGACCAGTCCGGGTCGATGGCGGCGTCCGTGGTGTACGCGTCGGTGTTCGGGGCCGTGCTGGCGTCCATGCGGTCCATCGACACCCGGCTCGTCGTCTTCGACACGGCGGTGGTCGACCTGACCGACCAGCTGGAGGATCCCGTCGACGTGCTCTTCGGCACCCAGCTCGGCGGAGGCACGGACATCAACCGGGCCCTCGCGTACTGCCAGTCGCAGATCACCCGGCCCGCCGAGACGGTGGTGGTGCTGATCAGCGACCTGTACGAGGGCGGCATACGCGACGAGATGCTCAAGCGGGTCGCGGCGATGAAGGCGTCGGGGGTGCAGTTCGTGGCGTTGCTGGCGCTGTCCGACGAGGGGGCGCCCGCCTACGACCGCGAACACGCGGCCGCGCTGGCGGCGTTGGGCGCGCCGGCCTTCGCCTGCACGCCCGACCTGTTCCCGGAGGTGATGGCGGCGGCCATCGAGAAGCGGCCGATCCCGGTGCCGGACACGCCCTGACGGTCGGTCACCGGTCGGGCGGCGGGCCGGTGATCCCGGCCTCGGGGCAGAATCGGACATGATGACCCATCGGTCCCAGAGGGCTTGCGCGACCTCGGGAGGGGCGTGCAAGGATCGGCGTTCCGCCAGCGGTGTGACGTGTTCCGTAAGCGCTTACACCCCGGCGGCCCCTGTCCTTCGCCCCACCCCACGGGAGGACCCCCACCGTGTCCCGGCCCGCCGCCTCACCGGGTGCCGCACCGCGCGTGCTCCAGCTGGTGCTGCTCGTCGGGGGTCTCTTCGTGCTCGGGCTGCTCTGCGGAGAACGGGCCGACGCGGCGGAGGGCGTGGGGGACAAGGAGTCGCGGCTCGCGTCCGTGACGGTGACGGGTGCGCGGGCGACGGCCGAGGCGGTGACGGACGGGACGGAGAAGCCGGCCGCGAGCCGGGACATGGCCCCGCGTGCGACTTCGGTGGTCCCGCCCGTGCGCGACCTCGTCCGGACCGTGACCGAGGATGTGAAGCGGACCGTCGAGCAGACGGTCTCCGGCGCACTCGCCAAGGTGCGGAAGCAGCTGCCGCCGCCCCCCGCGCCGCCTGCCTTACCGCCGCCTGCCTCACCGTCGCCCCCCGAACCGCCTTCCTTGCCGACACCGCCCGGGACGCCGCACTGGCCCGGTCGGAAGGTGCCCGGCCTGCCGGACCCGCCCGCGGCCGATTTCCCTGGTCTGCCCGATCTCCCCGGCCTGCCCGATCTCCCCGTCCCGGAAGAGACCGGGCCGGTGCCCGAGCCCGCCTGCGAGCCCCCCGCGCCCGAGGCGCCGGAGCCGGGGGATCGCCGTGACCGCACGAAACGCATCGGCGCGGGATCGACCGGTGCGTACGGCCCCTGGAACGACCTGCGCCGCGCTCGGCCACTCGCCTCCAGCGTCCCGACCGGCGCGGACGGCACGGCGTCCGGCGGCGGGGACGCTGTCGCCACGCAGTCGGAGGCGCGGTTCGGATACGGCCCTGTGCGGCAGGGGCCGGCGGATCACCTGGCCGGTGTGCCGGGGCACCGTTCGGGTGGGGACAACAACGGCCCCCGGTACGCGGACGCCCACGCGGTGGCCGTGGAGTACCGGGTGCCGGTGCGACTGGTGCCCGGCGCTCCCGTCCGGGCGGAGGCTGACGAGACACGGGACCGGGACGGGGACGTCCCGGTATCGCCCGCCTAGCCGCCGAGCGGCGGCGCCGGCTTCCCCGGCCCTCCCTGCCCTCCCGGCGGGCCCGAGCCGCTTCGCCGTAGCGCCGCAACGCAGCCCGCAGGGCCGTGACCGCGCCGCCTCGCAGCCCGTGGCCCCCGATGGCCGGGCCGGCGCCGCCTCGCCCGCGTGCCCGGCCCGCGCAGGCAACCGACAACCGGCACCCGTCATGCCCACCCGCGCACTCGCGCACCCGGCACCAGCGCTCCGGCCCCCACGGTCGGCGCAGCGCTCCGCGGAGCCGCCGCGGCACCGCGGCGTCATCAGGGCGCCGGCCACCGACTCGCGGGCGGACGGACCCGGACGGCCGAAAACCGTCGGTCGTTCGGGCCCGGACCCCGCGGACAGGCCGTGGTGATCCCCATTGGGGTGGGGATCACCACGGCCAGAGCCCACGGAAGCGGCCCAGTTCCCTCGCTTCCGGGCTGTTCAGAGGACCTCACCGGGTCAACCCCAACCCGGTGAGGTCCTTCCCCTTCGTCCCTGCGTTCGGCACGGCGTGCCAGTGATATCCACCGATCGCGGCATCATGTGACAGGTATCACCGCTCACGTGTGACATGCGATTTAGAGAGGTCCGCCCGGCGGCGATAACCTGCGAGACGGACATGCCGCGCGCTCGGACACCGTGTGCGCCTCCCCTGTGACAGAGCGGACGTCACGTTGCCCTTCGCGGCACGCCCACGCATCCAACGAACCGCGAGATCACTGATAGGGACGGAAGCGCGTGGACCTGTTCGAGTACCAGGCGAGGGACCTCTTCGCCAAGCACGATGTACCGGTGCTGGCCGGTGAAGTCATCGACACGCCTGAGGCGGCCCGCGCAGCCACTGAGCGTCTCGGTGGCAAGTCCGTAGTCAAGGCCCAGGTGAAGGTCGGTGGCCGCGGCAAGGCCGGCGGCGTGAAGCTCGCCGCCACCCCGGACGAGGCCGTCGCCCGCGCGACGGACATCCTCGGCATGGACATCAAGGGCCACACGGTCCACAAGGTGATGATCGCCGAGACGGCCCCGGAGATCCTGGAGGAGTACTACGTCTCCTTCCTCCTCGACCGTGCCAACCGCACCTTCCTCTCCATCGCGTCCGTCGAGGGCGGCATGGAGATCGAGGAGGTGGCGGCCACCCGTCCGGAGGCGGTCGCCAAGATCGCGATCGACGCCATCGACGGCGTGGACGAGGCCAAGGCCCGCGAGATCGTCGAGGCCGCCAAGTTCCCGGCCGAGGTCGCGGACAAGGTCGCGAACGTCCTGATCAAGCTGTGGGACACCTTCATCAAGTCGGACGCCCTCCTCGTCGAGGTCAACCCGCTCGCGAAGGTCGCCTCCGGTGAGGTCATCGCCCTCGACGGCAAGGTGTCGCTCGACGAGAATGCCGAGTTCCGCCACCCCGAGTACGAGGAGCTCCACGACAAGGACGCCGCCAACCCGCTCGAGGCGGCGGCCAAGGAGAAGAACCTCAACTACGTCAAGCTCGACGGTGAGGTCGGCATCATCGGCAACGGCGCGGGTCTCGTCATGAGCACCCTGGACGTCGTCGCGTACGCCGGTGAGAACCACGGCGACGTCAAGCCCGCCAACTTCCTGGACATCGGCGGCGGCGCCTCCGCCCAGGTCATGGCGAACGGCCTCGAGATCATCCTGGGCGACCCGGACGTCAAGTCCGTCTTCGTCAACGTGTTCGGTGGCATCACCGCCTGTGACGAGGTCGCCAACGGCATCGTCCAGGCCCTGAAGCTGCTGGAGGACCGCGGCGAGAACGTCTCCAAGCCGCTCGTCGTCCGCCTCGACGGCAACAACGCCGAGCTCGGCCGGCAGATCCTCACCGACGCCAACCACCCGCTGGTGCAGCGCGTCGACACCATGGACGGCGCGGCCGACAAGGCCGCCGAACTGGCTCACGCCGCCAAGTAAGCACTCAGGACGAGGACACAACACACCATGGCTATCTGGCTCAACAAGGACAGCAAGGTCATCGTCCAGGGCATGACCGGCGCCACGGGCATGAAGCACACCAAGCTCATGCTCGGTGACGGCACCGAGGTCGTGGGCGGTGTGAACCCGCGCAAGGCGGGTCAGACCGTGGACTTCGACGGCACCGAGGTACCGGTCTTCGGTACCGTCAAGGAGGCCATCGAGAAGACCGGCGCCAACGTCTCCGTCATCTTCGTGCCGGAGAAGTTCACCAAGGACGCGGTCGTCGAGGCCATCGACGCCGAGATCCCGCTGGCCGTCGTGATCACCGAGGGTATCGCCGTGCACGACACGGCCGCCTTCTGGGCGTACGCCGGCAAGAAGGGCAACAAGACCCGCATCATCGGCCCGAACTGCCCCGGCATCATCACCCCGGGCCAGTCGAACGTCGGCATCATCCCGGGCGACATCACGAAGCCGGGCCGTATCGGCCTGGTCTCGAAGTCCGGCACGCTGACGTACCAGATGATGTACGAGCTGCGTGACATCGGCTTCTCGACCGCCGTCGGCATCGGTGGCGACCCGATCATCGGCACCACGCACATCGACGCGCTCGCCGCGTTCCAGGCCGACCCCGACACCGACCTGATCGTCATGATCGGTGAGATCGGCGGCGACGCCGAGGAGCGCGCGGCCGCGTTCATCAAGGAGAACGTGACGAAGCCGGTCGTCGGCTACGTCGCGGGCTTCACCGCGCCCGAGGGCAAGACCATGGGCCACGCCGGCGCCATCGTCTCCGGTTCGTCCGGCACCGCCCAGGCGAAGAAGGAGGCCCTGGAGGCCGCGGGCGTCAAGGTCGGCAAGACCCCGACCGAGACCGCGAAGCTCGCCCGCGAGATCCTGAACGGCTGAGTCCGGCTCCGGCATCGCGCGCTACGTCGGTGGGCCCGTCCCCGGGTGGGGGCGGGCCCACCGACGTTTCGGCGGGGCCGTCGCGCCGGGAGCTTCTAGAAGGGCTGGGGCGCGAGCCGCTCCGGGCCGTCATGCGGCTCCGAGCGGAGCTTGTCGCGCAGCTTCTGCTCCTTGTGCGACAACGGCCCCGGCGCCACCGGCGGCGGTACCCCGTGCACCGTCGCCCCCGGTGGCACCGGCGGTTCGTACCGGGTCGGGGCGGTCCGCAGCGTCAGCGCGGTCGTGCCGATCAGCGCCACGGTGAACGCGATCGCCGCACGCGTCCAGAACCGGGCCCGGCGTTCGCTGCCCTCGCGGACGGCCGGGGCGGCGGGGGCCCGCAGACGTTCCGCCGAGGCCAGTTCGGCCAGCCGGCGATGAAGATCGTCCGGGTCGGACAGGGTGGGCATCCGGGTGGCGACGGCTGCCCGGGCGAGCAGGATGCGGTGGGCGGCGACCGGGGTGGTGGCCTCGGTCTCGGCCGCGGTCTCGGGCAGGTCGAGACCCACACCGTCGTACAGCAGCAGGGTGCGGCGCTGTGCCGGGGTGAGGCCGAGCAGGAGGTCGAGCAGGAGCCGGTCCCCGGTGTCGGCGGGCGGTGGCTCGGGGTGCCGGTAGCGGGGGCGGAACCGGTGCCAGGGCGACAGGGCGAAGTCGTACGCCGTCGCCCGCACCCAGCCCGCCGGGTCGCGGTCCCGGGCGACCTCGGGCCAGCGCTGCCAGGCGATCTCGAAGGCCCGCTCGACGGACTCCCGCGCCAGCTCCCGCCGCCCGGTCAGCAGATAGGTCTGCCGTACGAGGGCGGGGGCGCAGAAGGCGTAGAGCGCGTCGAACGCCTGGGCGGGGGTGAGGGGTCGGCCGGGCTGCCGGCGGACGGGGCCGTCATCCCCGGCCCCGATCTCCAGCTCCGCTTGACCTGCCGTCACGTCGGCATCGCCCGCGAGTACCTGATGTACCTGATGCTCCCTCCGCCCCTCCAGTGACTTCAGCAGATCCAGATACGCCTCGCCCTCCCGGCCCCGCGGAGCCGCACGGTCGGTCTCCCACACGCGCACCGTGCGGCGGCTGACGCCGACCCGTTCCGCGACCTGAGCCTGCGTCAAGGCGCTGGCCTCGCGCAGGCGTCGGCGCTCCGTGGGCGGGGGAAGCGGGATGGCCTGGCTCTGCGTCACAGTGCACCCCTCCGCGTGAAAAAGTACATAAACGTATATTGGGCGACACTTCGGAGGTTCGCCTGTTGCGAGGGTTGAGCGCGTGTCGTTGGGAGCATGGCGGCGTGATCGAGATGACCGCTCGCCGAACGCCCCTGTCGTCCCTGCTCACACGGCTGCGCCATCGCACCCCAGGGCTGAGTGCCAGCCTTCTCAACGGGGCGGTCGCCGCGGCGCTCGGGCTCGGGGCCCTCGTGGTCCTGGTGATGGTGCTCTGGGTCATCTCGCCGTATCCCGACAGCGGGCCCGGCGGCGCACTGCGGATCGCCGCCGTGCTGTGGCTGCTGGGACACGGCGCCGAACTGGTCCGCGCCGACACCCTCTCCGGAGCCTCCGTCCCGGTCGGGGTCACCCCGCTGCTGCTCTTCGTGCTGCCGGTCTGCCTCGTGCACCGGGCGGCTAGGGACGCGGCGGCGGACGGCGGGGAGGGCGCCCCGCCCGTGGCCGGGCCCACGGCCTGGGTGGGAGTCGTGCTCGGGTACCTCGGCGTGGCGACGGCGGCGGCGCTGTACGCGGCCGGTGGTGTCCTGAAGCCGTCCTGGCTGTCGGCCGTGCCGTGCGTGCCCCTCGTGGTGATGGTGGTCGCCGGGGTGGGCGTGTGGACGGCGTGCGAGCGCCGTCCTGAGGCGGCGCACGGGCTGCTCGGCGCGCTGCCGGGCCGCGCGCGGCGGCTCGCGCAGGGACCGGACGCGCCGGCCCGGCTCGCGGCGGCGGCCCGTGCGGCCGGGGCGGGCGCGGCGGCGCTCGTCGGCGGCGGGGCGCTGCTGGTGGCCGTGTCCCTGGTGTGGCACGGCACGGACGCCCGTCAGACGTTCGCCGGACTGACCCAGGGCTGGTCGGGCCGGATCGGAGTCCTGCTGCTGTGCGCCGCGCTGGTGCCGAACGCGGCCGTGTGGGCGGCGTCCTACGCCCTCGGCCCCGGGTTCGTGCTCGGCGCCGGGCATGTGGTGGCCCCGCTGACCTCGGCACCGCCACCGCCCCTGCCGCCCTTCCCGCTGCTGGACGCCGTGCCGTCGGCCGGGGTCGCCGGGCCGCTCCAGTGGGCGGTGGCGGCGGTCCCGGTGGTGGCCGGTGTGGTCCTGGGCCGGGGCGCGGCCCGGTGGGGCTCCGGCGCCGATCCCGGCGTACGGGGTGAGAGGGCCACCGAGACGGGCCGGACCCGCGGCGGACGGACACAGTCCGGGTCACGGACGGAGGGCGGGAGGGGCGCACCGCCCCCGGCCCGCCAGCCGGCCGCGCCGACCTGGTCGCCGCTGCGGACGGCCGCGGCGGCCCTGCTGGCCTCCGTCATCTGTGCGTGCCTCGTCGCGGTGCTGGCCGGGCTGTCGGGCGGGCCGCTCGGCCGGGGTGCCCTGGCGGAGTTCGGGCCGGTGTGGTGGCAGGCGGGTGCGGCGACGCTGGTGTGGGTCGCGCTGGTGGGTGTCCCGGTGGCCGTGGCCGTCCGTGGCTGGCGGTGCCTGGTGCACGCCGCCCGGAAGGACCCGGAGGCACGGGGCACGGCGATCGGTCCGCCCCGGGCGCCGACGGGCACGGCCACGGGCGGGCGCCCGGACGAGGCGGCGGCGGGCGGCTTGCGAGCGAGGTTGTCCCGGGGCGGCGGCCGGCGGGGGCGCTCACCGGAACAGGCGGACTCCCCGGACACGTCGGCCGGCGCCCAGAAGCGGGCCTCGGCGGGCGGGCGCAAGGGTCCGTTCACGGCGTTGGTGAAGGACCAGTCCGTACCGCAGCAGAGTGACGGCCGGCCCGGCGCCGCAGCCGCCCGGTACGACGGGGACGACGCCTACGACCCGGCGGAGAAGATGCCGTACGGGGCGTACGACCACGACACGACGTTCGAGCCGGACGGCTTCGAGCCCACGGGCCCCGCACCGAAGGCGCCCACCCCGAAGGCCCCGGACCCGAAGGCCCCGGACCCGAAGGCCCCGGACGGGCAAGAGGCTGCCGACGAGGACACGGCAGGCTCACCGGACGCCGCGACGCCCGAGGACAGCCGGCAGGCGCCGCCCACCCCGGACTCCCCGCCGGCAGCCGTGCACGAGGCCGACGCCGACTCCACGTCCGAGGCCGGCACCGCCCCTACCCCGGAGACGCCCCCCGATTCCCCGCACCCGGACGACGCCGGTTCCTGACGGGACCGCGGACCGTCCGGCGGACGACCCCGCCGGACACGCGTCATTCGGTGCTGCCGAGCACCCCTCGCAGCTCCTCCGGCAGCAGTTGCTTGCAGGACTGCTGGGCCTCGCTGGTGAGCGCGTCGCTGCGGCAGGTGTAGTAGTCGCTGTAGACCATCTGCGCCGTGAATCCGGCGGCGACCACCGCGAGCGCGAGGGACGCCGTGACCAGGCCGCTGACCGCGGCGGTCGTCTGGGGGCGGCCGCCGGTCCGCGCGGGGGCCGGGCTGTCCGGGTCGGGGGTGCGCGGCTTGGCGCGCAGGCTGCTGATCCCCCAGTACAGGGAGAGCGCGCCCAGGAGCAGGGCCACGTAGGGCCAGCTGAACAGGGAGAAGAAGAAGGCCCACATGCCGGAGAGCAGTGCGTAGCGGGCGCGGCGCTGCGCCGGGTCCGTCGGGTCCCAGCGCATGTTCGGGCCCGGGGTGCCACCCGGTCCGGGGCCCTCGGGGCCGCCGCGGGGCTGCCGCTCACCGAAGCCGCCGCCGGACGAGCGGCCGGGCTGGCGGTCGCTCCACTGGCTGCCCCACGGGGACTCGCCACCGTCGTCCTGCCCCTGCGCGTCGTCCCCGCCCGAGGGGTGGCGGGGCTGCCAGGGCCGGTCCGGGGTGCCCTCGGGGGGTGGTGCGAAGGGGTTGTCGTCCTGCTTCCGGCCGTCGCCCCGCTCGTCGTCGCCCTGTTCGCCGGAGGGCGCGTCGGGCGGTGAGGAGGGGCGCTCCCGCAGCAGCACGCCGCTGTGCGCCCCTCCCTGCACCGGATGCGGGAGGAGCGTGTGGAGTCGCAGGCTGCGGTCCGGCATCAAATCGAGCGTCTTCCCTGTGGTCGGCTGCTGTCTGGGCGTCTGAGCTGTCTGGGCTGTCTGGGCTGTCTGGGCTGTCACTTCGAGAACGTGCCGGACACCGCGCACGTTCCCGAGCCGCCCCAGCGAAGACGCTACCTTCCGGCGGGGCACCCGTCCCATGGGGGCCGTACCCGGGTGCCGGTATCGTTGCTGGCGGTCGGCTGCTTCGTAGACTTCCCCGTATCCCGGGGCGCGACGCATTCGTATGAACGCACAAGCGGTGCTCGTCGTGCCGCCGGCCGCGAGAAGAACGCACCCCCGAGAAAGGGCTCATCGTGGCCGCCAAGCCCGTGGCCAAGCGCCTCGTCGTGCTGGTCTCCGGATCCGGCACCAACCTCCAGGCGCTGCTCGACGAGATCGCCGCCGTCGGATCCGAGGCGTACGGCGCCGAGATCGTGGCCGTGGGCGCCGACCGGGACGGCATCGAGGGGCTCGCCCGGGCCGAGCGCGCCGGGCTCCCGACCTTCGTCCGCAAGGTGAAGGACCACGGCAGCCGTGAGGAGTGGGACGCCGCGCTCGCCGAGGCCGTCGCCGCGTACGAGCCCGACCTCGTGGTCTCCGCCGGTTTCATGAAGATCGTGGGCAAGGAGTTCCTGGCCCGGTTCGGCGGCCGGTTCATCAACACCCACCCCGCCCTGCTGCCCAGTTTTCCCGGCGCCCACGGCGTCCGTGACGCCCTCGCGTACGGAGCCAGGGTCACCGGCTGCACCGTCCACTTCGTCGACGACGGCGTCGACACCGGGCCGATCATCGCTCAGGGCGTGGTCGAGGTCCGGGACGAGGACGACGAGAGCGCTCTGCACGAGCGCATCAAGGAAGTCGAGCGAAGGCTGCTCGTCGAGGTCGTGGGGCGGATCGCCCGCAACGGCTATCGCATCGAGGGACGAAAGGTAGTTATCCAGTGACCGCCGAGAGCAACAAGCGGGCCATTCGACGGGCGCTCGTCAGCGTCTACGACAAGACCGGTCTGGAAGACCTCGCGCGCGGCCTGCACGAGGCGGGTGTCGAGCTCGTCTCCACCGGCTCCACGGCCGCGAAGATCGCCGCGGCCGGCGTCCCCGTGACCAAGGTCGAGGAGCTCACCGGCTTCCCCGAGTGCCTGGACGGCCGCGTGAAGACGCTGCACCCGCGCGTGCACGCCGGCATCCTCGCCGACCTGCGTCTGGACAGCCACCGCGAGCAGCTCGCCGAGCTGGGCGTCGAGCCGTTCGACCTGGTCGTCGTCAACCTCTACCCGTTCCGCGAGACCGTGGCCTCCGGGGCGTCGCCCGACGAGTGCGTCGAGCAGATCGACATCGGCGGCCCGTCGATGGTGCGCGCGGCCGCCAAGAACCACCCGTCGGTCGCCGTCGTCACCAGCCCCGACCGGTACGCCGACGTCCTCGGAGCCGTCCGCGACGGCGGTTTCGACCTGGCCACCCGCAAGCGGCTCGCCGCCGAGGCGTTCCAGCACACGGCGGCCTACGACGTGGCCGTGGCGAGCTGGTTCGCGTCCTCCTACGCCCCCGTGGACGACTCCGGCTTCCCGGACTTCCTCGGCGCCACCTGGGAGCGCGAGAACACCCTCCGCTACGGCGAGAACCCGCACCAGCCGGCGGCGCTGTACGTCGACGGCACCGGCAGCGGCCTGGCCAAGGCCGAGCAGCTGCACGGCAAGGAGATGTCGTACAACAACTACACCGACACGGACGCCGCGCGCCGTGCCGCGTACGACCACGCCGAGCCCTGCGTCGCGATCATCAAGCACGCCAACCCGTGCGGCATCGCGATCGGCGCGGACGTCGCCGAGGCGCACCGCAAGGCCCACGCCTGCGACCCGCTGTCGGCGTTCGGCGGTGTGATCGCCGTGAACCGGCCGGTCAGCAAGGAGATGGCCGAGCAGGTCGCCGAGATCTTCACCGAGGTCATCGTCGCGCCCGACTACGAGGACGGCGCCCTCGAGGCCCTCGCCAAGAAGAAGAACATCCGCGTGCTGCGCTCCCCCGAGCGCCCCGGCAACCCGGTCGAGGTCAAGCCCATCGACGGCGGTGCCCTCCTCCAGGTCACCGACCGTCTGCAGGCCGAGGGCGACGACCCGGCCCACTGGACCCTGGCGACGGGCGAGGCGCTCTCCGCCGGGGAGCTGGCCGAGCTCGCGTTCGCCTGGAAGGCGTGCCGGGCCGTGAAGTCCAACGCCATCCTGCTCGCCAAGGACGGCGCCTCGGTCGGCGTCGGCATGGGCCAGGTCAACCGCGTCGACTCCGCGAAGCTGGCCGTGGAGCGGGCCGGTGCCGAGCGCGCCCAGGGCTCGTACGCCGCGTCCGACGCCTTCTTCCCCTTCCCGGACGGCCTGGAGATCCTGCTCGAGGCCGGTGTGAAGGCCGTGGTCCAGCCCGGCGGTTCGGTCCGTGACGAGCTGGTCGTGGAGGCCGCGAAGAAGGCGGGCGTCACCATGTACTTCACCGGCACGCGCCACTTCTTCCACTGAGCCGCGCCCACGCCGACGAGGGCCCGCCGACCGCGCGTCGGCGGGCCATCGAGTACGGTCGCGGACGCTCGACGAGGCGTCCGGGTTGTACGTGTACCGACTGATTGCCCGCGCCTCACAGGTGCGCTTCCATCCCCGCAGAGCCCCGGCACCTGCCTTCTGGGGGAACAGATGTAAGAACCGAGCGCGATACGGGACGGCGCAGGGCGTTACGTGCGGCCGACGCGAGCAGCTCCTGCGGCCGGCCGTCAGCACGACGGCCACGTCGTCGCCTCCGTCCCCTACGCCACCAACCTCGCGCCCGGCGACCCCGACGACGACACCGATCTGTTCGTCCGTGACCTGCACACCGGAGCAGACGTTCTCGCCACCCCGAACCGGGACGGCGACCCCGGCCAGGCCGTGGACGCCCGGACGCACGCCCGTGCGCGGACCGTCGCCTTCTCGGACTTCGACGACGAGCGGTTCGTGCCGGGAGACACGAACGGCGTTCAGGACGTGTTCGTACGACGGCTGTCTGGATCGAAGTACGGCAACGCACCAGGGCCGTGTCTCCCCTCGTACGGATGAGACACGGCCCTTGGAGCAGGAACGGTGCGCGAACTGTTCAGTAGCGCGGGCGCGCGAACCAGGCCGTGCCGCTTGGCACCACCGGGGCGGCCGTGATGATCGCGCCGAACACGACCCACAGCAGCGGGAAGATGACCGCGGAGGCCATGCCCGAGTCGATGCCGACGAAGAGCAGCAGCAGACCGACGATCGTGCCGAGCGCGCCGTAGACGACCGTGGTGATACGGACACCCTGGCCGCCGCGGCCGAACTTGACGCCCAGCGTGATGGACAGCGCCGCCAGCGCGAGCACGAAGATCGCGATACCGGCGATGAGACCGGCCGCGGCGTCGCCGAAGTCGCTGATACCCCTGAACGGGTCGTTGGAGGACGAGCCCAGAGAGTCCGCGGAGTCCGAGACGTCGTTCACGAACGCGGCGACGTACAGGTAGATCAGGCCGAGGATGATCTGGACCGCGGAGATGATGTACAGGAAGACGCGGGCCGTCACCAGCAGGCCCGGCATCGACTGCG
Source organism: Streptomyces sp. NPDC056628 (assembly GCF_042792555.1). Lineage (NCBI taxonomy): Bacteria > Bacillati > Actinomycetota > Actinomycetes > Kitasatosporales > Streptomycetaceae > Streptomyces > Streptomyces sp. NPDC056628. The sequence continues at coordinate 109,795 of NZ_JBHTWG010000006.1, forward strand.
GCACCATGTTGGCGCCCGGGTAACCGGGGTACGCCTGCGCCTGCGGGTAGCCGTAGGGCTGCTGTGGAGCGGCGTAGCCCTGCTGCGGCGGGATGCCAGGCTGCTGCGGGGCCTGCTGGGGGTAGCCGTAACCGGGAGCGGTCGGCGGCTGCTGGGGCGGGGGCCCGTAAGGGTTGTTCGGATCGCCGAAACTCATGGCGGTGTTTCCTCCGTTTTTTGCCGAATGTGCGGGGACGACGAGCGGCACGGTCGGAGGAAGGTTCTACAGATGCGGTTCGTCCCCCCGGCACAGCCCGCGGCACTGTGCCGACAATCGTTCTTCAGTGGCTGAGTCGTTGTCCAGCCACATTCCGCATGTGTTGTGCAAGTGCAACAGAACCGATCATGGTCGGATACGGCGGACAGTCCCCTGGGGACCCGGATTGGAACCGTGGGCCGGTCATCCGCGAGGATGGGGGCATGACCGCCCAGATTCTCGATGGCAAGGCCACCGCAGCCGCGATCAAGTCCGACCTGACCGCCCGCGTGGCGGCGCTGAAGGAGAAGGGCGTCACGCCCGGCCTCGGCACGATCCTGGTCGGGGACGACCCCGGCAGCCAGAAGTACGTCGCCGGCAAGCACCGCGACTGCGCGCAGGTCGGCATCGCCTCCATCCAGCGCGAACTGCCCGCCACCGCCACGCAGGAGGAGATCGAGGCGGTCGTCCGCGAACTGAACGAGGACCCGGCCTGCACCGGCTACATCGTGCAGCTCCCGCTGCCCAAGGGCATCGACGAGAACCGCATCCTGGAGCTGATGGACCCGGACAAGGACGCCGACGGCCTGCACCCGATGAACCTGGGCCGTCTCGTCCTGAACGAGCCCGCCCCGCTGCCCTGCACCCCCAACGGCGTCCTCACCCTGCTGCGCCGCTACGGCGTGGAGATCAAGGGCGCCGAGGTCGTGGTCGTCGGCCGCGGTGTCACCATCGGCCGCCCGATGCCGCTGCTGCTGACCCGCCGCAGCGAGAACGCCACCGTGACCCAGTGCCACACGGGGACACGCGACCTGTCGTCCCACCTGAAGCGAGCGGACATCATCATCGCCGCCGCCGGCTCCGCCCATCTGATCCGCCCCGAGGACGTCAAGCCCGGCGCGGCCGTCCTCGACGTCGGCGTCTCGCGCAGCGCCGAGGGCAAGATCGTGGGCGACGTCCACCCCGGTGTCGCCGAGGTGGCCGGCTGGATCTCCCCGAACCCCGGTGGTGTGGGCCCGATGACCCGGGCGCAGCTGCTGGCCAACGTGGTCGAGGCGGCGGAGCGCCGTGCCGGCTGAGGGCGGCGCCGACGGCGCGGACGACATCGAGGTCCGGGATCCGATCAGTGCGCCGGACGCGGACGGCACGCCCCGGCGGACCACCCGGCGCTTCCCGCTGTTCACCAAGGACACGGCCCGCCCGGAGGGCGGCGGCCGGGCGGCTCCCGGTGACGCCCCGGCCCCCGCCCGGCAGTGGCCGGTGCTGCTCGTCTGCGGGCTGGTGGCCGTGGGCCTGCTCGTGACCGCGCTCGATGCGTTCCGGGCCGGCACGCTGCTGATCGGCGGTGCGCTGCTCCTCGGCGCGGTGCTGCGCTGGCTCGTGCCGAGCGTCGGCATGCTCGCCGTGCGCTCCCGGTTCACCGACATGGTGACGTACGGCGTGCTGGGACTCGTGATCGTGCTGCTGGCGCTGATGGCCCAGCCGAAACCGCTGCTGACCGTCCCGTTCTTCAAGGACGCGTTGCACTTCACGGTAGACAACTGAGACACCGCGTACGACGGCGGCCCGTCCCCTCCCCCGAAGAGGGACGGGCCGCCGTCGTACGCCAACCCTCGGGCACGGCGGAGTCCCTGTTCAACGCCTGTCCGGGCGCTGTGGCACGGAAGTGACCGTTCCGCTACGCCCCGCGCACCGGGAACCAAGACGCGCCGTCGAGTCGTCACCCGAACGAGTCCGTTCGGAGGTGAGCGATGGGTGCGTGGCAGCCGCTGCCCGAGGGTCTGCCGCCGGAGGTGCGGCACTTCGTGGAGCAGTTACGGCTGCTCAAGGACCGTACGGGCCTGAGCCTGGTCGCGCTGGGCGCGCGCACCGCGTACAGCAAGTCCTCCTGGCAGCGCTACCTCAACGCCACCAAGCCGCCGCCCCGGCAGGCCGTCGTCGCGCTGTGCCGGGTCGCCGGGACCGGGGCGGAGGAGGCGGAGCGGTTCGGGGTGCGCTGGGAGCTGGCGGTCAAGGTGTGGCCGAAGCGGACGACGCCCCCGGGGAAGCCGGAGGGCACCGAGCCGGCCGACGCCGCGCTCCCGGTCCCCGGGAGGCCGGCGGCTGACGACGCCACGCTTCCGGTCCCCGGGAGCCCCGCGGCGACCGGCGCCGAGCGGGGCCGCGGCGACGACTACGAGGACGAGCCGACCCTGCCGTGGTGGGACGCGCCCCTGCTGGCCCGCCCGTCCCCGTCGAGGCGGCTGCTGACGGCGGCCGTGGTGCTCGCCGCCCTCCTGGCGCTGACCGCGCTGATCGGCGCCCTCGCGTTCGGCTGAGCCGGATGCCAGGGGCCCCGCGTCCTGCCGTGCCCTCCGGGGTGAGAGCTCGTGCGTGTGTCCGAAAGCGCCGCCCGCGACCCGAGTGATCTTCTATGTGCGTTCCATGTGGCGATGTGTTGACACGTTCGCGCATGTACGAGCAAGCCGTTCGACGGGCGGGCTAGCGTGGTCGATCGGGACGGTCCGGGGCGTCCCGGAGGACTGCAAGGGCTTACTACCAGGGTTGCGTGGGCCGGCCGGGGGAGCCGGTGGAACACTGGACGCGACCTGACGGGCGTGCGACGGTGCATGCCCACGGTCCCGATGCTCCCGTGCGCCCCCACCCCGGGAACTGAGATCCTTAGTGGGCGCATCCCTGTGGGTAGCCACACCGGGGACTCGGCAGAGGGCACCACGCGCGGGGGAATCGCGAGTAACACCAGCACCAACCGGGGGAAGAGGGGGGACAATGCCTCGTTGGAAGGACTTGCCGGATGAGATGGATCCGCAGGTCAGAGAGTTCGCGAGCCAGTTGCGCAGACTCGTGGACCGCAGTGGTCTGAGCATCGCCGCGCTCGCCGACCGCACCGGCTACAGCAAGACGTCCTGGGAGCGGTATCTGAACGGGCGGCTGCTCGCGCCCAAGGGCGCGATCGTGGCGCTCGCCGAGGTCACGGGGACCAACCCGGTGCACCTGACGACGATGTGGGAGCTGGCCGAGCGTGCCTGGAGCCGTTCGGAGATGCGCCACGACATGACCATGGAGGCGATCCGGATCTCCCAGGCCCGCGCGGCGCTCAGCGAGTTCGGCCCGCCGCCGGCCAACGCCAAGGACGGCGCGAAGACGGGCAGGGCGGCCCGCCGGGGCGGGAGCGCCACGGCGGCCCCCGGTGTGGCCGGTCCGGCCGGTGTGTCCCCCTCGGTGCCCGTCCAGCCCTCCGCCCCCGATGTGCGGGACTCCTCGGGCCGTCCGGGCCCGGCGCGGGATGCCGGCGACGCCCGGGACGCCGAGTCCTCCGGCGGCAACTCCTGGGGTATGGCGGGCTATCGGGGCCCCGCGCCGACCGGCGCCGGGCGTGCCCCGGCGGCACCCGGCGCGTCCCCGGCGCCGGGCGGGGCTCATCCCCCGGGTACGCAGGGTTCGTTCGGGGAGCCGCCGCAGGGCCCCCGGGCCGACCGGCGGGCCACCGCCCCTGCCGGGGCGGGCAAGCGACGGGTGACGATGTTCCTCGCGGGCGTCGTCGGTGTGCTGGTCGTCATCGGCCTGGCCCTGTACCTCACCGGCAGCGGCAGCGGGAAGAAGGACGACGAGGCCGCCCGGTCGCCCTCGCCGAGCGCCACCACCGGCCAGGACCTGCCGACCGGGGTGAAGTGCAGCGGTGACTCCTGCACCGGCAAGGACGCCGAGGCGATGGGATGCAGCGGCGACCTGGTGACCACCGCCAAGACCGCGACGGTCGGCACGGCCGTGGTCGAGGTGCGCTACAGCGAGACGTGCGGCGCCGCGTGGGGCCGGGTCACCCAGGCGTCGCAGGGAGCCGAGGTCTCGGTCGAGGTCGGCAAGGCCAAGGAGACCGGCTCCATCACGACCGCCGGTGACACGATCGCCTACACGCCGATGGTGGCGGTGAAGGACGCGGGCGAGGCCGTCGCCTGTGTGGCCCTGCCGGCCGGACAGGACGGCTGCACCCAGTAGCGGACCGCCCCGCCCCGCCGCCTTCGCGGCCCGCCCAGGGCCCGCGAGGAAATCCGGCGGGGCAGGAATGGGCGCCGGATTCCTGGGCACGCGAACCGATACCCCCACGGGAGTCCGGCATCGGTACCCCCACCCGGCGGCCGCCAGGTTCTGCTCTCCCGGACCGGTGGCCGCCCCCCTCTTCCCCTCGCCCCAGGTCACTTCCGCGCCATCCCGGCGACTCTGTGGGCCGGGCCACAGGGACCCGGCCGTGCGCGCTCCCGGATGCGCGATAGCCTGACCGGTGGATCTCTCGACGCCAAGAGATCGATCATCCTGACGTCCCGCACCCCGGGGCGGGGACGACCCACCGACAGCTGTCCTACGGAGAACGCCATGACCCGCACTCCCGTGAACGTCACCGTCACCGGCGCGGCCGGCCAGATCGGTTACGCCCTGCTCTTCCGCATCGCCTCAGGCCAGCTGCTCGGCGCGGACGTGCCGGTCAAGCTGCGGCTCCTGGAGATCACGCCGGCCCTGAAGGCCGCCGAGGGCACCGCGATGGAGCTCGACGACTGCGCGTTCCCGCTGCTCCAGGGCATCGACATCACCGACGACCCGAACGTCGCCTTCGACGGCGCCAACGTCGGTCTGCTCGTGGGCGCCCGCCCCCGCACCAAGGGCATGGAGCGCGGTGACCTCCTGGAGGCCAACGGCGGCATCTTCAAGCCGCAGGGCAAGGCCATCAACGACCACGCCGCGGACGACGTCAAGATCCTCGTCGTGGGCAACCCCGCGAACACCAACGCGCTCATCGCGCAGGCCGCCGCCCCGGACGTACCGGCCGAGCGCTTCACCGCGATGACCCGCCTGGACCACAACCGCGCGCTGACCCAGCTCGCGAAGAAGACGGGCTCGTCGGTCACCGACATCAAGCGGCTCACCATCTGGGGCAACCACTCCGCCACCCAGTACCCGGACATCTTCCACGCCACCATCGCCGGCAAGAACGCCGCCGAGGTCGTCAACGACGAGAAGTGGCTGGCCGAGGACTTCATCCCGACCGTCGCCAAGCGCGGTGCCGCGATCATCGAGGCCCGCGGTGCGTCGTCGGCCGCCTCCGCCGCCAACGCCGCCATCGACCACGTCTACTCCTGGGTCAACGGCACCGCCGAGGGCGACTGGGTCTCCATGGGCATCCCGTCGGACGGCTCCTACGGCGTCCCCGAGGGCCTCATCTCCTCCTTCCCGGTCACCGTGAAGGACGGCACGTACGAGATCGTCCAGGGCCTGGAGATCAACGAGTTCTCCCGCACCCGTATCGACGCCTCCGTCAAGGAGCTCGAGGAGGAGCGCGAGGCGGTCCGCGCCCTCGGCCTGATCTGACGGGTCCGACCCGACTCACCACCACCGGTCCCCGGGCGGCGGCAGCTGCCCGGGGACCCGTGCGTTCTCCGCCCGCTCACGGCAACGCCGCGGGAGACGGTGCAGGAGCTGCGCAGGAAACGTGAGTGCCAGGGGCGAGACGTCGGCTTCAGGTGACCGGTGTCACAGCGGTGTCCTATGCTGGTCGATCCTGGCCTGCTCAACTCCCGTGCGGTTCAGCGCAGTTGATCCATGGCCAGGGAACCACAGACTGCAACGACTGGTTTTGCGTCGGGGGGACGATCCATGACCCAGCCGCAGCTCCCGCCCCAGCGGGCGCCGGAGCCGAGACCCGGAGAACGCCGTCCGGTCGATCCGGCGCGGAGCGAGGCGTGCCGGCTGCTGTGCGCGGGGACGTATCTGCACGTCGGCTACCGGGACGCGGTGATCGACGAGCTGTACGTGCACCGCGAGCGGTTCGCCGCTCCCTCCTACGGCTTCGACGCGGCCCGGGTCCTCGCCCACGCCCTGCGTGCCCGCCGTCAGGAAGTGGCCTGGGCGGCCGGCATGGCCGGCCTGTGGGTGGTCGCGGCGCTCCTCACCAAGTGGCTGATCATGGTGGTGATCTTTCCGATCCTCCTGATCGCGCTGGGCCGCCGGCTGGGCGGCGGCCGTGCCGTCGACACGTACCTTCCGCAGCAGTTCGGCCTGATCCGCCGCCTTGTCGCCTTCACGCTGCGCTGGTACGGGCGTCTCACCCTGATCGGCGTGTACGGCGTCCTCATCCGGGTGCTGATCGCCGGTCCCGAGGAGGCCGCGTCCGACGGGTACGTTTCCGACTCCTTCAGCGATTCCGGTGACGGCTTCCTCGGCTCGTCGGACAGCGGCGGCTCCAGCTTCTTCGACCTGCTGACCGGCGACGTCGCGGGCCTCAACCGCTTCACCGCCGCGTGCCTGCTGGTCCTGCCGCTGCTGCTCGCACTGCTCAGCGTGGGGCAGCGCGGTCAGTTCGCGCGCACCCTCGCGGGCGAGCTGTCCAAGCAGCGTTTCCCGGACGTCGCCGGCGACCCGGCCGAGGCCGCGACCGGGCCGCGGTTCCGTGAACTGAGCCGCCGTATCCGCCAGGAGCAGCACGCGCCGCTGATCCTCTACGCGAAGTCCGATCCGTTCCGTGGCGCGGGCGTGCCGTTCGAACCGTGGTCCCTCTCGATCGAGCTGCGCCCCCGCGAGACGAGTGACGGCGACTCGCCGATCGACGCCCTCACCAAGCCCGGGGCGACGCCCGCGCCCGCGGAGCCGCTCGACAACGACACGGTCCTGAAGAAGATCGAACCGCTGCTGCAGGAACTGCGCGAGCCGTCGGCCCGCACGTCCCCGCAGGCGGCCGACTCCGTGCTCGACCGGCTGCGCGAACTCGTCGTGGACGAGTGCGTGTTCCTGCCCGCGGAAGGGCTGCCGGGCCGGATGGCCTTCCCGTACACGCCGGAGACGTACGCGATGCACCGCGCCGACGCCGTCGAGGAGGGCGGCGAGCAGCGGCGGCACTTCCTGCGCGTCCGGGTCGGCGGCTGGGACGAGGAGATCGTCGTCACCGTCTTCGTCCGCGTCCACACCCAGGGCGGGATGCTGATGCTGGAGGTCGCGCCGCACGTACTGCCGCCGGTCGACCCGCTGTTCGCGACCGCCGACAGGATGGCGCACGAGCATCTGCACCGCGGCGGTTTCGGTCGCTACGTCTTCGCGCTGCTGCGCGTCCCGGCCGCCACCGGCGACGCCCTGCGCATCCTGGTCCGCGCCGTCGCCCAGCAGTGGCGCCAGCTCACCGGCGTCCACGCGGACACGCTGCCGGACGGGCCCGGCGCCTCCGTGCGGGAAGTGGGCGCGGACGACCGGGCGACCCTCTTCCAGGAGATGGACGTCGCCCGCTATCTGAAGTCGATCCAGGACCGGATCGCGGGCGGGGTCCGTCAGGCGCTGTGGAACGCGGGGTACGACATCGCGGAGTTCGAGCAGAAGGTCACCAACGTGTTCAACAACAGCGGGACGTTCGTCGGAGGCTCCGTCCAGGGCAACGGCATCGCCATCGGCAACGACAGCAAGGCCACCGCGTCGGCGGGCAAGCCGTCCGGGGCTTCGCCGGCACGTGCCGGCGGCGCGTCGAAGTAGCGGCGGACGCCGAGGCACCAGCAGACAACGGGAGGACGACATGAACCAGTCACCGGCGGGCGACGCCCAGGGCTCCGGCACGTATGTCGGGGGATCCGTCACCGGCAACGGCATCGCGGTCGGTGCGGGAGCGAGCGCCAGTTACACGTCGACGTCGGCCCCGGCCGACGAGTCGTACCAGGCGCTGCTCCAGGCCGTCCGCGAGCTCGGCGAGGACCTGAGGAGATACCCGGTCACGCCCGAGACGCAGGAACTCTCCGCGAGCCTGGAGGAAACCGAGCGGCAGGTGACCACCACCGGCCAGGCCCAGCCGGGCGTCCTCGCCCGGCTCCGTACGGCCCTCGATGCCGCGGCCGGCGTCCTCGGCGCGATCACGTCCGCGACGGCCCTCGGTACGGCCGTGGCCGGACTCATCGGGGGCTGAACGATGGGGGGCGGGGGCGCCGGCGAGGTCCGGTGGAACAAGGAGACCCAGTCGTGGGTGCCGGTGGGCGCGGACGGTCACCCCGCCCCGCCTCCGCCGCCCGCGAGTCCCGTTATGCAGCCCGGGACGGACGGTGGGGCGGACGGCTCCGGCGGCGGGGCGCCGGGGGAGTGGCACACGGCTGCTCCGCCCGGCTGGCCCCTGCCGCCCTCCGTACCGCCCGGGGCGCCGGGCGGCCGGCGCGGCAGAGTCGTCGCCGTCGCGGTCGTGGCGGCGGTCGCGGTCACCGCGCTGGCGGCCTGGCTCGCGGTCGGCGGCGCGGGAGACGACGGCGACGACAAGGCGGGCGGCACCGCGTCGGGCACGGCCGCCGCCTCCGGGGACGGCCGGACACCGCCCTCGAACGCCACGTCCGACGGGGCCGAGCCCACCGATGACAACTTCTCCGCCGCGTCCGAGTCACCCGACGTACCGTTCGGCCACCGCCTGGTCCAGGACCCCTCGGGCTTCACCACCGTGGTCCCCGAGGGCTGGACCCGCAGCGAGCGCGACGGCGGGGCCGTCGTCTTCTACACCTCGGCCGACGAGCGCGGTCTGCTGCAGATCTTCGAGGTGGTCGAACCGGACTTCACCCCCGACGACGCCTTGGACGAGGCCTTCGGCAACCTCTCCGGGCAGCCGGGCTTCACGGAGATCAGCCGCGGACCCGTCCCCGACGAGACCGACGCGAGCGAGCTCGTCTACGAGTACGACAGCAAGGACCTCGGCGAGCGGGTCAGGGCCGTCGACCGGGTGTTCCGGACGGACGACGGCCATCTGTACGCCATGGTCGTCCGTGGCACGACGGACGAATGGCCCGCGACACAGGAGACACTGCGCAACGCCAGGTCGGCGTTCACACCGAGCTGAGGCAGCGCCGGCGCCGGAGCGGCCCCGGCGCCCAGGCGGCCGGGCGTCACCCGCCGCCGGGCCGCCCGGGCAGCCGCTTCTCGAACCAGTGGTCGCCGTACACGTCGTCGTTGTAGGCCGGGATCTCCGTGTACCCGCACGCCCGGTACATCGCCTGCGCCTCGGTGAGCGCGACGTGCGTGTCCAGGCGTACGACGCTCAGACCGCGGGCGGCCGCATCCTTTTCGAGCACCGTCAGCAGCCGGCGCGCGAGGCCCAGGCGGCGGGCGCCCCGGTGCACCCAAACATGGCGGATCTCCCCGACGCCCGGCTCCAGACGCCGGAGCGCGCCACAGCCCACGGGGCGGTTCTCCTCGCGGGCGACGAAGAACGCGCCGGCGTCGCCGGACACCTCCTCGGGCCGGACGAGGGCGGCCCGGTCGAAGCCCTCCGGGAACCGCCCGTCAAGTTCGTCGGCGTACGCCTCCAGACAGGCGCGGGCGTCGGGCGCGGCCCCGTCGATGAGGGTGACGGTGATCGCTGCGAGGCGCAGCAACCGGTGGGCCGTGGCCAGGGCGCCGGTCAGCTCGGCGCGCTGGGCGGTGCCGAGCCCTTCCAGGAGGGCGGCGGCGACGGCGCTCGCGCGCCGGTCCTGCTCCGTCACCTCGACTCGGCCCGCCGGGGTCGGTTCGAGCACGCGCAGCCGGTTGTCGCGCGGGTCCGGGGACGAGCGGACCATGCCCTGGCGCTCGAGCGCCTTGATCATGCGGCTGAGATAGCCGGCGTCCAGCCCGAGGCGGGCGCGCAGCTCGCGCACGGTGGCGCCGTCACCGATCTCGAACAGCAGCCGGGCCTCGCCCAGCGGGCGGTCCTGGCCGAGGTAGTGGTCGTCCAGGACGCCGATGCGGCGGGTGAAGTAGCGGTTGAAGCGGCGGAAGGCCGTCACCTGCTCCGCCGAGACTGGCTCCATGGTCCTTGACTTTAGTCAAAGGTTCCGCGAACGGCCAGGGCTGGAGTGGGGGTTTTTGTCCAGGTGTGGGCGGATGTTCCGTGACCCGGCGCACTTTCGTTCGGCGATCGCGCATGCAAGCGAGGGGTGCGGGCAGGTGCACTCGGTCCCGTGAGTGACGGCTGTGTGACGCACGGGTTCGAGACAGGAACGGAAGGCAACACCGATCATGGCGGACAGTACGGAACTGAAGGCACGCGGCACCATCCACGTGGGAGGGGAGTGGCGCGGCGCCGTCTCCGGCGCGACGCGCGAGATCCTCGACCCCGCGGACGCGACGCCGTTCGCCGTGGTCGCGGAGGGCGACGAGCAGGACGTCGACCTGGCGGTGGAGGCCGCCCGGCGCGCCTTCGACGGCGGCCGGGGCGAATGGCCGCGCACCCCCGTCGCCGACCGCGCGGCCCTGCTGCGCCGGGTCGCCGATCTGCTGGTGCGCGACCGCGAGAAGCTCGGCCTGCTGGAGAGCCGCGACGCCGGAAAGACCGTCGAGGAGGGACGGGTCGACATCGACTGCGTCGCCGACGCCTTCCGGTACTTCGCCGACCTGGTCGCCGCCGAGGCCCCCGGCCGGGTCGTCGACGCCGGTTCCCCCGACATCCACAGCGTCGTCGTGCACGAGCCGGTCGGCGTCTGCGCCCTGATCACGCCGTGGAACTATCCGCTGCTCCAGGCCAGTTGGAAGATCGCCCCGGCGCTCGCCGCCGGGAACACCTTTGTCGTCAAGCCCAGCGAGATCACCCCGCTGACGACGATCGCCCTGATCGACCTGCTCGTCGAGGCGGGCCTGCCTGCCGGTGCCGCCAACATCGTCACCGGCCCCGGCCACTCCGTGGGCGCCCGGCTCTCCGAGCACCCCGACGTCGACCTGGTCTCCTTCACCGGCGGTCTGGCGAGCGGCACCAAGGTGGCGCAGGCCGCCGCGCCCACCGTGAAGAAGGTCGCGCTCGAACTCGGCGGCAAGAACCCCAACGTCGTCTTCGCCGACGCCTGCGCCACCGACGAGGGCTTCGACACCGCCGTCGACCAGGCCCTGAACGCCGCCTTCATCCACAGCGGCCAGGTCTGCTCGGCGGGCTCCCGCCTCATCGTCGAGGAGTCCGTCCGGGACCGCTTCGTGAGCGAACTCGCCCACCGGGCGCAGAAGATCCGCCTCGGCCGCGGCACCGCCGACGGCGTCGAGTGCGGCCCGCTCGTCTCCGAGCAGCAGCGCGACAAGGTCGAGGCGTACGTCGAGTCCGCGCTCAAGGAGGGCGCCGTCCTGCGCTCCGGCGGCCGGCGCCCCGAGCCGTCCGCCGACCGCCCGGCGAGCGGCTGGTTCTACGAGCCGACCGTCCTCGACCACTGCCACCGCGAGATGCGCGTCGTCCGCGAGGAGGTCTTCGGCCCGGTCCTCACCGTCGAGACCTTCAGCACCGAGGACGAGGCCGTCGCCCTCGCCAACGACACCGAGTACGGCCTTGCCGGCGCCGTGTGGACCGCCGACGCCGGCCGGGCCCGCCGGGTCGCGGGACGGCTGCGCCACGGCACCGTCTGGATCAACGACTTCCACCCCTACCTCCCGCAGGCGGAGTGGGGCGGCTTCGGCAAGAGCGGCGTGGGACGCGAACTCGGCCCCTCCGGACTCGCCGAGTACCGGGAGACCAAGCACGTCTACCAGAACCTGGCCCCCCAGCCGGTCCGCTGGTTCTCCGGCTGACATCTCCCTCCCCTTCGCACCGCTCCTCACCGCGCGAGACTTCGCAAGATCCCTGGAGTACCCCGCTCATGTCCGAGAACACCCCTGTCTACGACTACGTCGTCGTCGGAGGCGGCACCGCGGGTTCCGTGATCGCCTCCCGGCTCACCGAGAACCCGGACGTCACCGTCGCCGTGATCGAGGGCGGCCCCAGTGACGTCGGCCGCGACGACGTCCTCACCCTGCGCCGCTGGATGGGCCTGCTCGGCGGCGAACTGGACTACGACTACCCGACGACCGAACAGCCGCGCGGCAACAGCCACATCCGGCACAGCCGGGCCCGCGTCCTCGGCGGCTGCTCCTCGCACAACACCCTCATCGCGTTCAAGCCGCTGCCGTCCGACTGGGACGAGTGGGAGGCGGCCGGCGCCGAGGGCTGGGGCGCCGTGCCCATGGAGGCGTACTACGCCCGGCTGAAGAACAACATCGTCCCGGTCGACGAGAAGGACCGCAACGCCATCGCCCGCGACTTCGTCGACGCCGCCCGGGACACGCTCGGCGTGCCGCGGATCGAGGGCTTCAACAAGAAGCCGTTCACCGACGGCGTCGGCTTCTTCGACCTCGCCTACCACCCCGAGAACAACAAGCGCTCGTCGGCGTCGGTGGCGTATCTGCACCCCGTGATGGACGAGCGGGAGAACCTCGCGATCCTGCTGGAGACGTGGGCGTACAAGCTCGAACTGGACGGCACCCGCGCCGAGGGCGTCCACGTGCGCACCAAGGACGGCCAGGAGACGCTGATCCGGGCCCGCCGCGAGGTCGTCCTGTGCGCCGGCGCCGTCGACACGCCCCGGCTGCTGCTGCACTCCGGCGTCGGCCCGAAGCAGGACCTGACCGAGCTGGGCATCCCGGTCGCCCACGACCTGCCGGGCGTCGGCGAGAACCTGCTGGACCACCCCGAGTCCGTGATCGTCTGGGAGACGAACGGCCCCATCCCCGACAACTCCGCGATGGACTCCGACGCGGGCCTGTTCGTGCGGCGCGACCCCGAACACCAGGGCCCCGACCTGATGTTCCACTTCTACCAGATCCCGTTCACGGACAACCCGGAGCGACTGGGCTACGAGCGGCCGCAGTTCGGCGTCTCGATGACGCCGAACATCCCCAAGCCGAAGAGCCGCGGCCGGCTGTACCTGACCAGCGCCGACCCGTCCGTGAAGCCCGCGCTGGACTTCCGGTACTTCACCGACGAGGAGGACTACGACGCCCGCACCCTCGTCGACGGCATCCGCGTCGCCCGCGAGATCGCCGGATCAGAACCCCTCGCGCGCTGGCTCAAGCGCGAGGTCTGCCCCGGCCCGGACCTCACCGGCGACGAGGAGCTGAGCGAGTACGCGCGCAAGGTCGCGCACACCGTGTACCACCCGGCCGGTACCTGCCGTATGGGCGCCGCCGACGACGAACTGGCCGTCGTGGACCCCGAACTGCGGGTCCGCGGCCTGGAAGGCATTCGAATAGCCGATGCCTCCGTCTTCCCGACCATGACCGCGGTGAACCCGATGATCGGGGTGCTCATGGTGGGGGAGAAGGCGGCGGACCTGATGGGAGGTGAGGCGTGATGAGTACGACAGCTCCCCTGACGCCTCGGAACGCGACACCCGAGACCCGTAAACCCCCGACCGGCGAGCCGGTCTTCTCCGTCGACGGCCTGTGGAAGGTCTTCGGCCCCAAGGCGCGCCGGGTCCCGGCCGACCCGGAACTGGCCGCGCTCCCGGCCGCCGAGCTGCGGGCGCGCACCGGCTGCACGGCGGCCGTGCGGGACGTCTCCTTCGACGTCCGCAAGGGCGAGGTGTTCGTCGTCATGGGCCTGTCCGGCTCCGGCAAGTCCACGCTCGTGCGCTGCCTGACCCGGCTCATCGAGCCGACCGCCGGGACCATCGCCATCGACGGCGAGGACGTACGCGCCATGGACCGCGGCCGGCTGCGCGAACTGCGCCGGCACCGGGCCGCCATGGTCTTCCAGCACTTCGGCCTGCTCCCGCACCGCACCGTCCTCGACAACGTGGCGTACGGGCTGGAGATCCAGGGCGTCGGCAAGGCCGAGCGCCGCGAGCGGGCCGCCCAGGTCGTGGCCAAGGTCGGCCTGGAGGGCATGGAGCACCGCAGACCCGGTCAGCTCTCCGGCGGTCAGCGCCAGCGCGTCGGACTCGCCCGGGCCCTCGCCGTCGACCCCGAGGTGCTGCTCTTCGACGAGCCGTTCAGCGCGCTCGACCCGCTGATCCGGCGGGACATGCAGGAGGAGGTCGTCCGCCTGCACCACGAGGAGGGCCGCACGATGGTCTTCATCACGCACGACCTCAGCGAGGCGCTGAAGCTCGGCGACCGCATCGCCCTGATGCGGGACGGCCGCGTCGTCCAGCTCGGCACCCCCGAGGAGATCGTCGGCTCCCCGGCCGACGACTACGTCCGCGAGTTCGTCCGCGACGTCCCGCGCGAACAGGTCATGACGGTCCGCACCGCCATGCGGGCCGCCTCCGCCGACGAGACCGGCAGCGGACCGGCCCTCGCGCCCGACGCCACGGTGTCCGAGGCGATCGAGGCCGTGGCCCGCACCGGCTCCCCGGCCCGGGTCGTCGAGGGCGGCCGCTGCCTGGGGGTGGTGGACCACGAGCGGCTTCTCGGCGTCGTGGCCGGAACGGAGCACCCCAAGGGGGTGGTCTGATGGCGACCGTCACCGCCGCCGCCCCGCGCCCCGCGTCGCCGGGCCTCCTCGGGCGCCCCGCCGTCCGCAAGCTCGCGGTGCTCGGCGTCGTCGCCGCGATCCTGGTGCCGCTGGCCCACGCCCGCTGGGCCAGCGGCAGCTGGCCGGCCGCGCTCACCGTCGACGTCTCCGGGCCGCTGACCGACACCAGCACCTGGATCATCGACCACCGCGACAGCCACCCGCTGTTCCTCTACTTCTTCGGGCACATCAGCAACGCGGTCGTGCTCGCCGTACGCGGCGTGTACCTCGTGCTGCTCGCCGCGGGCTGGGCCGGCGTCACCGCCGCCGCCGCCCTCGTCGCCTGGCGGGTCGCCGGGTGGCGGCTCGCCGCCGGGACCGGCGCCGCGTTCCTCGCCTGCGGGTTCCTCGGCATGTGGGTGCCGACCACGCAGACCCTCGCGCTGATGGTCGTCGCGGTCCTCGCCTCCGTCGTCGTGGGCGCCCTGCTGGGCCTCGCCGCCGGTCTGTCCGGCCGGGCCGACAAGGTCCTGCGCCCCGTCCTGGACACCATGCAGGTGCTGCCCGCCTTCGCGTACCTGCTCCCCGTCGTGCTGGTCTTCGGCATCGGCGTGCCCGCCGCCGTCCTCGCCACCGTCGTCTACGCCGCCCCGCCGATGGCCCGGCTCACGGCCCTCGGTCTGCGTGGCGCCGACAAGGAGGTCCTGGAGGCCGTCGAGTCGCTCGGCGCGACAGCGCGGCAGCGTCTGCTGACCGCCCGTATCCCGCTGGCCCGCAAGGAGCTCCTGCTCGGCCTCAACCAGACGATCATGATGGCGCTGTCGATGGCGGTCATCGCCTCCGTCATCGGCGCGGGCGGCCTCGGTGACCGCGTCTACCAGGCGCTGGCCTCGGTCGACGTCGGTGCCGCGCTCGCCGCGGGCATCCCGATCGTGCTGCTCGCCGTCGTCCTCGACCGCGTCACCGGCGCCGCCGGGGAGGCGCTCGGCGAGGAGCCGCACCCCCACGGCCGGCGACTGTGGCTGTACGCGGGGGCCGGTGCCGTCGCGGTGGCCGTCGCCGGACGGCTCGCGGGCCGGGTCGACTGGCCCGACGCGTGGGTCGTGAACATCGCCGAGCCCGTCAACCGCGCCGTCGACTGGATGACCGCGCACCTCTACTCCGGTGTGCCCGTCGTCGGCGGCACCGCCGACTGGGCCGGCCACTTCACCACCTGGGTCCTCGACCCGGTGCGCGACGGCCTGCAGGGGCTGCCGTGGTGGGCGGTCCTGCTGATCGTCGCCGCTCCGGCCTGGCTGATCGGGACCTGGCGCACCGCGCTGACCGCCGTCCTCGCCATGGCCGCGATCGGTGTGCTCGGCGTGTGGAAGCCGTCGCTGGACACGCTCTCCCAGGTCCTCGCGGCCGTCGCCGTCACCCTGGTCCTGGGCTTCGCGACCGGTGTCGCCGCCGCCCGCAGCAACCGTGTCGAACGGCTGCTGCGGCCCGTCCTGGACGTCTTCCAGACGATGCCGCAGTTCGTGTACCTCATCCCGGTCGTCGCCCTGTTCGGCGTGGGCCGCGCCCCCGCGGTCGCCGCGGCCGTCGTCTACGCGCTGCCCGCCGTCGTCCGCATCACCACGCAGGGTCTGCGCCAGGTCGACCCGGCCGCGCTGGAGTCGGCCCGCTCGCTGGGCGCGACCCCCGCCCAGCAGCTCCGCCAGGTCCAGCTCCCGCTGGCCCGCTCCGCGCTGCTGCTCGCCGTCAACCAGGGCGTCGTCCTGGTCCTCGCCGTCGTCATCATCGGCGGCCTGGTCGGCGGAGGCGCGCTCGGATACGACGTCGTCTTCGGCCTCGCGCAGGGCGACCTGGCGACCGGTCTGGTGGCCGGTGCCGCGATCGTCTGCCTCGGCCTGATGCTCGACCGGGTGACCCAGCCGACCGAACGGCGCGCGAGGAAGGGAGCCTGACATGGGTCCGCGCATCCGTACGACGGCCGCCGCCGTGGCCCTGGCGTCCTCGCTGGCGCTGCTCACCGGCTGCGGTGCCGCCGACATGACCAAGCAGGCGTCGCCGTTCGCCAACGCGCAGGGCGCCCGGACCGTCACCCTGTCCGTGCAGTCCTGGGTGGGCGCCCAGGCCAACGTGGCCGTCGCCCAGTACCTCCTGGAGCACGAGCTCGGCTACCGCGTCGACACCGTGCAGATCGACGAGGTGCCCGCCTGGGACGCGCTCAGCCAGGGCCGGGTCGACGCCCTCCTGGAGGACTGGGGGCACCCGGACGAGGAGAAGCGGTACGTCGAGGACAAGAAGACGATCGTGAACGCCGGCGACCTCGGCGTCACCGGGCACATCGGCTGGTTCGTCCCGACGTACTTCGCGAAGGCCCACCCGGACGTCACCGACTGGAAGAATCTGAACAAGTACGCCGACCGGCTGCGTACCGCGGAGAGCGGCGGCAAGGGCCAGCTGATGGACGGCTCGCCGTCCTACGTCACCAACGACAAGGCGCTGGTGAAGAACCTCGACCTGGACTACCAGGTGGTGTTCGCCGGCTCCGAGGCGGCGCAGATCACCCAGATCAAGCAGTTCGCCAAGGAGAAGAAGCCCTTCCTGACGTACTGGTACGAGCCACAGTGGCTGTTCGAGAAGGTCCCGATGACGGAGGTGAAGCTGCCCGCCTACAAGGAGGGCTGCGACGCCGACCCGGAGAAGGTCGCCTGCGCCTACCCGCACACCCCGCTCCAGAAGTACCTCAACGCGGACTTCGCGAAGAGCGGCGGTGACGCGGCGGCCCTGCTGAAGAAGTTCACGTGGACGACCGAGGACCAGAACGAGGTCTCGCTGCTGATCGCCGAGCAGAAGCTGTCCCCCGAGGAGGCGGCGAAGAAGTGGGTGGACCGCCACGAGTCCGTCTGGAGGAAGTGGCTGCCCTGACCCGCACGACGGCACCGCATCCGCCGGAGCCCGGCCCGACCCCGCCCATGGCTGGATCAGGCCGGGCTCCGGCCGCTCGCGCCGCCGCGCCGGAGTGGTCCGTGCGAGCCTCCCCGGACGTCATGAACACACCGGGCATCGGGGGCGGGGCCGTGGTGCCCGCGGCGGCCGCTGTGCTGCTCGCCGGGTGCGGCGAGCCCGGTCTTCCGGGGGGGCCGGGCCCTCAGGGTTCAGCCGTGCTGCCCCGGCCGGTAGTGGCCCGGGGTCAGGCGGCAGGTCACGCCGAAGCGGTTCCAGGCGTTGATCACCGTGATCGCGGCGATCAGCTGGGACAGCTCCGCCTCCTCGAAGTGCCCGGCGGCCCGCTCGAACACCTCGTCCGGCACGAAACCGTCCGTGAGGACCGTGACGGCCTCCGTCAGCTCCAGCGCCGCGCACTCCTTCTCCGTGTAGAAGTGCCGCGACTCCTCCCAGGCGCCGAGCTGCACGATCCGCTCGACGCTCTCGCCGGCCGCGAGGGCGTCCTTGGAGTGCATGTCCAGGCAGTAGGCACAGTGGTTGAGCTGTGAGGCGCGGACCTTCACCAGTTCGAGCAGCCGGGCGTCGAGGCCCTTCCGGGCGGCGGCGTCCAGGCGGACCATCGCCTTGTAGACCTCGGGGGAGTGCCGGACCCACTCCAGACGGGCGATCTGCTCGGCGGCGTAGGACTCGGGGGCGGGGGCCGTGGCGGCCGCGGTGGTCGTCGTGTTCGTCATGCTTCGACCCTAGGAGCGAGGCAGCCCAGGAGTATGGTCCACTTCCATGGCGGAACGCTGGGCCACTTTCGGCATCGACCTGCACCTCGACCCCGCGGGCCCCGGACTGCGCCGGGGTCTGACCGACGCCCTGCGCGAGGCCGTGCGCACCGGCCGGCTCGCGCCCGGCACGCGGCTGCCGTCCTCCCGCTCCCTCGCCGGCGACCTCGGCATCGCCCGCAACACCGTCGCCGACGCCTACGCCGACCTGGTCGCCGAGGGCTGGCTCACCGCACGGCAGGGGTCGGGCACCCGGGTGGCCGACCGCCCGGTGATCCCGCCGCCCGGCGCCCCCGTCCCACCCCGCCCGGAGCGCCCACGCCCCGCCCACGACCTCGTCCCCGGCACACCCGACCTCGCCGCGTTCCCGCGGACGGAGTGGCTGCGGGCATCCCGCCGGGCCTTCCTCGCCGCACCCCACCAGGCCCTCGGCTACGGCGATCCGCGCGGCCGGCCCGAACTGCGCACCGCGCTCGCCGGCTACCTCGCCCGCGCCCGGGGCGTGCGCGCCGACCCCGAGCACATCGTGGTGTGCTCCGGGTTCCTGCACGGTCTGCGCCTGCTCGGCGAGGTGCTGCGGGCACGCGGCGTACGGGCGGTCGCCGTGGAGTCGTACGGCCTCGCGCCGCACCGGCGGCAGCTGACGGCGGCCGGTCTGGCCACCCCGGCCCTGCCCTTCGACGAACGCGGCACGGATCCGGGGGAGTTGCCCGAGGGCGCCGGAGCCGTCCTGCTCACCCCCGCCCACCAGTTCCCCATGGGAGTGCCCCTGCACCAGAGCCGCCGCACCCCCGTCGTGGAGTGGGCGCGCCACACCGGCGGACTGGTCCTCGAGGACGACTACGACGGCGAGTTCCGCTACGACCGCCAGCCCGTCGGCGCCCTCCAGGGCCTGGACCCCGGCCATGTCGTCCACCTCGGCACCGCCAGCAAGTCCCTCGCCCCCGGCCTGCGGCTGGCCTGGATGGTGCTGCCGCCCGCGCTGGTCGAGGAGGTGACCGAGGCCAAGGGAGGCTCCGACACCTGCGGGGTGCTCGACCAGCTGACCCTCGCCGAGTTCCTCACCTCCGGCGCCTACGACCGGCATGTCCGCGCGTCCCGCCTGCGCTACCGGCGCCGCCGGGACGCCCTGGTGCGGGCCCTCGCCACCCACGCCCCCCACATCCCCGTCACCGGCATCTCCGCCGGCCTGCACGCCGTCCTGCGCCTCCCGCCCGGCACCGAGCGCACGGTCGTCCAGGCGGCCGCCTGGCAGCACCTGTCCCTGCACGGCCTGGGCTTCTACCGCCACGAGCAGGCCGTGGCCGAGCCCCTCGACGCCCTGGTCGTGGGCTACGGCACGCCGCCGGACCATGCGTGGGCGGGAACCCTGGAGGCGCTGTGCAGGGTGCTGCCCTGAGCGAAGGCCCGCCCCTTCCCGCACAGGTACCGGATACGTCGTCGGCACGCCCGGCGCCCGCTCCACGCGTACGCGGCCTCGGCCAGGACGGCACCCCACCGCACCCGTCCCCGCACGTACTTCCCCGGCTTGCGCCCCCGCCGCGCTCGTACACCCGTCTCGTGCGGGACCGGCTAGCCCGCTGCGACCGGCCGGCCCGTGACCTGGTGCGGGCCGCCGCCGTGCCGGGCACCCCGTGCACCCTCGCCCGGGCCGCCCGGCTAGCCCGGGTCGGCGACCGGCCGGCCGCGCCGGCCCAGGCCGTCCCCACGGCCCCATGTACGTGCCCCCGTTCTGGTGCAGCGCCCCGCCGGCCTCCGCCTCCGGCACGATCTCGCCGTCCTTCTCCGGGTCCAGCGTGATGTCCGCGGTCGGTCCCCCGGGCTCGCGGCTGAACACCTCGACGATCTGTGCGTCGTCCGGTCCCGTGACCACCCCCTGTTCGCTCCGGCCGCCCGTCGGCCGGTACAGCGCAACGCCAGGCACGGCGTCAGGTCCCGGGCCTCCGGGAAGCACTCGGGGAAATCCCCGGGGCGTCCGGCGGCGGCGCCTCCCCGAAGCGCGCCAGTGCCAGCGCCCCCGCCACCGACACCAGGAACCCGAGCACCGCCAGCCAGGTCAGCCCCTCCCGGGTGCGGTCGCCCAGCCACACCACGCCCACCAGCGCCGGGCCGACGGTCTCCCCGATCACCAGGGCCGCCGTGGCCACGGTCACCGAGCCGCGCTGGAGGGCCGAGGTCAGCGCCAGGAACGCGGCCCCACCGCCGAGCAGCAGCGCGTACGTCGCCGGGTTGGCCAGCAGGTGCCCGGGCGTTGCCGAGTCGATCAGCCGTACCGACACCTCCACCACCCCGAAGCCGAACCCGGCCGCGAGGCCCAGCACCAGCCCGCGCCCCCGCTCCGGCAGCCGGCCCCCGGCCAGGCCCACGCCCAGCACGGCCACGGCCACCCCGAGCATCGCGAACTTCAGCGCGTCCGAACCCCCCTTGTCGCCCTCCGCCCCGGAGGCGAGGCCCAGCATCGCCAGACCGGCGCACACCACGGCCACCGCGCCCCACTCGGCGCGGCTCAGCCGCACCCGCAGCAGCCGGGCCGCGACGACCGCCGTCACCGCGAGGCTGGACGCGAGCGCGGCGCTCACGGCGTAGAGGGGCAGCGAGCGCAACGCCACGACCTGCAGCACGAACCCGAGTCCGTCGAGCCCCAGACCGGCCAGATAGCGCCACTGCCGCAGCGAGCGCAGCAGCACGCCCGCCTCGCCGCCCCCGCCTCCCCGGGCGCTCGCCGTCCGCGCGGCCATCGCCTGCAGCACGGTCGCCGCTCCGAAGCAGAGCGCCGCACCCAACGCGCACATCATCCCCAACAGCACAAAGCGACTCTAGGGGGAGGAGAGGAACGCCAGCCCCACGACGCCGAGCGCCCACCAGGTCACTAGGCTGTCAGCCTGACGAGCCACGGACAAAAGATCTCGGCGGGGGAGACGCACATGGCGGACGGACGACGACGGCTGCGCTCCGGCACGGTCGTGCTCGGCGGCATGGGGGTCATCGCCGCGGCCCTGACCTCGTGCGGCTCCGAGCCCGACCGGCGCTGCGTCGACCGGGACAGCCACACCTACGAGGGCTACAAGGTCGTCGCGGACAAGAACTGCGCGTCCGGCCGCGGTTCGGGCTCCTCCTCCGGCAAGGGCCGCAAGACGTCCGGCCGGGCCGACGCCGCCTGGTACTACGACGCCGACGTGTCCGGCGGCCGCGCCGACTTTGGCACCTTCAGCCGCAGCGAGGCCGTCGACCGGGGCGGCTTCGGCTGCTCCGGCAGCGGCAGCGGCGGCGGCTGAGTCGGGAGGGCCCCGATGCGGCGTCGCACGATCGAACCCCGCCCCGGCTGGCAGCGGACGGTCGAGGAGCAGGGCCTCGTCTACCCCCTCACCCGCCATCCCGACGGCTTCCTGCGCCCCTACTGGGACGAGAGCGCCTACTACGTCTTCTCCCTGGAGGAGGTCGAGGCGCTGGAGGACGTGGTCGCGGAACTGCACCGCATGTGCCTCGCCGCGGCCGACCACATCGTCTCGGCGGACCGCTTCGCGGACCTCGGCATCACCGACCCCCGTGTCGTGGACGCGGTCGCCGAGTCCTGGAGCCGGCGCGCCGAACTCCCCTCGGTGTACGGGCGCTTCGACCTGCGCTACGACGGCACCGGGCCGGCCAAGCTGCTGGAGTACAACGCCGACACCCCGACCTCGCTCGTGGAGGCCGCCTCACCCCAGTGGTTCTGGATGCAGGAGCGCTTCCCCGGCGCCGACCAGTGGAACTCCCTCCACGAGCGCCTGGTCGCCGCCTGGCGGAGCCAGGCCGGCCGGCTCCCGCCCGGCTGCCCCCTGTACTTCGCGTACTCCTCGGCCGACGAACTCGGCGAGGACCTGATGACCGTCGCCTATCTGAAGGAGACCGCGGAGCAGGCCGGCCTGGACACCGGCTGGATCTCCATGGAGGAGATCGGCTGGGACCGGCTCTCGGGCCGCTTCGTCGACACCCGGCTCCGGTTCATCCGCAGCTGCTTCAAGCTCTACCCGTGGGAGTGGCTGACCTCCGACCGCTTCGCCGGGCACGTCCTCGACACCCTCGACAACGGCGGCGGCACCGGCACCACGCTGTGGATCGAACCGGCCTGGAAGATGCTCCTCAGCAACAAGGCCCTCCTCGCGGTCCTGTGGGACCTCTTTCCGGACCACCCCAACCTCCTGCCCGCCCACCTCGACGGCCCCCGCGACCTGGCGGACACGACGGGCTACGTCGCCAAGCCCCTGCTCGGCCGCGAGGGCGCCGGGGTCACCGTGCACGAGAAGGGCGCCCCCGCCGAGGTGCGCGACGAGCCCTGCTGCTACCAGCAACTCGCCCCGCTGCCCACGTTCGACGGCAACCACGTCGTCCTCGGCGCCTGGGTGGTCGAGGACGAACCGGCCGGCCTCGGCATCCGCGAGTCCTCCGGACTGATCACCGACGAGTACGCCCGGTTCCTCCCGCACGTGATCCTCTGACGGCACCCCCTGCCCGGCAGCCCGCCCGAGCGGCCCCCGGGTGCCTGGCCCGCATCGTGGACGTGCGGCCTTGCGGCCCGGCCTGCCCGGTAGGCTGGCTCACGGGCCGTGACTGGCGCGCTGGGATGGATCAACCATCGGGGAGCGGCCCCTGGACCTCGTCCAGACCGAGTGCCGTGCGCCTGGGCCGTCCCGTGAACGCTGCACACGACGTCCGGAGGTCCCCCATGCCAGCCGAGTCCCTCTCTCCCGAGTCCACCGCCTTCCGTGCCGCCCTCGACGTGATCCGCGCCGTCGAGCCGCGCGTGGCCGACGCGATCGGGCAGGAGGTCGCCGACCAGCGCGAGATGCTCAAGCTGATCGCCTCCGAGAACTACGCCTCCCCGGCCACCCTGCTGGCGATGGGCAACTGGTTCAGCGACAAGTACGCCGAGGGCACCGTCGGCCGCCGCTTCTACGCCGGCTGCCGCAACGTCGACACCGTCGAGTCCCTGGCCGCCGAGCACGCCAAGGAGCTCTTCGGCGCCCGGCACGCCTACGTCCAGCCGCACTCCGGCATCGACGCCAACCTCGTCGCCTTCTGGGCCGTCCTGGCCGACCGGGTCGAGGCCCCCGCCCTGGAGAAGGCCGGCGTCCGCCAGGTCAACGACCTCTCCGAGGCCGACTGGGCCGAACTGCGCCGCGCTTTCGGCAACCAGCGCATGCTCGGCATGTCTCTGGACGCCGGCGGCCACCTCACCCATGGCTTCCGCCCGAACATCTCCGGCAAGATGTTCGACCAGCGCTCCTACGGCACCGATCCGGCCACCGGCCTGATCGACTACGAGGCGCTGCGCGTGTCCGCCCGCGAGTTCAAGCCGCTGATCATCGTCGCCGGCTACTCCGCGTACCCCCGTCTCGTGAACTTCCGGATCATGCGTGAGATCGCCGACGAGGTCGGCGCCACGCTCATGGTCGACATGGCCCACTTCGCCGGTCTCGTCGCCGGCAAGGTCCTCACCGGCGACTTCGACCCGGTCCCGCACGCCCAGATCGTCACCACCACCACCCACAAGTCGCTGCGCGGCCCGCGCGGCGGCATGGTGCTGTGCGACGACTCCCTCAAGGACCAGGTCGACCGCGGCTGCCCGATGGTCCTCGGCGGACCGCTCCCGCACGTCATGGCCGCCAAGGCCGTCGCCCTCGCCGAGGCCCGGCAGCCCGCGTTCCAGGACTACGCCCAGCGCATCGTGGACAACTCCCGCGCGCTGGCCGAGGGCCTGACGCGCCGGGGCGCCACCCTGGTCACCGGCGGCACCGACAACCATCTGAACCTGATCGACGTCGCCTCCTCCTACGGCCTCACCGGCCGCCAGGCCGAGGCCGCGCTCCTCGACTCCGGCATCGTCACCAACCGCAACGCCATCCCGGCCGACCCGAACGGCGCCTGGTACACCTCCGGCATCCGCGTCGGCACGCCCGCCCTGACCACCCGGGGCCTGGGCACCGCCGAGATGGACGAGGTCGCCGCCCTCATGGACCGCGTCCTCACCGCCACCGAGCCGGGCACCACCAAGTCGGGCGCCCCCTCCAAGGCGGCCCACGTCCTCGACGCGAAGGTCTCGGACGAGATCTCCCGCCGGGCCTCCGACCTCGTGGCCGGCTTCCCGCTCTACCCGCAGATCGACCTGGGCTGACGTCGCGACGAGGCGCCCCGGCGCCTCACCGGTCCAGGTCGATCAGCTCCCGGCGTGGCCCCTCCCGCGGCGGTCCGGCTGCCTGCCGGGCCGCCGCGCGGCGTATCAGCATGGTCCCGCCCGCCCCGCTCGCGAGCCCGACGACGAGCCCCGCCACCGCCCACCGCACCTCACCCGCATCGGGCCCGGAGCGCTCCCCGTCTCCGTCCCCGGCGACGGCCTCCGTCGCCGGGGAGCCCGCCGCCGCGCCGAACAGCCGCCCCCGCTCCAGCCGCTGGAGCACGGACCGCGGCGCGCGATGCCAGCGGATGTCGTCGTCCTCGACGTCCGGTGCGAGGTCCGAGCGCACCCAAGGGGTGCCGTCGCCGGCCACGAACAGCTGATCCTGCCGCCGCAGGGCCACGTCCCCGCCGGGCGCCCGGTCCGTCCGCGGCCAGCCCCCGACGCCCGTCAGCCCCCAGAACACGGTCAGCCGGACCGGCGGATGACGCCCCTCGACCCACTCCTCGGGCACCCGCTCCGTCCCCACGTAGGAGGGCTGGAACAGCTGCCACAGCCGGGCGAAGTCCCGGTCGCCGGAGCGCAGCGCCGTCGTCCGCCCGCCGGTGCCCGCGACGACCACGGCCACATCGGGAACGTCACGCACCCGCACCGGCGCCGCCGAGGCGACCGCCACGGGCCCGCAGACCAGCGCCCCCGACACCAGCAGGAGGACCACACCCCCGGCCCGCCTCGGTCCGCCCGCACCCCACCGCCGGCGCCCTCCGTCCCGGCCGCGCCCCGCCTCCGTCGCCGCCATGGCTCCCCTCCTCGGCCGATGCCCCGCCCCGCCGGTCACACGTCCCGCAGTTCCTGACGCGGCCCCGGCTCACCGCGCAGCCGGTCCCAGGGGCGCCGGGTCACGAACGGGCGCAGGCCCAGCGCCAGGACCGCTCCGGCCACCGCGCCCGGCACGGCCCACCACCACCCCGTACCGGCGCCCGGCCCGGACGACGACCGCACGGGAGGTGCCGAGCCCACCGCCTCCGCCGGGTCGGTGGCGGCCTCCCGCGCACCCCCGTCCGCCTTCGACGCCACCGGCGCCGGTGACCCGCCCGACAGGCCCAGGTCGTCGAGCAGGGCACGCAGCTCGCCCGGCCGGGCGGCCCGGTACCAGGTGCCCTTCGTCTGGCGCGCGACGTCCTGCGTCCTGCGGATCCACACGTCCTGTCCGCGGGCCATCCGATGGAGCCGGTCGATGCGCCACGGCGTGACGTCGTGGATCATCCAGCTGACGTTGACCTGATCGGCCGCCATCAGGTCCTCCTCCGGCGGCTGCTGCCGTGAGCCTCTGGCCGGTGTGCCGAGCAGTTCCTCCAGCGCGGCGTACCGCAGGTCGGAGTGGTACAGCGACGCCGTCCGCCCACTCCCCGGCGCCGCAAGGAGCACGCTCGTCGGCCCTCCGGCGGACGCCATCGGCGCCGCTCCCCACAGCAGCAGGGCACAGCCCGCGAGCAACGCCCCTGTCACGCCCGCCAGTCGGCGCCCCGCGCCCCGCAAGCGGCCCTCTCCGGCTCCCCACATCCGAACCCCCAACCCGAGCGGTCCCCGAGCGGCCCGTCCCCGAGCCGCATGTCACTTCTGGTACACCGCCCGGCCCCCCTCGGTTCCCATCTCCGCCCCACCTTTCCTGGACGGGCACCGAGACCGGCACCGGGAACGCGAGCCCTCACTCCTTCAGGGACCGGGCGATCTCCGTCGCCCGCCCGGCCTCCTCGATCCCCTCCAGCCGGAGCGTCACCGTCCCGCCCCCGGCCTCATACGCCCACAGCAGCGTCGGGCCGGCTGTGCGCACCTTCCGCTCGAAGAGGCCGTGCGTGTCCTGGAGCCAGAAGGAGAGCAGATGCGGCCGGGCGAACCACAGGGCCGTGGCGGGCGCCTCGCCGTCCGTCCCCTCGGGGCCGAGCGTGATCCACCGCGGCTGCTCACGGACCGTCTTGGCGAAACGGAAGTCCAGACCCGCCCGCCGCTCGTCCAGCCGGACCGTGCGCCCGTCCTCGTGCCAGCAGAGGCTGACCACGAACCGGTCGCGCGGCTCACGCGTGACGGCGACCGCGTCCGGTGTCCCGAGTCGCGCGGGCACCACCGGAGCGAACCCGGCGCGGCGCTCCGCCTCGGCGAGCGGCACCGAGCGCCCGCACCCGGGGACCCGGGTACCGGGGGAGGGCGTCGCCGAAGGGTCGTACCGGATCTCGGCGCCCGCGAAGCCGAACCAGTCGAGGACGGCCGCCCGCACCGGAGGCGTGAGCACGAGCACGGTCAGCAGGCCGCACAGCGCGGCCGTCAGAGCACGCCACCGCCTCCGTGCCCAGCGGCGCAGCGCGCGCAGCCGCTCGCGCGGGCCCGGCGGTTCGGGCGCCGCGACGGACAGATGCCCGGCGAGTATCTCGGCCAGCACCCGCTCGACCATCGTCTCGGCGCCGTCCGGGCCGCCCCGCGCGTCCAGGGAACGCCCGAGCGCCCGCAGTTCCTCGGGCAGGCCGGAGCCCTCTCCATCATGATCGCGACTCCCGCCGGCCGGCCGTCCGTCACCCATGCTCCGCACCCCCTTCCCGAGGCTCGAATTCCGGCAGCAGCCGCCCCAGCTTCCGCAGCGCGCGGTTCAGCCGGGACTTCACCGTGCCACGGGGCCAGCCCAGTGCCTGGGCCGTCTCCCCCTCGTCCATCTCCAGGAGATAGCGGTAGGTGACGACCAGGCGGTGCTCCTCGCTCAGCCGGCCCAGGGCGGCCTGGAGGGCGGCCCGGCGCTCCCGCTCCAGCGCGGCGACCGCCGGGTCCGCCGCCTCCGGTATCAGCGGGTCCGCCTCGACCAGCGCGGCCTCGCGCCCGGCGAGGGTGCGCCGACGGGCCGCCGCCCGCACTGTGTTCCTCGTCTCATTGGCCACGATCGACAGCAGCCACGGCCGGAAGGCCGAGCCGTCCTTGAAACGGCCCAGCGAGCAGTACGCCTTGACGAACGCCTGCTGCACCACGTCCTCCGCGTCCGCACCCGCGCCGAGCGCGGCGGCCGCCCTGAGCGCGATACCCGTATGAGCCCGCACCAGCTGCGCGTACGCCTCCGGCTCACCGGCGCGTACGCGTGCGATCACCGCGGCCTCATCGACGATGCGGCCCCCCTCCCGCGTCCTCACGTCTTTGTTACACCGCCCGGACGGGATCGGTTCCCATCCGGTCGTGGCTCGTTCCGGACCGGCTCCCTGGACCTGAGAGAATGGTGGACATGGCCACTGATCGCCCACTCGCCGCCCACGACCACCCTCAGGGGAACGGCTCCGCCGTGCCGGGCAGCCCGCGCGTACTCTCCGGGATCCAGCCCACCGCCGGTTCGTTCCACCTCGGCAACTACCTCGGCGCCGTCCGCCAGTGGGTGGCGCTCCAGGACACCCACGACGCGTTCTACATGGTCGTCGACCTGCACGCGATCACGGTCCCGCAGGACCCGGCCGAGCTGCGCGCCAACACCCGGCTGGCCGCCGCCCAGCTGCTGGCCGCCGGACTCGACCCGGAGCGCTGCACGCTGTTCGTGCAGAGCCACGTCCCCGAGCACACCCAGCTCGCCTGGGTCATGAACTGCCTCACCGGCTTCGGCGAGGCCAGCCGCATGACCCAGTTCAAGGACAAGTCCGCCAAGCAGGGCGCGGACCGCGCCTCGGTCGGCCTGTTCACGTACCCGGTGCTCCAGGTCGCGGACATCCTGCTGTACCAGGCCAACGAGGTCCCCGTCGGCGAGGACCAGCGCCAGCACATCGAGCTCACCCGTGACCTCGCCACGCGCTTCAACAGCCGTTTCGGCGAGACCTTCACGCTCCCGAAGCCGTACATCCTCAAGGAGACGGCGAAGATCTACGACCTCCAGGACCCGTCGATCAAGATGAGCAAGTCGGCGTCCACGCCGAAGGGCCTGATCAACCTCCTGGACGAGCCGAGGGCCACCGCCAAGAAGGTCAGGAGCGCGGTCACCGACACCGACACCGTCGTCCGCCACGACGTCGAGAACAAGCCGGGCGTCAGCAACCTGCTCACCATCTACTCGACCCTCACGGGTACGGGAATCGGGGAACTGGAGCAGAAGTACGACGGCAAGGGCTACGGTGCGCTCAAGACGGACCTCGCTGAGGTCATGGTCGAGTTCGTGACGCCCTTCCGGGAGCGCACCCAGCAGTACCTGGACGACCCGGAGACGCTCGACTCGATCCTGGCCAAGGGGGCGGAGAAGGCGCGTGCCGTCGCCGCGGAGACGCTCTCCCTGGCGTACGACAGGGTGGGCTTCCTGCCCGCCAAGCACTGACCCCGCCCCACCGGGGGCGGCGGGACGCGGTGCTACGCCGGCCGTACCACCGCACAGCGCTGCACATCACTTCGGTTGCGCCTGCCCGCGGCGGGGCCGTGGCCGTACAGTCGATAACGGGTGACGGCATCGGCCGTCACCCGCGCTCACCCGATGGGCACGAGCTCCGCGACGGCGGACTCACCGACGAACGACAGGAGACGACGTGGGGACCGTAACGATCGGTGTGTCGATCGCGGTCCCGGAGCCTCACGGCAGCCTGCTCCAGGAGCGGCGCGCGGGCTTCGGCGACGCCGCGGCTCACGGCATCCCCACGCACGTCACGCTGCTGCCGCCGACCGAGGTCGACTCCTCGCTGCTGCCCGCGATCGAGGCGCATCTGGCGGAGGTCGCGGCGAACGGACGCCCCTTCCCGATGCGGCTGTCCGGCACGGGCACCTTCCGGCCGCTGTCGCCGGTGGTCTACGTCCAGGTCGTCGAGGGCGCCGAAGCCTGCACCTGGCTGCAGAAGCAGGTCCGGGACGCCTCCGGGCCCGTCGCGCGCGAGCTGCAGTTCCCGTACCACCCGCACGTGACCGTCGCCCACGGCATCGACGAGGAGTCGATGGACCGCGCGTTCGAGGAGCTGGCCGACTACCGGGCCGAGTGGCCCTGCACCGGCTTCGCCCTGTACGAGCAGGGCGCCGACGGCGTCTGGCGCAAGCTGCGGGACTTCACCTTCGGCGGCCCGGTGGTGCCCCCGCAGGCCGGGCACGTCGAGCGCGGATCCATCCCGGCGTCGTAGCCGCCGTCCTCACACGGGCAGCCGGCGGAAGACGGCGCGCGGGACGTGCCGCAGCGCCGACATCACCACCCGCAGCGCGCCGGGCACCCACACCGTCTCCGAGCGCCGCCGCAGCCCCACCTCGATCGCCGTGGCGACCGCCTCCGGGGTCGTCGCGAACGGCGCCTCCTCGCGGTCGGCGGTCATCTTCGAGCGCACGAACCCGGGGCGCACGACCATGACGTGCACGCCGGTGCCGTGCAGCGCGTCGCCCAGTCCCTGCGTGAAGGCGTCCAGGCCGGCCTTGCTGGAGCCGTAGATGAAGTTGACGCGGCGCGCCCGCTCACCGGCGACCGAGGACAGCACCACCAGCGAGCCGTGCCCCTGGGACTGCAGGGCGCAGGCGCTGATCAGGGCGGCGGACACGGCACCCGTGTAGTTGGTCTGGGCGACCCGGACCGCGTTCAGCGGCTCGCGCTCGTCGCGCGCCTGGTCGCCGAGGATGCCGAAGGCGAGCAGCACCATGTCGATGTCGCCCTCGGCGAACACCTTGCCGAGCACCGCCTCGTGGGACTCGGGGTCGAGCGCGTCGAAGGCGACCGTGCGCACGTCGGCCCCCAGGGCGCGCAGATCGGCGGCGGACCGGTCCAGGGCGGGCGAGGGGCGGCCCGCCAGCCAGACGGTGCGGGTGCGGCGCGCGATCAGCCGGCGGGCGGTGGCCAGCGCGATCTCGGATGTGCCGCCGAGGACGAGCAGGGACTGGGGAATGCCGAAGGCGTCCTTCACGACAGCTCCTTGGGGTAGTGGGGCCGGGGGTTAGAGGTCGAGGCGGCGGGCCAGGTCCGAGACGAGGACGCCGCGCGGGTCCAGTCGGGCGCGCAGCGCGCGGAAGTCGTCCAGGCGCGGGTACATCGCGGCGAGCAGTTCGGGCCGCAGCCGGGAGTCCTTGGCGAGGTAGACGCGTCCGCCGGCCGAGGCCACGTCCTCGTCCAGCGTGTCCAGGAGGGCGCCCAGGCCGGGCAGTCCGGCGGGGATGTCCAGGGCCAGGGTCCAGCCGGACCGGGGGAACGAGAGCCAGCCCGGGTCGGCGTCCCCGAACCGCTTGAGCACGGCCAGGAAGGACGGGCAGCGATGCTCGGACACCCGCCGCACGATCCTGCGCAGGGTGTCCTCCTGGCCGTGCCCGACGGTGAACTGGTACTGCACGAAGCCGCCCCGGCCGTAGATCCGGTTCCAGTGCGGCACCCCGTCCAGCGGGTGGAAGAAGGCGGACAGCCGCTGGAGCTGTCCGGTGCGCGCGCGGGGGGCCCTGCGGTACCAGAGCCCGTTGAACCAGCCGACGGTATGGCGGCTCAGCAGCCCCTCGGGCAGCACGGCGGGGACGGCGGGCAGCCGGAAGGGCCGGAAGGCGAGCGGGTGCCTACGCGCGCGCGTGCCCTTCGGCAGCGCCTCCAGGGGGGCGTGGTCGCCTCGGGTGAGCACCGCGCGCCCGGTCGCGGCGCCGCGCGCCAGCAGGTCGATCCAGGCGACCGAGTACCGGTACTGGTCGTCGGTGGCCGTCATCCTGGCCATCACGTCGTCCAGGTCGTTCGCCCGCTCGGTGTCGACCGTCATCAGCGAGGTCTGCACCGGCTGGAGTTGCAGGGTGGCGGTGAGGATCACGCCGGTCAGGCCCATGCCGCCGGTGGTGGCGTCGAACAGGGGGGTGCCGCGCGGGACCGTGCGGATCTCGCCGTCGGCGGTGAGGAGTTCCAGCGACAGGACGTGCCGGGAGAAGGAGCCGGACACATGGTGGTTCTTGCCGTGGATGTCCGCGCCGATCGCGCCGCCGACCGTCACATAGCGGGTCCCGGGGGTGACGGGCACGAACCAGCCGAGGGGCAGCAGGACCTCCATGAGCCGGTGCAGGGAGACGCCCGCGTCGCACGAGACGACCCCGCC
This sequence comes from Streptomyces sp. NPDC056628, assembly GCF_042792555.1. Classification (NCBI taxonomy): domain Bacteria; kingdom Bacillati; phylum Actinomycetota; class Actinomycetes; order Kitasatosporales; family Streptomycetaceae; genus Streptomyces; species Streptomyces sp. NPDC056628. Next base: position 141,146 of record NZ_JBHTWG010000006.1, read on the forward strand.
CGCCGCGTCGACGGCGTGCACACGGTCCAGGCCGGTCATGTCGAAGATCGCGCCTCCGGCGTTCTGCGCCGCGTCCCCGTACGCCCGCCCCAGGCCCCGCGGGATGCCGCCGCGCGCCCCGCAGCCACGGACCGCCGCCGCGGCCTCCTCGTAGGTCCGGGGGCGGATCAGCAGGGAGGTGGTGGGGGCGGTGCGGCCCCATCCCGTGACGGAGACGGTCTCGGCAGGCATGTCGGCGACCGTAGCGCCCGCTTGTGCGGCATTACTTCTGAAACATTCCGGCCCTCCCCGAAATGGGTGATTAATGGGATGTCGCCCAATATTGCCGTAATGACGGCCCCGTGGGCGTGAACAGTGGGTCCACATGGACCACCTCGACGCCATCGATCCGCCAGGTCTTCGGGGGGCGGACCACCGCATCCTGACCGCCCTGCACGCCCGTGCCCGCGACCCGCGGATCGCCGGCGCCGCTCGCGCCCTGTCCTGGACGGGCGAACACGGCGCGCTGTGGCTGGCGGCGGGGCTGGCGGGGGCCGCCGCGGACGGGGGGCGGCGTGGCGCCTGGCTGCGCGGCACGGCACTCACGGCCGGCGCGCACCTCGTCAGCATGGCGGTCAAACGGGTCGTGCGCCGCCCGCGCCCGGCGCACGTCGAACCGCTGGTGCGCACCGCCGGCCGGCACTCCTTCCCGAGCTCCCACGCCGCCTCCGCCACCGCCGCCGCCGTCGCCTTCGGGGCGCTCGGCGCGCCCGCGATCGCGCCGCTCGCCGCCGCGATGTGCCTGTCCCGTCTCGTCGTCGGCGTGCACTACCCCTCGGACGTGGCCGCGGGCGCGGCCCTCGGCGCGCTCACGGTGCGCCTCGGAGCGCGCTGGATGGACACGGGAGGCATCCATGGCTGAGGCCGGGCCCCTGACGAGCGCCGCGCGCGCCAGGGAGGCGACGCTCCACGAGCAGCGCAGACCGGTGCCCCCGACGGCACCCCCCTCCGGTGGACGTGGCGCGCGAGGAATGGCGGTGGGCCTGCTCAGGACCGCGCGTCCCAAGCAGTGGGTCAAGAACGTCCTGGTCGTCGCCGCCCCGGCCGCCGCGGGCCGGCTCTTCTCGGTGCACGCCCTGACCCAAGTGGCGCTCGTCTTCGCGCTCTTCACCGCCTGCGCCGCCGCCGTCTACCTGGTCAACGACGCCCGCGACGCCGAGGCGGACCGCGCCCACCCCACCAAACGCCGGCGCCCGGTCGCCGCCGGGCAGGTGCCCGTCCCCGTCGCCTACGCGGCCGGCGGCACGCTCGCCGTCCTCGTGCCCGCCCTCGCCGCCTGGCTGGCCGCCCCGGCCGTCGCGGCCCTGCTGGTGGCCTACGTCGGCATGCAACTGGCGTACTGCGTGCGTCTCAAACACGTCCTCGTGGTCGACCTCGCGATCGTCACGACCGGTTTTCTGATGCGGGCCGTGGCCGGCGGGCTCGCGCTCGGCATCCCGCTCTCGCGCTGGTTCCTCATCACCACCGGGTTCGGGGCGCTGTTCATGGTGGCGGCCAAGCGCTACTCCGAAGCCGTCCAGATGGCCGCGAAGGCGGGCGCCACACGCGCGTTGCTCACCGAGTACACCCCCGGCTACCTGCGTTTCGTCTGGCAGCTCGCGGCCGGGGTCGCCGTGCTCGGGTACTGCCTGTGGGCCCTGGAGGAGGGCGGTGTTCCGCACACCAGCGTGCTGCCCTGGCGCCAGCTGTCCATGGTCGCCTTCGTCCTCGCGATCCTGCGGTACGCCGTGTTCGCCGACCGGGGCACCGCGGGCGAGCCCGAGGAGGTGGTCCTGCGCGACCGGGCCCTGGCGGTCATCGGGGTGGTGTGGATGACGATGTACGGGCTGGCGGTGGCCAATTGGTAGGGGCGCGGCCCACCCGCCGCGAGGTCCTGGGGTTCGCCGCCGCCGGGCTCTCCGCCTACGCCGTCGACCTCGCGCTGTTCACCGCCCTGCGCGGGCCCGCGGGGCTCGGCCCGCTCACCGCCAAGGGCCTGTCCTTCCTCGCCGGCTGCACGGTCGCCTACGCCGGGAACGCCCTCGGCACCTACCGGCACACCCGGCCGCGCGGACCGCGCCCCTACGCCGCCTTCCTCGCGGTGAACGCCGCCGGAGCCGCCGTCCAGCTACTCTGCCTGACCGTCAGCCACTACGGGCTCGGGTTCACCTCCCAGCGCGCGGACACCGTCTCGGGGGCGGTTGTCGGCATGGCGCTGGCTACGGTCCTGCGGTTCTGGGGCACACGGACATGGGTGTTCCGTGCGGAGGGGAGAGTCGGATCGTGGACTGGCTGAAGAGACTCCCCGTCGTGGGCCCCTGGGTGGCCCGGCTGATGACCACGCACGCCTGGCGGTCCTACGAGCGCCTCGACCGGGTGAAATGGACGCGGCTGGCGGCGGCGATGACCTTCGTGAGCTTCGTCGCGCTGTTCCCGCTGCTCACCGTGGCGGCGGCGATCGCGGCCGCCACGCTCGGCAAGGAGCAGCAGGACGAGCTCCAGGACAGGCTGGCCGATCAGGTCCCCGGCATCTCCGACCAGCTCGACATCGACGCCCTCGTGCAGAACGCCGGCACCGTCGGACTCATCGCCGCAGCCGCCCTGCTGCTCACCGGCATCAGCTGGGTGGGCTCGGTGCGCGAGTGCCTGCGCGCGGTGTGGGAGCTGCCCGACGAGGAGGAGAACCCGCTGCTGCACAAGGCCAAGGACGCCGTCGTCCTGGTCGGTCTGGGCGGCGCGATCCTGGTGACGATCCTCGCGTCCACCGTCGCCTCCGCGGCGGTCGGCTGGACGACCCGTCAGCTCGGCGTGGACGAGGGCGGCTGGGGCGGGGTCCTGCTACGGGCCGCCGCCTTCCTGGTCGCGGTCCTCGCCGGCTTCCTGGTCCTGCTGTACGTGCTGACCCTGCTGCCGGGCGTCGAACCGCCGCGCCGCCGGCTGCTGATGGCCGCGCTGATCGGCGCGATCGGCTTCGAACTGCTGAAGCTGCTGCTCAGCGGCTACATCCAGGGCGTGGCCACGAAGAGCATGTACGGCGCGTTCGGCGTGCCCGTCGCCCTGCTGCTGTGGATCAACTTCACGTCGAAACTGGTGGTGTTCTGCGCGGCCTGGACGGCGACCGGCAGCAAGGAGGCCGAGCTGGGGGACGGGTCCGCGGCACCGGAGACCTCCGGCGGCCCGGACCCGTCCGACGGCGGAGAGGTCAGGAACGGCCCCGGCGGCGCACCAGGTCGGGCAGCGGCCACCGGCGGTTGACCAGGAAGACGCCCGCGCCGAGCAGCGCGAGGACGCCCGCGGCGACGCCGAGCGCGACCCCGATGCCGCCCGCTCCGCCGGCCGTGGAGGCGCCCACCGCGGGCTTCGAGGACTTCCCCGCGCTCGTGGTGCCCCCGGCCTCCCCGGACCCGGCGCCGGACTGCTCGCCGGCCTGGGCGCTCTTCGGCGCCACCAGCTCACCCACCGGCTGCACCTTGCCGGCCGCCTGGAAGCCCCAGTCGAGCAGTCGTGCGGACTCCTTGTAGACCTCGTTGTGCTCCTGCTTCTCGGGGTTCATCACCGTGACGAGCAGGACCCTGCCGGCGCGCTCGGCGACCCCGGTGAAGGTGTGACCGGCGTTGGTGGTGTAACCGTTCTTCACCCCGGCGATGCCCGGATAGACCGAGATATCCGAGTCGCCGCGCAGCAGCCGGTTGGTGTTCTGGATCTCGAAGGACCCGCGCACCGACTTGCCCTTGCTCTTCTTCGTCGCACCCGGGAACTTCGTGGTGACCGTCGAGCAGTACTCCCGGAAGTCCTTCTTCTGCAGCCCGGAGCGCGCGAACAGCGTCAGGTCGTACGCCGACGAGACCTGGCCGGGGGCGTCGTACCCGTCGGGGGAGACCACGTGCGTGTCGAGGGCCTGGAGCTCCTCGGCGTGCTCGTTCATCTCCCGCACGGTCTTGTCGACGCCGCCGTTCATCGCGGACAGCACGTGCACGGCGTCGTTGCCGGAGGCCAGGAAGACACCGAGCCACAGGTCGTGCACCGAGTAGGTCTCGTCCTCCTTTATGCCGACCACGCTGGAGCCGGCGCCGACGCCGGCCAGGTCGGACACGGCCACCTTGTGCTCGGTGGTCTTCGGGAAGCGGGGCAGCACGGTGTCGGCGAACAGCATCTTCATGGTGCTCGCCGGCGCCAGCCGCCAGTGCGCGTTGTGTGCCGCGAGCACATCGCCGGACTCGGCGTCGGCGACGATCCAGGAGCGGGCCGACAGGTCCTTCGGCAGGACGGGGGCGCCGCCCGCGAGGTTCACCTGGGTGCCGGGCCGGCCCAGCAGCTCGCCGCCCACGGTCGACATGTCCGCCGGGGGTGTGGCCGACGGACTCGTGCCCGGCGACGGCCGGGGGGCCGCGTGCGAGACGGGCGCGGTCAGCGCGAGGGACGACAGGACGGCGGAGGCGACCAGCAGGCCACGCCTGGCGGTCTTCGTAGGTGCGGGCACGAGCGGAAACGTACAGGGCGTTCCCAGGGAAGTCCCGTTCCCGACCTCACCCCGCTCCGCGCACCCGGCGGGGGGCGGCGATACTGAGGACATGAAGCTCAGCCGCCCCGTGTCCTGGTTCCTGCTCGCCTTCGGAGTGTGGAGCTGGGTCATCTGGGTCACTTTCGTCAAAAACCTGATCAAGGACAGCAGCGGGCTCGCGTTCGAGGACGGACGACCCACGGCGTACTTCTGGGTGCATCTGCTGCTCGCCGTCGTCTCCTTCGTACTGGGGACGGTCGTCGGGGCCATCGGGTTGCGCGGAGTGCGCGCACTGCGCCGGACGTCATAGGAACTCGGCCACCGGGCCGGACGTTCACCGGACACCTGAGGGAAAGGGAACGCCGGCGTGGTCATCGTCTTCGCGCTCGTCGCACTGCTCGTGGTGTCCGTGCTGGTGACGGGCAACTGGTGGGTGTGGCGCCGCCTCTTCCGCGACACGACCCGCGCTCCCGGGACCGTGCGCCGCGTGGGCGCGGCCGTGATCGCCGGCGGGTGGGCGCTGACGGTCGGCGCCCTGGTCGCCGAGCGCGCGGGCGCGCCCTTCTGGCTCCAGCAGGTCCTGGCCTGGCCGGGCTTCCTGTGGCTGGCCCTGTCGCTGTACCTCCTGCTGTACCTGCTGGCCGGTGAGCTCGTACGGCCGCTGCTGCGCCGGTGGCTCGACCGTCGGGCGGGCGCCGAGGAGCCCGCGGCGCGGCCGGACGCGGCCGAGGTCGTCGCCCCGGCCGCCGTGGCAGCCGGTCCGCGCGGCCCCCGGGGCGCGTCCCCGGCCACGGGCCGCACACCGGCGCTCACCGCCGACCCGCCCCCGGCGGACGCCGGCGGCCCGGACGACCCCCGACCCGGGCCCACCCGGCGCCTGTTCGTCTCCCGGGTGGTCGCCGGCACCGCCGCGGCGGCCGCCGTCGGCACCGTCGGCCACGGCACGCGGTCCGTGCTGCGCGGCCCCAGCGTGAAGCGGGTCACCGTCCCCCTGGCCAAGCTCCCGCGCGCGGCGCACGGTTACCGGATCGCCGTCGTCAGCGACATCCACCTCGGCCCGGTGCTGGGCCGCGGCTTCGCGCAGAAGGTCGTCGACACGATCAACGGCACCCAGCCCGACCTCATCGCGGTCGTCGGGGACCTGGTGGACGGCAGCGTCAAGGATCTCGGCCCGGCGGCCGCACCGCTCGCGCGGCTCCGGGCGCGCGACGGCAGCTTCTTCGTCACCGGCAACCACGAGTACTTCTCGGGCGCCGCGCAATGGGTCCAGGAGGTGCGCCGGCTGGGCCTGCGCCCCCTGGAGAACGCCCGCACGGAACTGCCGCACTTCGACCTGGCCGGCGTCAACGACGTGGCGGGCGAGGACGAGGGGCAGGGCCCCGACTTCGCGCGGGCACTCGGCGACCGCGACCGGGGACGCGCGTGCGTGCTCCTCGCCCACCAGCCGGTCCAGATCCACGACGCCGTCGAGCACGGCGTCGACCTCCAGCTCTCCGGGCACACCCACGGCGGCCAGCTCTGGCCGGTCAACCTCATCGCCGAGCTGGCGAACCCCACGGTGGCCGGACTGGAGCGCTACGGCGACACCCAGCTGTACGTCAGCCGGGGCGCGGGCGCCTGGGGCCCGCCCACGCGCGTGGGCGCTCCCTCCGACATCACCGTGATCGAGTTGGCGTCCCGTCAGGCCTGACCCGCGTGTGCCCGTGGCGTGACCGAATGGTGAAACCTGCTGGAAACACCCGTAGGTAAGTTCTTTCCCATGTCGCCAGAATCCTCTTCCGCCCGATGAAACCCGTGTGATTAGGTGTGCCCGCCACTTAGGGGAGTGGCGTGAAAAATCGGACAGCTTCATGCGGGGGCCCTGCGGGGCCTGGGGAGAGGGCACACCCATGCGTACGGTTCGCATGCGGATTCTCGCGACGCTGCTGGTGCTGGCAGCCGTGGGGGTGGGTGGCTGGCAGTTGCTGCCGTCACAGCAGAACCAGGAAAGAACCATCACGGTCGGCACGACGGACGCCGTCACCTCGCTCGACCCGGCCGGCGCCTACGACGCCGGCTCGTGGGCGTTGTTCAGCAACGTCTTCCAGTCGCTGCTGACCTTCGAGCCGGGCGGCGTCACCCCCGTCCCGGACGCCGCGCGGAGCTGCGGCTTCGTCGGCGGCGACCTGCGGACGTACCGCTGCGAGCTGCGCGAGGGCATCACGTTCCCGAGCGGGCGGGCGATGACCGGGGAGGACGTCAAGTACTCCTTCGACCGGGTCAAGCGGATCAACTCGGACGTCGGCCCCGTCTCCCTGCTGGACACGCTCGGCTCGGTGCGCGCGAGCGGCCGTACCGTCACCTTCCGGCTGTCGTCGCCGGACGCCACGTTCCCGCTCAAGGTCGCCACCGGCGCGGGCGCCATCGTCGACCGGGAGAAGTACCCGGCGGGCGAGCTGCGCACCGGTGACTCCGTCGACGGCACCGGCCCGTACACGCTGTCCGGCTACAGCGTGGGCAAGCAGGCCCTGCTCGACCCCAACCCCCGGTACAAGGGCGCCGTCAGCGGCAGCGCCACCCCGGTCGCACTGCGCTACTACTCCGACGGGAACGCCCTGGGCGACGCCTGGACCGACCGGCGGATCGACGTGGCCACGCGCACGCTCCCGCCCCGCGTCCTCGCCGGACTGAACGCGGCCGACACCCACCAGCGCGTCTCGGAGGCCGACAGCTCCGAGGTCCGCAACCTCTACTTCGACACCCGCGCCTCCTCCCCGCTGCACGACGTGCGGGTGCGCAAGGCCATGGCGTGGCTGGTGGACCGCGAGAGGCTGGCCGCGACCGTCTACAAGGGGACCGTCGACCCCCTGTACTCGCTGATCCCGACCGGGATCACCGGCCACACCACCTCGTTCTTCGACGCCTACCCGAAGCAGAGCGCCGCGAAGGCGCGCGCCCTGCTCCAGAACGCCGGGATCAGCCTGCCGGTGCGCTTCACCTACGGCTACGCCACCGGTCGCGGCTCCGGTGCCGAGGAGGCCGAGGAGATCAAGCAGCAACTGGAGGCGAGCGGCCTGTTCAAGGTGGACGTCAAGGGCTACGAGTGGACCGACTTCCAGAAGCGGTGGGCGGGCGGCGAACTCGACGCGTACGCCGTCGGCTGGGTCGCCGACTTCCCCGACCCGGACACCTACGGCAGCCCCCTCGTCGGCACCAAGGGCACCATGAACACCGGCTACAGCGACAAGACGGTCGACCGGCTGATCACCGCCAGCCAGCAGTACGCCGACCGCGCGCAGGCCACCCGGGACTTCCGCGACCTGCAGGAGGCCGTCGCCCGGGACGTGCCGGTGATCCCGCTGTGGCAGGCCAAGGAGTACGTCGTCACCACCGAGGACGTCGGCGGCGGGCAGTACCTCTCGGACGGCACCGGCGTGTTCCGGCTGTGGAGCCTCGACTGGATCTGACGCGGGACACACCCGGCCGGCGGTGTCAGGAGACGGGCACCGCCGGCGCCGGCAGGGTCACCGTGACCGCCAGCCCCTCGCCGGGCGCCGTCCGCACGGCGACCTCACCGCCGTGCGCCTCCACCACGCCCTGCACGATCGCCATGCCCAGCCCGCTGCCCGCGCCCCCGCCGGCCCGGAAGAACCGGTCGAAGACCCGGGCCGCGTCCTCCTCGCACAGCCCCGGCCCCCGGTCGCGCACGCACAGCCGTACGGCCTTGCCGTCCCGCTCCACCTCCAGCCGCACCGGCACGTCGGCGGGCGTGTGCGTGCGGACGTTGCTCAGCAGATTGCCCAGCACCTGGCGCAGCCCCGACTCGTCGGCGTGCACGAGGAGCGACCCCTCGGCGCCGACGGTCAGCGGCCGTTCGGGCTGCTGCACCCGCAGGTCCTCCGCCGCCTCCCGCACCAGACGGCTCAGGTCCACGTTGCGGAACCGCAGGGCGGGCCGCTGGTCGAGGCGGGCCAGGGTGAGCAGTTCGTCGACGAGCCGGCCCATCCGGTCCACCTCGCCGTTCATCCGGTCCCAGACCCGTTTGCGCTCGGCCTGGTCCGGCAGCATCCCCTTGTCGTACAGCTGGAGATAGCCGCGGATCGCGGACAGCGGGGTGCGCAGCTCGTGCGAGGCGTCGCCGACGAAGCGCCGCAGCTGGGCCGCGCTGTGCTCGCGTGTGCGGTACGCGGACTCCACCTGGTGCAGCATGGAGTTCAGGGCCAGCCGCAGCTGCTCGACCTCCAGGGTGGCGTCGCTGCTGGAGGGGACCCGCCGGGTCAGATCGCCCTCGGCGATGGCCGACGACGTCTCCACCATGTCCTCCAGCGGCCGCAGCCGCCGGCGCACGCCGAACATCGTCAGGCAGCCCAGCAGGGCCAGCAGGGCGGTGCCGACGGCCAGGTCCATCTTGAGCGCCTTGCCCATGCCCTCGTGCAGTCCCTCGGTGGGCACGGCGATCAGCACGACGGTGCCGTCCGCCAGCCGGGCCCCCGCCATCCGGTAGCGCTCGCCCTCCACCGTGACGTCCGTCGGCTCCTCGTCGGAGGCCAGTGCCGTCGGATCGTCGACGGCCGACGCGAGGGCGTGCTGGCGGGGCGTCGGCCGCAGCGGGCCGAGAGCGACCGGCTCCCCGGTGGGGCCGACGGCGACGTACACCATGGACGGGCCCGGCAGCGGGTCGGTGTCCGTGGCGCCGTCCCCGCTGAACCTGTCCAGGGCGATGCCCAGTTCGCTCAGCGACTCGATCTGGCGCAGCGTGAACCCGGCCTGGCTGAGGGTGCCGCGCGCGCTCTTCAGCTCGGTGTCGACCTTGTCGAGCAGATAGAACCGCGCGGTCATCAGGCTGACGGCGGTCGCGACGACGATGCCCGCGGCCAGCAGTGCGACGTTCACCAGGGTCAGCTTGCCGCGCAGCGAGCGTATGCCGCGGCGCCGGCATCGCTCCAGCAGGCGCCGGGCCCTCACGCCAGCCCGTATCCGACGCCGCGCCGGGTGGTGATCACCGGCGGCCCCAAGGTGTCCAGCTTGCGGCGCAGGTAGCTGATGTACGTCTCGACCACGGTCGACTCCGGCGGGGTGTGTTCGTACTGCCAGACATGGCGCAGGAGTTGCTCCTTGGGCACGACCCGTCCGCCGTTGCGCACCAGGAAGCGCAGCAACGCGTACTCGGTGGGGGTCAGTTCGACCGTGCGGCCCGCGCGGCGCACCGAGTACGTCGTCTCGTCCAGCTCCAGGTCGCCGTAGCGCAGCGGCGGGCGCTGGGTCAGGACGTCGGCGGGGCGGGTGCGGCGCAGCACCGCCGTGATCCGGGCGACGACGACGTCCACGTCGAACGGCTTGGTGATGTAGTCGTCGCCGAAGCCGAGGGCACCGACGATCTCCGCCGGGGCGTCGCGCGCGGTGAGGAAGACCAGGGCCAGCTCGGGCCGGGTGCGCCGCAGTTCCCGGCCGAGGGCGCGCCCGTCGCCGTCCGGGAGCATGACGTCGAGCAGCGCCACGTCCGGGCGGGTGCGCTCGGCGAGGGCGACCGCGTCGCGGACGGTGCACGCCGTCATCACCTCGAACCGGTGGTAGCGCAGGGCGATCCGGAGGACGTCCGCGATGCTCTCCTCGTCCTCCACGACCAGCACGGTGCCTGAAGCCGTCGTCATGCCCCCAGTATCGGCGGGCCCGCGCGCGGCCGGGCCGGTTCCGTCTTTGGAGTTCCTTGAGAGTCATGGGCGTCGCCTGCCGGGCGGGCGGGCGCGCACCCGATGCTGTTGCGCAGGACCTGGGGGACCATCCGACCGACTAAGGAGCGTTGAGCGTGGCGGCATTGGCACGGTGGTGCTATCGGCACCGGCTGGTGGTCCTGTTGCTCTGGCTGGGGGCGTTGTTCGGCCTGGGCGCGGCGAGTTCGGGGGCGGGCACGAACTACGCGAACGTCTTCTCCCTCCCGGACACCGACTCGGCGACGGCGTACGACCTGATGGAGAAGGCCTTCCCGGAGCGTGCGGGCGACACCGACACGGTGGTGTGGAAGGTGGACGAGGGATCCGTACGGGACGCGTCCGTACGCTCCCGCGTCGAGCCCGCCCTGGCGGAGATCGGGCGGATGAAGGGCGTCGGTGAGGTCACCGACCCGTACGCGGAGCAAGGGGCCGCGCAGATCAGCCGGGACGGGCGGATCGCGTACGCGCAGGTCACCTTCACCGAGCAGGCCAACGCCGTCCCCAAGGAACTGATCGAGAACGTCGTGGACACGGCTCAGGCCGCCGAGCGGGACGGCCTCCGGGTCGAACTGGGCGGACAGGCCATCGCCCGCACCCAGGAGCCACCGCAGGGCACGGCCGAGGCCGTCGGCATCCTCGCGGCCGCCGTGGTGCTGTTCCTCGCGTTCGGCTCGCTGTTCGCGATGCTGCTGCCGATCGTGGTGGCCGTCGCGGGCGTCGGCACCGGCATGATCGCCACGATGCTGATGAGCCACGTCACCGACGTGCCCGAGGTCGCCCCGCTGCTCGGCTCACTGATCGGCCTCGGCGTCGGCATCGACTACGCCCTGTTCATCGTCACCCGGCACCGGCGCGGCATCCTGCGCGGGATGAAGCCGGAGGAGGCGGCCGTGACCGCCCTCAACACCTCCGGGCGTGCGGTGCTGTTCGCGGGCGGCACGGTGTGCATCGCCCTCGCCGGGATGCTGGTGATGAACATGCGGTTCCTGGACGGCGTGGTCATCGCGACCTCGCTCACCGTCGTCCTGAGCGTGCTGGCCGCCGTCACGCTGCTGCCGGCCCTGCTGGGCGTGCTCGGCGTGCGGGTGCTCAGCCGGCGGCAGCGGGCCCGGCTCGCCGCGGCCGGTCCGGAGCCCGCGGAGGCCGGCGGACTCGCGGCGCGCTGGTCGGCGTACGTCCAGCGGCGTCCGCGCCCGGTCGTCGCGATGGCCGTCGTGGTCATGGCGGTCCTCGCGATCCCCGTGCTGTCGCTGCGGCTGGGCGCCACGGACCAGGGCAACCACCAGGAGTCCACGACCACCCGGCAGGCGTACGACCTGCTCGCCGAGGGCTTCGGCCCCGGCTTCAACGGCCCGCTCCAGGTCGTCGTCGAGGGCGAGGCGCCCGCGGGCCTGGTCGACGGCATCCGCGGCACCGAGGGTGTCGCGCGGGTCGCGCCCGTCCCGCCCGCCAACGGGGTCACCGTGATCCAGGTCGTGCCGGACACCTCGCCCCAGTCCGAGGAGACCGACGCCCTGATCGACCGGCTGCGGGACGACGTGATCCCGCAAGCGGGGGCCGACGCCCATGTGGGTGGGGTGACAGCCGTCTTCAAGGACTTCGCGTCGGTGACCGGCGACCGCCTGCCGTACTTCGTGGCGACGATCATCGCGCTCGGCTTCCTGCTCCTGATGATCGCGTTCCGCTCGCTGGTGGTGCCGCTGACGGCCGCCCTGATGAACCTCATCGCGGCCGCCGCCTCCTTCGGCGTCCTGGTGGCGATCTTCCAGTGGGGCTGGGGCACCGAGCTGATCGGCGTCGGCAAGGAGGGCCCGATCACCTCGTTCCTGCCGGTCATCATGCTGTCCCTGCTGTTCGGCCTGTCCATGGACTACCAGGTGTTCCTGGTGAGCCGGATGCACGAGGAGTGGGTCCACACCAAGGACAACGCGCGCGCGGTGCGCGTCGGCCTCGCGGAGACCAGCCGCGTCATCAACTCGGCGGCGCTCATCATGATCTGCGTGTTCAGCGCGTTCGTGCTGAGCGGCGACATGGAGGGCGCGATGGCCGGCATCGGCCTCGCGGCGGCCGTCGCGCTGGACGCCTTCATCCTGCGGACCGCGCTGGTGCCGGCCGCGATGCACCTGCTCGGCAAGGCCAACTGGTGGCTGCCCGGCTGGCTGGAGAAGCGGCTCCCGCATCTGGCCGTCGAACCGGCGGAGCAGCCCGCGCCGGCCGCGTCGGCGCCGGACGGCCCGGCCGTCACCTCGGTCGTGCACGGCTTCGTCCTCACCGCCGACGGCGAGCCCGTCGACGGCGCGGCGGTGACGCTGCTCAGCAAGGGCGGACGGCAGCTGGACCGCGTGACGTCCCTGGCCGACGGGTCGTACATCGTCTCGGTGCCGGCGCCGGGCACGTACCTGCTGGCGGCGAGCGCACCGGCCCACGGGTCACGCGCCGCGCACGTGGTCGTGGGCGACGGCCCCCTTGTGCACGACGTCGAACTGACCGGGGGAGAGGTCGACGCCGTCAACTGACGCGGTGACCTCTCAGGGGCGCTCGTCCGGGGCGGGTGCCCCCGGGCCGGCGGACTCCCCGTCCGCCGGCCCGCGCGTGTGCTCCTTCGCCGGGTCCGGGATCATCCGGGTCATCCCCGGCAGGAAGTCCGTGAACAGGTCGTGCACCTCGCGCACCAGGGGGCGCAGCACCCGGAAGCGGGCCAGCGCGACCCCGCGCGCGGTGAGCCGGGCCCCCCGCTCGGCGAGCCGGTAGCTGCGCTCGCGGCCCTCGGTCCGGTCGAAGATCCAGTACAGGACGAGCCCCATCTGCGACAGCCACATCAGCTCGGGCAGGATGTCCCGCAGCTCCTCGGGCACCTTCGTCCGGGTCGCGCCCGACAGCACCTGCCGGTGGATGCCGATGGCCTCCTGGCGCGCGTGCTCCGACTCCTGCGAGAAGGGGCTGAGCGGGCTGTCGGGGTCGGCGGCGTTCTTGAAGAACTGCACCGCGAACTCGTGGTACGGCGTGGCGATGTCCAGCCAGGCCCGCAGCACACCCGCGAGCCGCGCCTCCAGGTCCGTCTCCCGGGCCAGGATGTCCCGGACCGCCGCCCGGTGCTCGGCGGCGATCCGGTCGTAGAAGCCCTGGATCAGGTGCTCCTTGCCCTCGAAGTAGTAGTACGCGTTGCCGACGGAGACCCCGGCCTCCTGGGCGATCGCCCGCATCGTCGTCTTGTCGTAGCCGCGCTCCTGGAACAGCCGCATGGCGGTCTCCAGGATCAGGGCGCGGGTCTGCTCGGACTTGCTGGGCGTGTCGCCCTGCTCGGGGCTGTCGTTCTTCGGGGGCACGGAACGAGCCTAACCAGTGCGGATCAGGAGGACTGCGCCGCCTGGTAGAGGTTCTGCGCGTCGGCGCCGAAGTACGGGCCGTACATGCGGTTGGGCAGGAAGTTGTACTTGAAGCTGTTCACCGAGGACTGCAGTCCGGTGCCGGTGGCCTCGTCGAACCGGGTGAACCAGGGCCCGCCGCTCGCGCCCCCGGTCATGTCGCAGCCCATGCCGTGATCGTTCGAGAGCAGGAAGTCCCGGCTGGTGGTCCCGGAGCAGTAGACGAACTTCTCGCCGTCGTAGGGGGCGGCGGCCGGGAAGCCGAAGGAGTACATGCGCTGGTTGTAGCCGGTGTTGAAGGCGAGGCCCTGCCCGCCGACGACGTCCGTGAGGCGCTGGCCGTCCAGCGGTGCCACCACCGCCGCGCCGACGTCGTAGTTGATGTCCTCGCTCGCCGTCCACTGCGGGGTGGACAGTGTCTTCGCCGCCGTCCAGCGGCCGTGGGGGGCCTGTCCGTCGTGGTAGCCGGGCACGAAGACCCAGTCGGTGTGCCAGGCGCCCTCCAGCTTCACGCAGTGGCCGGCCGTGATGACGGTGCTCTTGTTCGCGCTGGTGACGGCGTTGCCGGAGCAGGACGCGGTACGGCCCTGGTAGCTGAAGAAGACGCGGCCCGCCGTGGAGACGACGGCGCCGCCGCCGGTCCACGCGCCGCCGCCGTTGGGGAAGGCGGCCGGTCCGGCGGCCGCCGTTCCGGCGGCGGGATCGGTGGGCGCGACGGTGGCCGGGCGGCCCGCGCGCGGTGCGGTGTCGACGGCCCGCGCGCCCGCGTCGAGGAGGTCGAGCGGGACCGCCGAACGCATCCGCTCCGGCGTCCAGAAGGCGCGGGCCTGCTGCTGTGCCGAGGCCGGGACGGAGTGGACGCGGGCGGGGGAGCCGGGCTCCGGGGCCGCGCCCGCGGGGGTGGCGAGGGTGCCGGCGGTGAACAGGGCGGTGACGCCGACGAGGACGCCGAGGGCGGGCCGAGGTATGCGGACCATGCTGGGTGTGCCTCTCACGCGTACTCCTTCTGCGATGGGGGGTCCGGGCGGCCCAACGGGCCGTCCGGCTGCGACAGCCGGTGCGAGTGCGGGAGTGCGGAACCGGTGGCAGCGTGCCAACCCGAGCGCGGTTTTGGAAGGGTGCATGCCAAACCGGTTCCGGTTGCAGGCCGTACGCGCCCCCTCGTGTCCCCGGTTCACGAGGGGGTCGCGCACCCTCCGTCGGCACACCCCGGCGGGTAGTACGTCCAGCCCGCCCGCCGGTCGTACACCCACCCCTCGCCCTGCCGCGGCGTCCGCCCCCGGCCCTGCGCCCCGCGCCAGGCGGCGGCCGCGAGCACGGCCCCTCTGGCGAGCCGCGCCCCGTTCGGGGTGCTCAGGCGATGGGCGAGCGGCCGGTGCCTGCGCAGCGCCCACAGGGTGACGATCCAGGCTGCGGCGCCCCGGTAGACCTGCCCGGCGTCGCCGACGACGGTGATCTCGTCGAGCGTGGCCCGGTGATCGAGGCCGGGGAAACGGCGGCGGGCCTCGGCGGACCCGGCCGGCACCGTCTCCAGCGGCACCCACGTCGGCTGCTTCACGAGCCAGTCGCGGACGAAGGCGCACAGGGAGCACTCGGCGTCGTAGAGGACGGTGAGCGCGCGGACCGGGATCCCGGCGGCCCGGGCGGGCGTCTCGGCTGTCATGACGGCCCCCGCTCAGGCCTCGGCCGAGGGGGCGGCCCAGCCCTGCGGCGCCACCGGCGGCACCTGCTCGCGCTCCATCACGCCGCGCCGCCGGATCTTGTTGAGGACGTAGACGTTGGCGAGGTGCATGACGCCGAGCACGAGCAGGACCACGCCGAGCTTGGCCGACAGGGCCTCGAAGATGCCGCGGGTGTCGACGACGGTGTCGTCGTCGCTCAGGTACAGCGCGACGAAGCCGAGGTTGACGAGGTAGAAGCCGACCACCAGGAGGTGGTTCACGGCGTCCGCGAGCTTCTCGTTGCCGTGCAGGACGTCGGCGAGGAAGATCCGCCCGTTGTGGCTGAGCGTACGGGCCACCCAGATGGTGAGCCCGATGCTGACGGCCAGGTAGATGACATAGGCGATGACCGTGCGGTCCATGGCCCTCCCCCTTCTTGAACGTGTTCAAATCTCTGACATGCATGACAGTAGACCTGTGTTTGAACACGTTCAACTCGCTGGCGTGAGGCGTGCGTCACGCCGTCAGGGGGCCGTGTCGGTCAGGGCCTTCGGCTCAGCTCCGGACGCTTGGTGTAGTCCGTGAAGCCGAGGACGTTCCCCCAGGGGTCGGCGATCTCCACGGTCCAGCCGGTGGCCGTCGAGAAGGGCTCGTCCAGCGGTGCCGTCCCCGCGTCCCGCAGCATCCGCGCCGCCGCCCGCGCGTCCGGCACCTCCAGCCACACGCGCGCCGAGGGCCACGGCGGTGTGCGGTGCCTGAAAGCGTCCTCGTGCCGCAGCAGGATGCCGGGCGTCTCGCCCCCCACCTTCAGCAGCGCGATCCCGGCCTCGTCGAGCCGGAACCCGACGGTGAACCCGGCCCGTTCGTAGAACCCGACGGCCTCGGCGAGGTCGCCGACCGGCAGGAGCACGTTGTCGAACCCGAGCAGCTCGTAGGACTCGTCATCTGACATGGCATCAGATTAAGTGGTCGCCGCCGGGGAGAGCGGAGGGCCCGACCACCGGGTCACCCGTTGAGATGCGGTCGGCCACCCGGCTCCCAGATCTGCCCGGCACCCGCCTCCCCCAGCCCGACCGTGACCCGGATACGACGTGCCGTCCCGGTTCGGGCCAGGAGTTGTCGGGGCGGGGCCGCGGCGGCAACGACGAAGGGCCCGCTCCCGGGGGAGCGGGCCCTTCGCGGACTGAAGGCGCCGTCAGTAGCGGCGCGTGATCAGGGCTCGCTTCACTTCCGCGATCGCCTTCGTGACCTCGATGCCGCGCGGGCAGGCGTCCGTGCAGTTGAAGGTCGTGCGGCAGCGCCAGACGCCGTCCTTGTCGTTCAGGATCTCCAGGCGCTGCTCGCCGGCCTCGTCACGCGAGTCGAAGATGAAACGGTGCGCGTTGACGATGGCCGCCGGGCCGAAGTACTGGCCGTCGTTCCAGAAGACGGGGCACGACGTCGTGCAGGCGGCGCACAGGATGCACTTCGTCGTGTCGTCGAAGCGCTCGCGGTCCTCCGCCGACTGCAGACGCTCGCGCGTGGGCTCGTTCGTCTCCTTCGTGATGAGGAAGGGCATGACGTCCCGGTACGCCTGGAAGAACGGCTCCATGTCGACCACGAGGTCCTTCAGGACCGTGAGGCCCTTTATAGCCTCGATCGTGATCGGCTTCTCGGGGTTGATGTCCTTGATCAGCGTCTTGCAGGCGAGGCGGTTCTTGCCGTTGATCCGCATCGCGTCCGAGCCGCAGATGCCGTGGGCGCACGAGCGGCGGAACGTCAGCGTGCCGTCCAGCTCCCACTTGATCTTGTGGAGGCCGTCGAGGACGCGCTCCTTGGGGTCGATCTCCAGCTGGAAGTCCTCCCACATCGCCTCGGCCGCGATCTCCGGGTTGAAACGGCGGATCCGGAACGTGACCGTGATGTAGGGGGAGGCGTCGGACTGTGCCTCGGCCTTGTCCAGAACGGGGGTTGCCATCAGTACTTACGCTCCATCGGCTGGTAGCGGGTCTGGACGACCGGCTTGTAGTCGAGACGAATGGACTCGGTGCCGTCGTCGCCCACCTCGCGGTACGCCATGGTGTGGCGCATGAAGTTGACGTCGTCGCGGTTCGGGTAGTCCTCGCGGTAGTGACCGCCGCGGGACTCCTTGCGGGCCAGCGCGGAGACCGCCATGACCTCGGCCAGGTCGAGCAGGTTGCCGAGCTCGACGGCCTCCAGCAGGTCCGTGTTGAACCGCATGCCCTTGTCCTGGATCGAGACGTTCTTGTAGCGCTCGCGCAGCTCCGCGATCTTCTCGACCGCCGTCTTGATGGTCTGCTCCGTGCGGAACACCATGACGTTGGCGTCCATGGTCTCCTGGAGCTCATTGCGCAGGACCGCCACGCGCTCGGTGCCGGTGGAGGTGCGCAGCCGCTCGACCTGCTCGATGACCAGCTCGGCGGGGTTCTCCGGCAGCTCGACGAAGTCGGCCCCCTGGGAGTACTCGGCGGCGGCGATGCCCGCGCGCTTGCCGAACACGTTGATGTCCAGCAGCGAGTTGGTGCCGAGGCGGTTCGCGCCGTGCACGGACACGCAGGCCACCTCGCCGGCCGCGTACAGACCGGGGACGATGGTGGTGTTGTCCGCCAGGACCTCACCCTCGACGTTGGTCGGGATGCCGCCCATGGCGTAGTGCGCGGTCGGCTGGATCGGGATCGGGTCCGTGTAGGGCTCGATGCCGAGGTAGGTGCGCGCGAACTCCGTGATGTCCGGGAGCTTGGCGTCCAGCTGCTCCGGCGGGAGGTGGGTGAGGTCCAGGTAGACGTGGTCGCCCTCGGGACCGCAGCCGCGGCCCTCGCGGATCTCCGTGTAGATGGAGCGGGAGACGACGTCGCGGGAGGCGAGGTCCTTCATGACCGGCGCGTACTTCTCCATGAAGCGCTCGCCGTCCTTGTTGCGCAGGATGCCGCCCTCACCGCGGGCGCCCTCCGTCAGCAGGATGCCCATGCGCCAGATGCCGGTCGGGTGGAACTGGAAGAACTCCATGTCCTCCAGCGGGATCCCGCGTCGGTAGCAGGCGGCCTGGCCGTCACCGGTCAGGGTGTGCGCGTTGGACGTCACCTTGAAGAACTTGCCGCAGCCGCCGGACGCGTAGATCACGGCCTTCGCCTGGAAGATGTGGATCTCGCCGGTCGCCAGCTCGTACGCCACGACACCGGCGGACTTCTTGACGCCGTCGACCTCGGTGATCAGCTGGTCCAGGACGTAGAACTCGTTGTAGAACTCCACGCCCTCCTTGACGCAGTTCTGGTACAGCGTCTGGAGGATCATGTGGCCGGTGCGGTCCGCGGCGTAGCAGGACCGGCGCACCGGGGCCTCGCCGTGGTTGCGGGAGTGACCGCCGAAGCGGCGCTGGTCGATCGTGCCGTCCGGGGTGCGGTTGAACGGCAGGCCCATCTTCTCCAGGTCGAGGACCGAGTCGATGGCCTCCTTCGCCAGGATCTCGGCGGCGTCCTGGTCGACCAGGTAGTCACCGCCCTTGACGGTGTCGAAGGTGTGCCACTCCCAGTTGTCCTCCTCCACATTGGCCAGCGCGGCGGCCATGCCGCCCTGCGCGGCGCCCGTGTGGGAGCGGGTGGGGTACAGCTTGGTCAGCACGGCGGTGCGGCTGCGCTTCGTCGACTCGATGGCCGCGCGCATACCCGCGCCACCGGCGCCGACGATGACGGTGTCGTACTTGTGGATCTTCATGTTCGGTTACCTCAGCCCCGTGCCTAGCGGATGTTCGGGTCGAAGGTGAAGATCACCAGCGTGCCCAGCAGGATGGTGAACACCGTGGCGGTGTAGAGCAGGCCCTTCAGCCACAGTCGGGTGTTCGCGCGCTCCGCGTAGTCGTTGATGACCGTGCGCAGACCGTTGGCGCCGTGGAGCATCGCGAGCCAGAGCATCAGCAGGTCCCAGACCTGCCAGAACGGCGAGGCCCAGCGGCCGGCCACGAAGGCGAAGCCGATCTTCGAGACGCCGCCGTCCAGCACCAGCTGGATCAGCAGGTGGCCGATGACGAGGACGACCAGCACGACGCCGGACAGGCGCATGAACAGCCAGGCGGCCATCTCGAAGTTGCCCCGGGTGGACCGGGGGGTCTTCCTGGTCCGCGCGCGCGGCGCCTCGATGAGCGGGGCCGGGTTGTCGACGTTGTAGAGCGAGTCGCCCTCGACCGGGCCGATCCCGGACGCGGTGGTTTCAGTCGTGGACATGCGCGTCAGCTCCCGAACAGTTCACGAGCGGCGTGGCCGAGGACGGGGTAGACCGCCCCGAGCATGAGCACGAGCCACAGACCGACGACGGACCAGAGCATCTGCTTCTGGTAGCGCGGGCCCTTCGACCAGAAGTCGACGGCGATGACGCGCAGGCCGTTGAGCGCGTGGAACAGGATGGCGGCGACGAGGCCGTACTCCAGCAGCGCGACGATCGGCGTCTTGTAGGTGGCTACGACCGTGTCGTAGTCCTCGGGGGAGACACGGACGAGAGCAGTGTCCAGCACATGAACGAACAGGAAGAAGAAGATGAGGACGCCGGTGACTCGGTGAGCCACCCAGGACCACATTCCTTCCCGGCCGCGGTACAGCGTTCCAGCCGGCACGGAAGTCCCTCCGGGAGCGGGGTATCGGGGCCTGCCGGCTTGTGCTGTCGGTCGGGCCCGGCCGGGTACGGTCCACCGGCCCCCAGCATCGTAGCGACGGTTGCCTGCGGCGCTTACGCCGGGCCTGGCGGTGTGATCAAACTGGCACGCGGATGGTCCATTCGCGACCTGTGCGGCGGGATGCCCGGGTCAGGCGAGATGGCCGACCAGCCGCCCCTTCGCGAGCCGCCGTAGTTCCTCCGCCGCGACGACCCTTTCTTCCTCCGGATCGTTTGCCAATCGTGACCGGATACCTGCCAATACATGGTCCAGGCTCTCGGTGTGTGACAGGCCGTCCAGGCAGATAATGAACCCATGCCCGAATTTGGCCTCATATGCGGCGTATGCCGCGCTCAGTGCGGTGTGTGCCGCCGAGTAGACGTCCTCCGGCAGCAACGGAAGCGCCTCGGCCGCCAGCGCGTGCGACAGTTCCGCCGGCGTCAGGTCGTACGCGGCCTCGTCGCAGGCGGCCAGCAGGGCATCGATGTCGGGATAGGGGCGGTGGTCCGCCACCCGCTCGGCCCAACGGGCGCTGTGCAGGCAGGTCAGCAGGGTGGCCCGGGCCCCGTGCGGGGGAGCGGCGTTGAACGGCTCCAGCCCGCC
Organism: Streptomyces sp. NPDC056628; assembly: GCF_042792555.1. NCBI lineage: Bacteria > Bacillati > Actinomycetota > Actinomycetes > Kitasatosporales > Streptomycetaceae > Streptomyces > Streptomyces sp. NPDC056628. The sequence goes on from NZ_JBHTWG010000006.1 coordinate 161,626, forward strand.
CGGGGGCGGTGTGCGGGTCTGTTCGGGCAGCGCCGGTATGGCGACTCGGCCGGGAAGATGTGTGGGCGTCACGTGGGTTTCGGCAGGGGATTCTGGGAGAGGAGTGGCGCCACGCTACCGACTGTGGACGTGAGGTGTCCGACCGATGCCCGAATTTCAGCCGAACGAGAGAGTTTCAGAACGTGTGCTGGACGGCTGACCGTGCTCGCAGGCCCTAGGTTGGCGCTGTGAGCCAGCACAAGCACAGGCGCCGGGCACCGGCGAAGAAGGCCCTGAAGCAGACGTGGGTGCTGATCGTCGCGGTGGTCCTCGTGACGGTCGGCGCCGGACTGGGCATCGCCCTCCTGGCGAGCGGCGGTGACGGCGACCGGGCCGGATCGGCGCAGCAGGGGTCGGCCCCGGGCGCGTCCGACGGCGCCACGCCCTCGCCCACCCGGACGTACCCGCTCTCCAAGACGCCCGCGACCATCCCCGCCGTGCGGTCCCACACCGCCGCGCGCGGGCCCGGCTGGCGTCCCGCCGACCACAACCGCGTCGTCGTCGGCGACGACGAGCTCGCCGACGAGGGGAAGCTGATCGCGGGCGAACTGGGGATGGCCTACGCGGGCCGCAAGGACGACGTCCGCCCCGGCGACGTACGGCTGTCGCTGAACGACGACGAGGGCGCGAACCCGGAGTCGTACACGATGACCGTCCGCGACGGGCGCGTCGTCATCAGCGGACCCGGCGAGACCGGCGTCTTCTACGGCACCCGGACGCTGAAGCAGGAGGTGCACGGCGGCGGCACCGCGCCCGAGGGCGTCGTGCGGGACGAGCCGGCCAAGCCGGTGCGCGGGTTCATGCTCGACATCGCCCGCAAGCACTTCACCGCGGACTGGATCGAGGACCGGGTGCGCGAGCTCGGCGACCTGAAGTACAACCAGCTCGGCCTGCACTTCTCCGACGACCAGGCGTTCCGCATCGAGTCCACCTCGCATCCGGAGATCGTGTCGAAGGAGCACCTCACCAAGGCGCAGGTCCGCGGCATCGTGAAACTGGCCGAGAGCCGCCACATCACCGTGGTCCCGGAGATCGACTCGCCCGGGCACCTGGGGGCCGTCATCGCCGCCCACCCCGACCTTCAGCTGCGCAACGTGAACGGGGTGGCGACCCGCGGCGCCGTGGACATCTCCAAGCCCGCGGCCGCCAGGATCGTCGACGACCTGCTCAACGAGTACGCCGGGCTCTTCCCCGGCGATCAGTGGCACCTCGGCGCCGACGAGTACCAGGCGCTGGTCGTCTCCGACCCCGAGGCGTCCTACCCGCAGCTGGCCCGCGCCGCCCGCGAGGCGTTCGGCGCCGGGGCCGGCGTCGCCGACCTCGCCACCGCCTGGGTCAACGACCGCGCCGACACCGTCCGCGCCCACGACCGCACGCCCCGCGCCTGGAACGACGGGCTCTTCCGGGACACCAAGGTCCAGGCCGACAAGGACATCCAGGTGGCGTACTGGACCGGCAAGGAGATCGGGGCCCGCACCCCGGAGCAGTACCTCGCCGCCGGACGCAAGGTCATCAACTACAACGACGAGTTCCTCTACTACGTGCTCGGGCAGCCGCAGACCTTCGTCTACCCGACGGGCGAGCGGATCTACGCGCAGTGGACGCCGCGCGTGCTGCGGGGGACCACGGCCGTCCCCGCCAAGTACGACAGCCAGATCCGCGGCGCCTCCTTCGCGGTCTGGTGCGACATCGCGAGCGCGCAGACGCAGGCCCAGGTCGCGGACGGCATCCGGATGCCGCTGCGGGCGATGATGCAGAAGACGTGGGACCCGGGCGAGCCGGACCTGTCCTGGGCGCAGTTCAAGGCGCTCGCGGACCGGCTGGACCGCCCTGCGGATTGACCCGAACGCCTGCGCACCCCCGTACGAATGTGGTGTATTCGCCCCGAGCCGACACCGATCAGCCGGGGGGACACCGGATGGGCTACTGGGGTTACTTCGTCGTGGGCCGCGAGCAGCGGCCGCTGGCGGAACTGGACGCGCTGTCCGGCGCCGAGGGGATGAGGCTGCGCGAGCGGGCGCCGGACGGCTGGCAGGTGTGGGAGTACCCGAGCGGGGACGCCGGGATCGCGAGCATGAACGACCTGGCCGCGGAGAGCGGGGCGCCCGCGCTGTTCGGCTACGTGATGGACAGCGCCTGCGTCGTCGTGGAGGCGGCCGCGCCGCACAGCGGCTCCTGGACCACCTGTCTGGCGCGGGCCGCGACGGCCCGCCACCTCGGCGCCGGGGAGGACGGGCTCTCCCTGGAGGACTACTTCCTCGAACCGGCCGACGCCGCCGAGCGAGCCGTCGCCTGGGCCGCCGAGGCCGGGCACGAGGTGAACGCCGACGCACTGCTCGACGTACTCACCGCCGAAGCGGACTCCCTGGCCGAAAACCTCTTCTTCCGGCTGCTCGACAGGCTCGGCGTCGTCCCGCTGTGACACTCCCGGGCCGTCGCACGCAGTAAGGGGAAGTGCGGGCTCCGTGAGAAAGAAGCCTGCCTGGGGCCTGTGCGGGGGCCCCGACCCTCAGAGATGACCCGCTTAGGGAGGCGTGGATGAGCCTGGTGGAACTGATCGCTCAGGCCGACGAACGCGGACTGGCCGCCAGCGGGTTGGCTTGTTTGGATCGGTGCGTGCCGCTGCTCGGCGGTGACGACGAGGTGCTGCGGCCGCTGTGGGCGAACCTCGCGGCCGACGGCGACCCGGCCGCCTGGGGCGCACTCCTCGAACAGGTCCGCGCCAAGCTGGGTGTCGCCGATGTCGTGGACGACGAGGACATCGAGGACGAGGCCGCCCTGCTGGCCCGCCGGATGCTGGCCGGCGCCCCCGCCGTCCGCTCGGCCGCCGAGGCACGCACCTGGGCCGACGCCTGCTCGGTCGCGTCCCTCCAGATCCACCGGCTCCTCGACCCCGCGCAGGACGACGGCTCCGCCGCGCCGGCCGGGGCACTGGAGTCCGTGCGCGCCGCCGGCACCACGGGCGACGCGCGCCCCGAGGGAGTGTCACCGCTCGTCGCCGCCGAACTGCGCCGCCAGGTCAGCGTCCTGGAACTCCTCGACAGCCATGGGGCGGGCGGTGTGCGCCGCGCCCTGGAGGTGTCGACCGAGGGCCGGCGCGTGCTGCGGGCGGTGGTGTCACGTCGGGCCCGCGGCCGGGGCTGAGTCCCCCCGCGGCGACCCGGGCCCGGCGGGCCCAAACCCCGTTCCCTGAGGGAGTCCTGTGCCCGTCGTGAGGGTGCCCTGCGACGGTCCTGCACGGGTCCGGGAAAGCCGCCGGAATCGCGTGACGTATCGCCGGGCGGCCGCGCTCTCCAAGGTGTGACGACTCAGCAGGAGACCAGGCCCGCGGCGGCGACCAAGCCGGTCCGGTGGGCGGCGGACGCGGTGGCGACGATGCGCGAGGGGGCGCGGCTGCGCCTGGACTACTCCGAGCAGAGTCTGTGGCGGGTCGACCGCATGATCGAGGGCCTGCGCCGCGAGGGGACGCCGTCGGCCGCCGCGGCCCAGGTGCTGCGCGACCTCGGCGCCTACGCGGGCGAGGTGATCGCCCGCCGGACCGGCGCCGAGTGGTGGACGGCCGGCGGCGACCACTGGATCCGCACGCCCGACGGGCGGCTGTGGGATCCGATCGACGAGGCCCGCCGCTGTTTCACCGGCGACGGGTCGCTGCGCCTGATGTGCCGGGACGCGACGGGCGGAACCCACCGCTGACCCGGTGGTGCGGGGCGCCCGGCCGGCCGGACGCCCCGCGGCGGCGGCTCACGGCGTGAGCGTCTGCCCCAGGTGGGCGCCGGACGGCGTGCCCAGCGGAGTCCCGCTGAGGATGACGGTCCGGCTGAAGCCGGGTCCCGCGCTGCCGCTCGGGACGTGGACGAGGATGCCGTTGCCGGCGTCCTCGCCCTCCACGCCGAGGACCAGGTCGGCCCGGCCGTACCCGCTCAGGTCGGTGAGCGACACGGAGGAGCCGGCCGTGTCACCGGACTCCGAGACACCCGGCACCCCGGACGTGTCCTGGGAGAACGCGATCGAGCCGGTGCCGGTCAGGCCGGACGCGGTGCCCTTGAGGAGCACCGACATACCGGCGTTGGACCGGTTGCCGTCGCGGCTGACGTCCTCGCCGGGCAGACCGACCAGGGTGTCCGCGTACCCGTCAGCGTTCTGGTCGGCGACCGAGACCGAGGCGCCGAAGGCGTCACCGGCCTCGTTGGAGCCGGGCACGGACGCCGTGTTCTGGTGGACCACCTTCATGCCGGTGGTGGTGAACCCGGCGGAGGTGCCGAACAGCATGGTCACCTGGCCGCCCTCGGCGGACCCGGACTCGGCGACGTATGGCTGGCCGATGACGATGTCGTCGTACCCGTCGCCGTCCACGTCGCCGGCCGCGACCGCGCGCCCGCCCTTGACGGAGAGGACGCCCGCCTTGGTCAGGCCCGTCGCCGAACCGGCGAAGCGGACCACGCGGCCGATCCCGCCGGCGTCGCGGTAGTTGAGGGCCACGTCCGCGTAGCCGTCCCGGTTGAAGTCGCCAGTGGCGGCGTCCGGGTACGCGATCGCGCCGGTGGCCGAGGTCAGTGTGCCGGTGCTCGTCCTCCCGCCGGTCAGCCGGGCGTTCCAGTTGCCGCCCTTGCCGGTGCCGGCGGCGAAGACGTCGGCCTTGCCGTCGCCGTTGAAGTCGCCGACCGCGACCGTCGAGCCGAGCTTGGCGCCGGTGGCCGTCACCGAGCCCGACGTGGTGTACGACAAGCCGGAGTCCAGGGCCGGGCCGTACAGCACGGTGACCGCGCCGCGGTCCGCGTGGCCGCTGGTGTCGTCCTCGCCGGGCGCGCCGATCGCGAGGTCGGCGTAACCGTCGCCGTTGACGTCGCCCCACGCGGTGGCGGTGCCGAAGGCGTCGCCGGACTCGTGGGAGCCGGGCACGCCGGTGCTGCTCTGGCTGATCGTCCTCTTCGCCGCCGCGACCGTGCCGTCGGTGCCGCCCGGGACGACGGTGACGGTGCCGCCGCCGCTCAGCGCGCGGGGCGTGCCCGCGACGAGGTCGGCCAGTCCGTCACGATCGGTGTCCGAGGTGGGCAGGGCGTGCGAGATGCCCGGGGCCGCGGCGAGCTGGGCGATCCGGGAGAGCTTCGGGTAAAGGTTCGCGCCCGGGCAGGCCGTGGCGTTGGTGTCCCGGTGCCCGAGGACCCGGGGCAGGGTGACGGTGGTGCCCTGCGGGATCTTGTTGCCGCTGAAGCCCTGCGGGACGCCGGACGTCAGGCCGACCGTGCCGGTCGGGTCGATGCCGTACATCCCGAACTTCCAGGCCACGATCCGGGCGATGGCGTCCAGGCCGGCCCGGCTCGGCGCGGCGCTCTCGAAGTTGCCGATGTACGAGATGCCGACCGTGTCGGTGTTGAACCCGGCGTCGTGCGCCCCGATGACCGGCAGGTCCATCCCGCCGCTGCGCCCCTCGAAGATCTGGCCGCAGCGGTCGACGACGAAGTTGTAGCCGATGTCGAAGTAGCCCTGGCTGAAGTGGGACTGCTGGATGGTCCGCATCCGGGCCCGGGAGTCGGCGCAGGACACCGTGTTGTCGGTGTCGACGCCGGTGTGGTGGATCACGGCGGCCTCGACCGTGTCGCCGTACGTGGGCGTGCCGTCGTAGTCCGTCGACGCGCCCCACTCGGCCTGCGTGATGATCGGCGGCTTCACGACCGTGGAGGGCCGGGGCGCCGGCACGGTGGGCGTCGGGGACGGGGACGCGGTGGGGGTGCCGGTGTCCGTCGGCGTGTCCGTCGGGGCCGGGGCCTCGGTGGTCGTGGCCGGATCGGTCGGGGCCGGGTCGGTCGTGGCCGGTGTCCCGGTGGGGTCGGCGGTCGTCGCGGGGTCCGTCGGGGTGTCCGTCGCCGGGTCCGTGGTCTCCTCGGCGGAGAACGCGGCCGGCCGGGGCGATCCCTCCGGGTCCGTGCCGGGGTCGAGCAGCTTGACGTCCATGCCGGCCGGCTGACCCTTGGCCTCGGTGCCGTCCGCGTTCACGACCCGCAGTTCGACGCCGTCGGAGTCACCGGTCCACACCGACTCCGTACCGCCGCGCAGCGCGGCCCGCTCGCCCTCCGCGCCGTCCGCCTGGCTCGGCTCCAGCGTGATCCGCCGCCACGCCGACCACGTGCCGGTGTCCAGGTCGCGGGTGCGCACCTCGGGGCTGCCCTTGGCCTGCGCCTCGGGGTCGTTCCAGGTCAGCACGACCGCGCTGAAGCGCTCGGTGCTCCGCCTCTCCAGGCCCCTGCGCCCGGCGCCGCGGTCCTTGAGCTTGAGCGTGTGGACCGCGGGCTTGCGGCTCTCGCGCGCGTCGTCAGCCTTCGTCGACGGTTCGGCGATGGCGTAGGTCACCACGCCTGCGGCGCTCAGGACCACGGCCCCCACGGTCAGCCACGCACGTCTCTTCAGACTGAGCGGCTTGTACGCATGAGTCTTACGAGGACTCAACTGTCCCACCCCTACGAGCAGTCACGGATGCCACACCTGTCACACAGGTGGCGAATACACACAGCGCAGCCACAGCCGGTGCCGTCACCCGGCGCCCCACGCGGGTCGTGCACGGCGACGGGGCCGGTCCGTCACGGACGCGGCCCCGTCGGCCGGAGGCGGTGTCAGCCCGCCCAGACCTCGGCCTCGTCGGCCGGGACGGTGGTGGCCAGGCCCAGCTCCTTGCGGGCCGGCACCGACGCGTTCGGGTCGATGCCGTCGAACGCCGGGTCGTAGGCGATGTAGAACGCGTCGGCGTCGGCGGCGTTCGCGGCCTTCTTCCAGTCGGCGGCGGCCTTCGTCAGGGTCGCGCGCAGCTTGGCCACTTCGGCGCCCTCGACGTCCTGCAGACCGTCGACGTGGGCGGCGAGGGCGGCCGCGACGGCCTTGGCCTGCTTCTTGTAACCCGCCAGGTCGTCCTCGACGGCGTCCTTCTCGGACTGGTTGGCCCACAGCGCCTCGTAGACCGCGTTCGAACCCTTCAGGAACGTGGCCTGCTCCGGCTTGAGGGACTTGGCGGTGTTCAGCGTGCCGCTGAACTTGCCGCCCTCCTTGGTGTAGGTGCAGCTGACCGCGCGGTCGCCGGTCGCCCAACTCTCCTTGGTCGGCGTGTAGTAGAAGAGCGACACGCCCTTGGGGAGCGCCCAGGTGTCCGGGGAGTACTTCTGCGCCTCGACCGGGCACTGGTTGTCCGCGATCGTGGAGACGCCGTCGTCGCCCGGGTACGCCTTGCCCTTGTCGATCGAGAACTCGCCCACGACCTGGCCGACATGGGCCTCGTCGCACGGCACGATCTCGACGGTGAAGGCCGTCCCCTCGGCCTTGCCGTTCGGGTTGTAGCAGTCACCGATGTCCAGGGAGAACACCGAGCGCTGGCGGGCGACCTTCTTCGCGCCGTCCTGGGCGCTGTCGACGGCGTCGGAGACGCCCGAACACCCCACCGCCCCGGCTGCGATCAGAGCGACAACGGCGGAAAGACCGCGAAGGGAGCGGGAGGGGGCGTGGGTAGCCATGACGTGTTCATCCTCTTACTTGATCTTTATGGGGCGGGCGTGCCTCGCCCCGCACGAAGGGTCGAAGGGGGTATCGGCCCTCACTCGCGGCGTCTGACTCGCGAGGTGCCGAGAGGGTTGTACCGGACCGCGGACAGGACCGACACGGCCGTCACCAGTGACACTTCCGTGGTTCCGGGCGCTGATGAGCGTGAAGGGACGTGCGCAAGGGTGGGCGTACCGCGAGGTACGGATTCGCCACGAACCGGTACGGACGAGGACAGTTCTTGGCTCGAGGAGGGGAACCCCGCCGCGCGCTCGCGCACGACGGGGAACTGGGCGCGGCCGTCGCGCGGGCCCAGGACGGCGACGAGGCCGCGTTCGCGGTCGCGTACCGGCTGGTGCAGCCGGGGCTGCTGGGGTATCTGCGCGGTCTGGTCGGCAACGACGCCGAGGACGTGGCGTCGGACGCCTGGCTGGAGATCGCCCGGGACCTCGGCCGCTTCACCGGCGACGGCGCCGGATTCCGGGGCTGGACCGCGACGATCGCCCGGCACCGGGCGCTGGACCATCTGCGCCGGCAGCGCGTACGGCCCCGGTCGTCCGTGCTGGAGCAGGACGTGCTGGAGCTGCCCGACCCGTCCAGCACGCACGAGCGGGCCCTGGAGTCGCTCTCCACGGAACGGGCCCTGCGCCTGGTCCGCGGACTGCCGAGGGACCAGGCCGAGGCGGTGCTGCTGCGCGTGGTCGTCGGACTCGACGGCCCCGCGGCGGCCCGGGTGCTCGGCAAGCGCCCGGGCGCGGTGCGCACGGCCGCGTACCGGGGGCTGAAGCGGCTGGCCGACCAGCTCGGCGCGGCCGGTGTGACGGATGACGGCCCCGGGACGCTGGGGGAGTCGACATGACCTGCGCGGACGGCGGTCGGACGCCCGGCGTGACGTGCGTCGCGGTCGGTGGGCGCGGGTGAGTCGTACGGACGGACGGGACGTACGAACAAGGGAGACGTAGGGGCACTACGGCTCCCGGAGGCACGGCTGTCACACGCGGGGCGTACGTGCCCGGCGGGCCGGTGGCCGGCAGAGCGAGTCGGACGGGAACGGAAGCGGACATGGGTGAACGGCAGAGCGGCGGTGCGACGCCCGGCCGTCGGCGCGCGCGCCCCGGGCGTATGACGGCCCGTCACCCGTCCGACCCGGACACGGTGTTCGACGACATGGAGCTGGAGGCGCTCCTGTCCGCCGCCGTGTTGCGCGGGCACCGCCCGGACGCCGAGGGCGAGCAGCGGGCCGTGGTCGCGTTCCGGGCCGCCCGCGCCGAGGGCGCCCACCGGGCGCGCACCCGGCCCCGGGACGACTGGCGGCCCCCGGAGCGCCGCCGCCTGGCGATGTCGGCGCGCACCACGTTGTCCCTGCTGCTCGCCGGTCTCACGATGGGCGGGGTCGCGGTCGCCGCGATCAATTCCTCCGGTCCCTCGGAGGCGCCCGAGGAGCGACGGACGTCCTCCTCCGAAAGTGCTTCCCGCCCGTCGGCCGTGCCCTCCGCGCAGGCGTCCGCCGCACCCCGGCCCACCCGCCCGGACCACCCGGACACCACGCGGGACACCGAGGCCAAATGCCGTGCGTACGGCAAGGTCGCCGGCCGGGGCAAGGCGCTGGAGTCGACGGCGTGGCAGCGGCTCGTCACGGCGGCGGGCGGCGAGGACAAGGTCGCCGCGTACTGCGCCGACCGCCTCGCCACGGCATCGGCCCAGCCGGGCCGCACGCCCGGGAACGGCACGGGCAAGAGCAGTCCGCCGCCCGGGAACGGCACGGGCAAGAGCGGCCCGCCGCCCGGGAACGGCACGGCCGGGACACCGGCCACCGGCAGGGGGCAGGACGGTAAGGGGTCCGGTCGGGGCACGCCCGGGCAGGGTGCCGGTGACGACGGGAACCCCGGGAACTCCGGGAAGAGCAAGAACTGACCGCGCTCGGGAAGCGGAGCGGCGTGAACGGCGCCCCCGTGTGCCCGTATGCGCAAGGCGCTCGAGAAGGCGCGAAGCCGGCCAAAGCAACGGCCGGGGCCGCCACCCCCCACAGGAGAGGCCCCGGCCGTCGCGCGGCACGGGCCGCGCGGCGGCCCGTACTCTCTACAGCGCCATGACTGCGTTTTCTGTCACACCCGGACGGCGGGACAGCCGGGACACGGGGTGGTTGCATGTTGTACAGACATGGACGAGCAGCGGTTTCACGCCGTAACGTGCCTTTCGCGCCGGGCGCGGAGGCTGTAAGACCACCGCAACGACCTGCGGTCCTGTTGCCGCAACCATCAATTGAGGTATCCAGTGCTGGGGGACGACGCGGAGCTGACCACCGCGGTGCTTGCGGCACAGGACGGGGACGAGACCGCCTTCCGTACTGTGTACCGCTCCGTGCACCCGCGGCTGCTCGGATACGTGCGGACGCTGGTGGGCGACCCGGACGCCGAGGACGTCGCCTCCGAGGCGTGGCTCCAGATAGCGCGCGACCTGGACCGGTTCAGCGGTGACGCCGACCGGTTCCGCGGCTGGGCGGCGCGGATAGCGCGCAACCGGGCGCTGGACCACATCAGGATGCGCGGGCGCCGCCCCGCGATCGGCGGCGACGAGACGGAACTGACCGGGAAGGCAGCCGAGTCCGACACGGCCGGGGAGGCCATCGAGGCGCTGGCCACCGACGGCACCCTCTCCCTCATCGCCCGGCTGCCCCAGGACCAGGCCGAGGCCGTCGTGCTGCGCGTGGTCGTGGGGCTCGACGCCAAGACGGCCGCGCAGACACTGGGCAAGCGCCCGGGTGCCGTACGGACCGCGGCGCACCGGGGTCTGAAGCGCCTCGCCGAACTCATCGGCGACGATCCGGAATCGGCCGGGGTGCTCGACGCCCTGCCGCCGCAGCGAGAACCGCGCCGCCGCGCGGTGACGTCCGCGAGTGTGACGCATCTGCGTACGCGGGCGCAGAAGGATGTGTGATGGCCGACGAGCTGAACAGGTGGCTGGACCGCGAAACGGCGGAACGCTTGCTGCGGGGAGAGCCACTCGAAGCTGTCGACCCGGCCGACCGCGATCAGGCCGAACGGCTCGCCAAGACCCTTGAGGCACTGACCGCCGAACCGGCCCCGACCTGCGGAGAACTCCCCGGAGAAGCCGCCGCGTTGGCGGCCTACCGGGCTGCCCGCGCGGGCCGGGCCATCACGGCCGCGACCCCCGGGGCCCCCGGCGGCCAGGCCGCCGACGAGGTCGGCCTGGTGCGTCTCGGCGGCCCCGGCGCCCGGCCGCGCCGCCCGCGCTGGGGGCGGCCCGTCCGGCTCGCCCTCGCCGCCGCCTTGGCCGTCGGCATGGTCGGCGGGGTCGCCGTCGCGGCCGGAACCGGAGTCCTGCCGACGCCGTTCGACGACGACGAGCCCGCCCGCCCCGCCGCGACGGTCCCCGCGCCTCCCCCGACGGAACGGCCGCTCGTGTCGCCCTCCCCGGAGCGGAACGCGCCGGAGGGCAGCGGACCCGGCGGGTCCGTGGCGCCCGCGGACCCCGGCGCCACCGAGGGCACCGACCCCGGCGGCCCCGCGGACGACGAGGCCACGGGTGACGGCCGGCGCGGCTCCGGCGGCTGGTGGCGCGGTGTCGTCTCCTCCTGCCGCGACCTCCGGGACGGCAAGGCGCTGTCCGGCGAGCGCAGACGGGCGCTGACCGGCGCGGCGGGCGGCCGGGACCGGGTGCGGACCTACTGCGAGAAGGTCCTCGGGCACGTGGACGCCAGGACCGGCGGCGACGCCGACGACCGTGGCCGGGACAAGGGCAAGGGGCACGGCGGGGACGACGGCCGGCACGACGACGGCGACTGGAGCGACCGGGGCGACTCGCGCCACGACGGCGAGGACGACGCCCCGAACGGGCTGACCCGCGGCGACGACGGCTCCGGCGACGACCGGCACACGGAGGGCGACGCGTCCCCCGGACGCGGGGCACCGCGTGCCGCCTCCACCCCCACCCCCACCCCCACCCCCACCGCCTCTGCCGCAAGCCGCTGACCTGCGGTTCTTCCGTCCGGCGGAAAAATTTTCGCGCCAGGAGTGACGTTTTCGCGCGCCCCGGCGCTGATCAGAGTGAGCCGACTGGTCATCGGCCCTCGCACAGAGCCGGGGTTCCCCCCGTACCTGCGGCTCGTGCATCGGCGCGGGGGGGGGGGCGGGGCCCCCCCCCCCCCCCCCCCCCCCCCCCCCCCCCCCCCCCCCGGGCCGCGCCCAAA